>NZ_JBGCAQ010000010.1:0-317970 GCF_041261405.1 Streptacidiphilus sp. EB103A | reverse complement strand
GGGGGGGGGGGGGGGGGGGGGGGGGGGGGGGGGGGGGGGGGGGGGGGGGGGGGGCGGGGGGGGGGGGGGGGGGGGGGGGGGGGGGGGGGGGGGGGGGGGGGGCGGTCGCTCTGGGGCCTGCTCCAGAACGAGTCGGTAAGCGTGTTTCCGCCTTTGAGCGCCGCTGACTCGTTCTTCGCTTTGACGGCCCCTGCCGCGACCACCCCGCCCCGTCCCACCCCCTCCCGTGGCGTGGGGGGAGAAAGGACAGGCGGCGCCGTGGTCAGGTTGATGGTGCGGTCGGCGAGGGCGAGTAGGGCCGGGCGGTGGGCGGTGAGGATGACGGTGCGGTCGCGGGTCAGGTCGCGAATGGCGTCGACGACGGCCTGTTCGGTGGCGGTGTCGAGGTTGGCGGTGGGCTCGTCCAGGAGCAGCACCGGGCGGTCGGCGAGGAAGGCGCGGGCCAGGGCCAGGCGTTGGCGCTGGCCCGCGGAGAGGCCGGAGCCGTGTTCGCCGAGGAGCGTGGCTGCGCCCAGGGGGAGGGCGTTGACGAACTCGTGCGCGTGGGCGTGTTGAAGTGCGGTGGCGAGTTCCGCGTCGGTGGCCTCGGGACGGGCGAGGCGGACGTTGTCGGCGATGGTGCCGGCGAAGAAGTAGGGGTGCTGGGGGACCCAGGCGATGTGCTTGTGCCAGTCGTGGCTGGTCAGGGGCGCGCCGTTGATGGTGATGGCGCCGGTGGCGGGGGTGGTGAAGCCCAGGAGGAGGGAGAGAAGGGTGGTCTTTCCTGCTCCTGAGGGGCCGGTGACGGCCAGGGTTCGGCCGGGTTCGATGGTCAGGTTCAGGGACTGGACGGCCGGGGCGTGGGGGACGGTGACGTCGCGCAGTTCGATGGTGGGGTGGGGCGGGGTGGGGAGGGTGCCGGGGGTGGGGAGCTCGGTTTCCAGGACGGCGAAGATCTGCTGGGCGGCGGCCAGGCCCTCGACGCTGGCGTGGTAGTGGGTGCCTACCTGACGGATCGGCAGGTAGGCCTCGGGAGCGAGGACCAGGATCAGCAGGCCGGTGCGGAGGTCGAGGCTGCCGTCGACCAGGCGGGTGCCGATACCGACGGCGACCAGGGCGACCGAGATGGTGGAGAGCAGTTCCAGGGCGAAGGAGGAGATGAAGGCGATCCGCAGGGTGCGCAGGGTGGCCTGGCGGTAGTCGTCGGTGGTGCGGCGGATCGAGGCCACCTGTGCTTTGGCGCGGCCGAAGACCTTGAGGGTGGGGAGGCCCTCGACGACGTCCAGGAAGTGGTGCGAGAGCCGGCCCAGGGTGCGCCACTGGCGGTCCATCCGGGACTGGGTGGCCAGGCCGATGAGCACCATGAAGACCGGGATGAGGGGCAGGGTGAGCACGATGATCAGGGCCGAGAGCCAGTCGGCAAGGAGGATGCGGGTGATGACGGCGATCGGGACGACGACCGCGAGCGCGAGCTGGGGCAGGTAGCGGGCGAAGTAGTCGTCCAGGGCGTCGATGCCGCGGGTGGCGAGGGTGACCAGCTCTCCGCTGCGTTGCCGGGTCAGCCAGTCGGGGCCGAGGGCGGTGGCGCGGGTCAGGAGCTGGGATCTGAGCTCGGACTTGACCGCGGCGGAGGCCCGGTGGGCGGCGGTCTCGGTGGCCCAGGAGGTCAGGCCTCGGGCCGCGGCCACGGCGGCGAGGGCCAGGAGGGGGGCAGTGAGGGCGGTGAGGCTCTTGCTGTGTTGGAACGCCTCGACCACGATGTCGGCGATGAGCATGGCCTGGGCGATGACCAGGACGGCGTTGAGGGTGCCGAGAGCCGTGGAGAGCAGGAGGAAGGTCCTGGTCGTCCTGGCGTGACGGAGCAGGCGGGGGTCGACGGGCTTCATGGCTACCTCAGTGGGCGGGGATGTTGCGGACGCCGATGCGCTTGCGGAACACCCAGTAGGTCCAGCTCTGGTAGATGAGGACGACCGGCGTCATGATCCCGGCGACCCAGGTCATCACCTTGAGGGTGTAGTGCGAGGACGACGCGTTGGAGACGGTGAGCGACCAGGCCGGGTTGAGGCTGGAGGGCATGACGTCCGGGAAGAGCGCGAGGAAGAGCATCGCCACCGCCGCGACGATGGTGACGCCGGAGAAGATGAACGCCCAGCCCTCGCGGCCCAGTTGGTTGAAGGCGAGCGCGGCGATCAGGGCGACGACGGCGATCACTGCGGCGGCGAGGGACCAGGCGTCGCCGCTGGAGGTCTGGGTCCAGATCAGGAAGGCGAGGGCCAGCGCCGCGGTGACCAGGCCGAGGGTGCGAGCCAGGGTGCGGGCGCGGGTACGGATGTCGCCGACGGTCTTCAGGGCGACGAAGACGGCGCCGTGGAAAGTGAAGAGGGAGAGGGTCACCAGCCCGCCGAGGAGGGCGTAGGGGTTGAGCAGGTCCAGGGCATTGCCGGCGTAGTCGCCGGCGGCGTTGATCTTCACGCCGTGGACGATGTTGGCGAAGGCCACGCCCCAGAGGAAAGCGGGGAGCAGCGAGGTCCAGAAGATGGCGTGCTCCCAGTTGCGCTTCCACTGCGGGTCGCTGCGCTTGGCCCGGTACTCGAAGGCCAGCACCCGGACGATCAGGCAGACCAGGATGGCCAGCAGCGGCAGATAGAAGCCGCTGAACAGGGTGGCGTACCAGGCAGGGAAGGCCGCGAAGGTGGCGCCGCCGGCGGTGAGCAGCCAGACCTCGTTGCCGTCCCAGACCGGGCCGATGGTGTTGATGAGGACCCGGCGCTCGGGCTCGTCGCGGGCCAGCAGCTTGGTCAGGATGCCGACCCCGAAGTCGAAGCCCTCCAGGAAGAAGTAGCCGGTCCAGAGGACGGCGATCAGCACGAACCAGACGTCGTGGAGTTGCATGGTTCTCCTCAGTACGCGAAGGCGAGGGGCTGGTCGGCGTCGCCGGACGGGCCTCGGAGGGTGGGGTCCTCGCTCGGGGGCTCCTCGTCGGTGGGTCCGGCCTTGGCGTAGGTGACCATCAGTCGGATCTCGATCACCGCCAGGACGGCGTAGAGGAGGGTGAAGACGGTCAGCGAGGTGATCTGCTCGCCGATGGAGACGGTGGGGGAGACCGCCTCGGCGGTGGTCATCAGGCCGTAGACGGCCCAGGGCTGACGGCCGGTCTCGGTGAAGATCCAGCCCCAGGAGTTGGCGATCAGCGGGAAGCCCATGGTGAGGATCGCGAGCCGCCAGGCCCAGGTGTTGAGGAAGGGGCCGAGCTCTCGGTTCCTCGTCAGCATCAGGAGGGGCAACTCGGTTTCGCCGCGGCGGTGTTCGGGGGCGAGCCAGAAGCGCTTGCGGGTCAGCCAGAGGCCGGCGGCGGCGATGGCGAAGGAGGTCATCCCGAAGCCGATCATCCAGCGGAAGCCCCAGAAGGCGGTCGGGATGTTGGGCTCGTAGCTGGCGGCCTTGGCGCCGTACTTGGCCTTCTCCTGGGCCTGGATGTCGTTGATGCCGGGGACGGCGTCGTGGAAGTTGCTGGTGGCCAGGAAGGAGAGCAGGCCGGGGACGGAGAGCTCTATGGTGTTCCGGCCCTGGTTGACGTTGCCGTAGGCGAAGATCGAGAAGGGGGCCGGCTTCTGGGTGTCCCAGAGGGCTTCGGCCGCGGCCATCTTCATCGGCTGCTGACGGAACATCACCTTGCCCAGGGAGTCACCGCTGACCGCGGTGCCGATGCCGAAGATCACGGTGATCACCAGGCCCAGCCGGAGGCTGGCGCGCATGGCGCCGATCTTGGCGGTGTCGGTCTCCTGGCTGCGGTGCTGCCGCCGCAGCTGGTAGGCGGCGATGCCGACCATGAACGCCCCGCCGGTCAGGAAGGCGGCGGTGAGCGTGTGGAAGACCACCACCAGCGTCGTCTCCTGGAACAGCACCTTTCCGATGTCGGTCAGCTGGGCCCGGCCGTTGGCGCCGACGGTGTAGCCCACCGGGTGCTGCATCCAGGAGTTGGCGGCCAGGATGAAGTAGGCGGAGAGGGCGGTGCCGATGGCCACCATCCAGATGCAGCCGAGGTGGATCCTCCTCGGCAGGCGCTCCCAGCCGAAGATCCACAGGCCGATGAAGGTGGACTCGAAGAAGAAGGCGAGCAGCGCCTCCATCGCCAGCGGCGCCCCGAAGATGTCGCCGACGAACTTGGAGTAGGCCGACCAGTTCATCCCGAACTGGAACTCCTGGACGATCCCGGTGGCCACCCCGAGGGCGAGGTTGATCAGCAGCAGCTTGCCCCAGAACTTGGTGGCCTTGAAGTACTTGGCCTTGTTGGTGCGGACCCAGGCGGTCTGCAGTCCTGCGGTGAGGAAGGCCAGACTGATCGTCAGCGGGACGAAGAGGAAGTGGTACACGGTGGTGATGCCGAACTGCCAGCGCGCCATCGTCTCGTGGGCCAGGGCCAGCTCCACTTCGGTGCCTCCTCGGGTCGTTCTGAACGATCGTCATGCCTAGTTATGCATCTTCTGTTCTTGTTCGAGCGCAGGCACGACGCGATCGTTCCCTTGTGAACGTGAACACATTCACAAAGTATTATGACCTACCCGGTCAGAGGCCTTGCAGGGGGGTCCCCCCTCAGCGCGCCGCGGGGATGCTGACGCGGAAGACGGCGCCCTCGCCGGGGGTGGTGATCAGGTCGACCTGGCCGTGATGGGCGGTGGTGAGCGCGGAGACGATGGCCAGGCCGAGGCCGGCGCCGCCGCCGTCCTGACGGCTGCGGGAGGAGTCGACCCGGTAGAAGCGCTCGAAAACCCGTGCGGCCTGCTCGGAGGTCAGGCCGGGGCCGTGGTCGGCTACCTCGATGACGCCCTGGCCCTCGACGGTGCCGACGCCGATCCGCACCGGGGTGCCCGGCGGGGTGTGCTTGACGGCGTTGCCGACCAGGTTGGTGACCACCTGGCGGAGCCGGGCCTCGTCGCCCAGGACCAGGGCGGCGGTGGGGGCGGTGCCTCCGCCCGGGCCGGTGAGCGCGACCGGGCGGGTGGGGTCGAGCGCGGTGGTGTCGTGCAGAGCGTCGGCGGCCAGGGTGCGCAGGTCCATCGGCGCCAGCTCCAGCGGGCGCTGCTCGTCCAGCCGGGCGAGCGTGAGCAGGTCCTCGACCAGGCCGCCCATCCGCAGCGCCTCGCTCTCGATCCTGGCCATGGTGCGCTTGATGTCGGCCTCCTCGCTCAGCGCGCCCATCCGGTAGAGCTCGGCGAAGCCGCGGATCCCGGCGAGGGGCGTGCGCAGCTCGTGGGAGGCGTCGGCGACGAAACGCCGCATCCGGTCCTCGGAGGCGGCGCGGGCCGCGAAGGCCGATTCGATCTGGGCCAGCATGGAGTTGAGCGAGCCGGCCAGTCGGCCGACCTCGGTGCGCTGGGAGCCCTCCGGCATCCGGTGCGAGAGGGTCTGGCCGGTGGCGATCTCGGTGGCCGTGGCCTCGATCCGGCGCAGCGGCTTGAGCCCGCGCCGGACCGCGAACCAGCCGGCCAGGCCGATCAGCAGCACGACCGCGGCGCCGATGGCGAGGAAGCCCTCGTCGAACTTGGCCACCGTGGCGTCGGTGTCGTCCAGCGAGGAGGCGACCACCACCGTGACGGTGACGCCGTCCTGCTTGCGCTGGAGCATGAGCACCCGCCAGCTGCCGCCGCCGTGGTCGCTGGGGACCGTGAACGCCTTGCCCAGACGTGCGGTCACCTGGCTCTCGGTCAGCGCCGGCAGATTGGGGACGGGGTCGGTGGAGGTCACCAGCTGGTCCGTGAACGGGCGGTAGCTGCCGTTGGGCTCACGGATCGTGATCACGAACCGGCTGGGCAGGTTGCTCCCCGCGTTGGCACGGCCCTGCGGGGGCGCCCAGGAGCGCTCCAGGTTCGGCGCCGCCACCCGGCGCATCTGGTCGTCGACCCGCTGCACCAGCTGGTACCGGACGGTGGTGATCACCAGGGTGTCGCTGACCGCGAGGCCGAGGGTGACCAGGGCGACCGCGAGCACCAGCAGCCGGCCGCGCAGCGACAGCCGTCGTCCGACGGCGCCGCGCGCCCGGTCAAGCAGGCGGACGACGAAGGACATAGCCGATTCCCCGGACGGTGTGGATCAGCTTGGGGTTGCCGTTGGCGCCGGAGTCGACCTTGCGCCGCAGGTAGGAGATGTAGGACTCGACGATGCTGAGGTCCCCGCCGAAGTCGTAGGCCCAGACGTGGTCCAGGATCTGCATCTTGGACACCACCCGGCCGGTGTTGCTCATCAGGTATTCCAGCAGCTTGAACTCGGTCGGCGAGAGCGAGACCGGGAGGCCGCCGCGGACCACCTGGTGGCCGACCGGGTCGAGCTCCAGGTCGGCCACGACCAGCCGGCCCGCGTCGGCCGGGCCGCCGGTGCGGCGGAGGATGGCACGGATCCTGGCGATCAGCTCCTCCAGGCTGAAGGGCTTGGTGACGTAGTCGTCGCCGCCCGCCGTCAGTCCGCTGATCTTGTCGTCGACGCCGTCCTTGGCGGTGAGGAAGATCACCGGGATCCGGTCGCGCTCACCGCCGCGCCCGGCCGGGGTGCCCGGCTGCTCGTCCCGGAGCCGCCGGACCACGGCGAAGCCGTCCATGTCCGGCAGCATCACGTCCAGCAGCACCAGGTCGGGCCGCTGCCTGGCGACAGCCGCCACGGCCTCGGCGCCGGAGGCGGCGGAGGAGACGTTGAAGCCCGCGAAGCGGAGTGAGGCCGAGAGCAGCTCCCGGATGTTCGGTTCGTCGTCGACGACCAGGAGACTGGCTTCGGTGCTGTCCATATGCGTCCCCTGACAGGTGTGACGGAGGGTGAGGGGGGTGGTTCCCAAACGGTCGCAGTGTGCACGGTAAGGGGCGTGCATGAGGAACGGCTAAAGATCCTCAGCCGCCGGCGGTGCCACCGCCGAATCCGCCCGCGCCGAAGCCGCCCGCCGCGGTGGCCGCACCCTCGCTGACGGTGGTCGCGGCGACATTGCCGGAGGAGTCGGTGGTGCCCCGGACAGTGACCGTCTGGCCCGCCTTGAGGTCGCTGACCTTGCCGGTGCTGGAGAGGGTGACCTTGGTGGAGCTGCCGGTGGTGATCTTCACGATAGTGCCGGAGGAGTCGGTGAGGTAGACGGTGCTGCCGTCGACCAGCTTGACCGTGCCGGTGGTGGCGCCACCACCGGCCCCGGCGGCTGCCCCTGCCCCGGTCCCGCCCGCCGCCGCGGCGCCGGCCCCGCCGCGGGTGAACCCGGCGAAACCGCCGGCCGCCGCGGTCGTGGCGGCGGGCTTGACGTTCTTCTCGACCATCGCGCCGCCCACGAAGCCGGCGGCGGCGATCACCCCGCCGGCCAGCAGCAGGGTCAGCCAGGGCAGCTTGCGGCGCGGCGGAGCGGCCAGCTCGCCGGCGATGTCGCGGGCGTCCGGCGGTTCGGCCAGGATCTCCTCCGGGCTGAGTCCCGGACTGAGCTCGGAACCGGCCACCACGTCGAGCACCTGGGTGGGTTCCTCCTCGCGCAGGCCGGGGACGAACGAGTCGTTCGCCTTCACGAGTTCGCCGTGTCGTCCGGCCATGTCCGTTGTCCCCTCAGATGTGTGACGGTCACTCATGACGCAACGCCTCGATCGGGCGCAGGCTCGCCGCCCGGCTGGCCGGGTAGCTGCCGAAGAACAGGCCGATGGCGACGGCGATGCCGAAGGCCCCGTACACCGAGGACGGGATCACCACCGGCTTGATGCCGACGATCTTGAAATGTGCCCCGATCAGCGCGGTGGCCACGCCGAGTCCGCCGCCGACCATGGAGAGCAGGGTCGACTCGGCGAGGAACTGGGACAGGATGACGCCCTTGGGCGCGCCGATGGCCTTGCGGATGCCGATCTCCCGGGTCCGCTCGGTGACCGTGACCAGCATGATGTTGGTGATCCCGATCCCGCCGACCAGCAGCGAGATCGCCGCCACCGCCCCCAGCAGCACCGTGAAGGTCTGATTGGTGGAGGTACGGGTGCTCAGCAGCGAGGTCTGGCTGCTGATCCGGAAGTCCACGGCGCTGGCGCTGGTGATGCCGTGCTGGCCCATCAGGATCGTGGTGATCTCGTTCTGGGCGGGGGTGGTCGCGTCCGCCGTGGTCGCCTCGATCAGGATCTGGCTGAGCGAGCCGCTGAACCCGGTGAAGGCGTTCTGGACGGTCGGCAGCGGGGCGATGATCGTGTCGTCCGGGTCCTGGAAGCCGGTGCCGCCCTTGGTGGCCAGTTCACCGACCACGGTGAACGGGGTGCCCCCCAGCGTGATCACCTTGCCGATCGGGCTGGCCGTGCCGAACAGATCGGTGGCGGTGGTCGACCCGATCACGGCGACCTTGCGGGAGTTCAGCACATCGTCGTTGCTGAAGTAGTCGCCCTTGCTGACCTTGCTGTTGGACGCCTCGAAGTAGGCGGGGTAGGTGCCGACCACGGAGCTGACGGTGTGCGAGGTGCCCTGGTAGATCGCCGTCTGCGAGGTGCTGACCTCGGGTGCGACGCCTTTGATGTCCGGAGCCTGGCTGGTGTCGGCCAGCGCCCGGGCGTCGTCCACGGTGAGCGGCTTGATCGTGGTCGCGGTGGAGGTGCTCGAACTGGAACCTGAGCTGACCGTCAGGGCGTTGGTTCCGAGGGCCTGGATGGAGGCCGCGACCGCCTGCGAGGAGCCGTTGCCGACGGCCAGCAGCAGGATGACCGCGGCGACGCCGATCAGCACCCCCAGCATGGTCAGGCCGGAGCGGACCTTGTTGGCGGCCAGGCCGCCGAAGGCGAAGCGCAGGGTCTGGAAGGGGTTCATCGGTCGTCGCCTCCGTTCGCATGGGCTCGTACATGTCCGATGTGCAGGGTGTGCGAGGCGAACTCGACCGGGTCGAGCAGCGCGGGGGGCAGGCCCTGCAGCGGCGCCTGCCGGATGTCCTCGTAGATCTGGCCGTCGACCAGCCGGATCACCCGCTTGGCGTGCCGGGCCACCTCGTCCTCGTGGGTGATCAGGACGATGGTGCGGCCAGCGGCGTTCAGCCGGTCGACGATGCCCAGGACGTCGTCGGTGCTGCGGCTGTCCAGGTTCCCGGTCGGCTCGTCCGCCAGCAGCATCGCCGGTCCGGTGACCAGGGCGCGGGCGACGGCGACGCGCTGCTGCTGGCCGCCGGAGAGCTCGTTGGGACGGTGGTCCGCCCGGTCCGCCAGCCCCACCAGGGTCAGCGCCGCCATCGCCCGGCGGCGACGCTCGGCCGCCCTCACCCCCGCGTAGGCGAGCGGGAGTTCGACCTGGGCGACCGCGGTGGTGCGCGGAACCAGATTGAACGACTGGAAGATGAACCCGATCTTGCGGTTCCGCACCAGTGACAGCTGATGCTCGTCCAGGTAGCCGACGTCGATCCCGTCCAGCAGGTACCGCCCGGTCGTGGGAGCGTCCAGGCAGCCCAGGATGTTCATCAGGGTCGACTTTCCTGAACCAGAACTGCCCATGATCGCAACGAAATCACCCTGATAGACCGTCAGATCGACGCCCTGCTCCACCCCGTCGGCGTCCCGCGGACCCGCCAGGGCGTGCACCGCTGCGTCACCCTGGCCGTAGGTCTTGACCAGCTTGCGCACCGCGAGGATCGGCACCGGGCCGCGGGGGGCCGGCAGCGCGTCCGGAGGGGGCTGCCGCGGCCTGCTGCGGAGTCTCATCCCACACCGCCGAGGCCGCCCGCTGCGCCGCCGCCGGTCCGGGTCCGGCCCGCACCACCGGCGCCGCCGGGGAAGCCGCCGCCCGGGAAGCCGTTGCTGCCGCTGGTGGACACCACGGTCAGCTGCACCGTCTGACCGGCCTGGACGCCGCTGGTGATCTGCACCTGGGTGTCGCCCTGGATGCCCACGGTCACCGGAGTACGGGTGGTCGTCCCGTTCGCGTTGACGACGGTCACCGTGCTGTTGGCGCCGGTGCCGGTGACCGCGGTCGTCGGCACCCACAGCGCGTTCTGGGCCGAGCCGGTGGTCACCTGCACGCTGGCGCTGAGACCGGTGCGCAGGTTCGAGGTGTCGCTGGTGATCGACAGCAGCGCCGCGTACTGCACCGCGGAGCTGGAACTCCCGCCCCCGCCGCTGCTGCTGGAACTGCTCACCGGCAGTGAGCTGATGGAGAGCAGCTTGGCGGTGAGCGTGGTGCCGCTCTGCGCGTTCAGGGTGACGCTGGCGGACTGGCCGGACTTCAGCTTCAGGGCGTCCGACTCGGAGAAGTCCGCCGAGACCTCCATCCCGGTGGGGTTGGTGATCACGACGAAACCGCTGAGGGACGAGGAGGAGCTGCTGGAGGTCGAACTGCTGCCGCCCCCCGAACCCGATCCGGAGCCGGAGGTGCCGGAGACGGTGTCGCCGACCTTGCCGGTGACCGAGGCGACGGTGCCGCTGACCGGCGCCTTCAGCACCGTGCCGTCCACCGCGCGCTGGGCGGTGGCGACGGCGTTGGTCGCCGTGGTGACCTGCTGCTCGGCCGAGGCCAGCTGCGCCGGGTCGATCGTGGGCGTGGCGCTCGCGGTGGCGGCGGTGACATAGCCGGCGTCCTGGACGCTCGCGGCCGATGTCTTCGATGCGGACGTCTTCGACGCGGAGGCCGACGCCGAGGCACTGGCGGAGGGGCTCGCCGACGCGCTCGGCCTGGCCGAGGCCGACGGGCTGGGCGTGGGACTGGCGCTGTGCGAGGTACCGGTGGAACCGGTACTGCCACCGGTCGAACTGCTGCCGCCGGAGCTGCTGCCGCCCGAACTGGTGTAGCCGGTGGTGCTGCCGCCGGTCGAGCTGCCGGTGCTGCCACCGGTCGAGCTGCTGCCGCCGGAGGAGCTGCCGCCGTTGCCGCTGCTGGTGGCCGTACCGTTCTCCACTGCGGTCAGGTTGGCCTGCGCGGAGGTCAGCTGGGCCTGGGCCGACGTCAGTGTCTCGTTCGCCGTGGTCGGGTCGACCTTCGCCAGGACCTGCCCAGCGGTGACCTTCTGACCTGCGGTGACGTCCACCTCGGTAAGCGTGCCGCCGGTGGTGAAATTCACACCGGCATCGGTCGGCGAGGTCAGCGAGCCCGAGCCGGACACCGTGGCGGTCACCGTTCCCTGCTGGACGGTGGCTGTCCGGGTCGTGCTCTTGGCGGTGCTGCTACTGCCGCTGTTCACGGTCGCGTACGCGGCCCCGGCCCCGGTGACCAGCACCAGGGCGAGGACGGAGTTCAACAGGACGGCTTTGCGCCGTCGTGGGAGCACCTTCATGGCGCACAGACTGGCCCGGTCGCCCTGTCGTGCCCTGCGAGCGTTCTGGGAGTTCCCTGTACGCCGCGCTCGGCCCGGCGCCGCCCATACGTTGATATACAACGCATAGCCGCCGTCCAGCCGACTGCCAACGCCCTCAGCGATACTGCCACTCACAGGCAATTGCCAGACGGCGTCCAGGGATCCTCCACCCCGGTACGGTTCTGTCTGGCGACATGACCGCACTCCACCCTCGCGCCCTCGCGGCAGCCGGAGTCCTGAGCCTCGGCGCTCTGGTGCTGTCCGGCTGCTCCTCCTCGTCCGGCACGGCCACCACGGCCCAGCCGAACTCATCGGCCTCGGGCAGCTCCCAGAACTCGGCCTACCGGAACTGCCTGGCCCAGCACGGTGTCACCCTGCCCAGCGGCCGCCCCGGAGGCCCCGGGGGAAGCGCCCGTCCGAGCGGGGCCAGGCCCAGCGGCGTCCGTCCCAGCGGAGGATTCGGCGGCGGCTTCGGCGGCGCCTCGGCCAACCCCAGCATGCAGGCCGCGATGCAGGCATGCGCCTCGGTCCGTCCGAGCGGGGCCGCCGGCTTCGGCGGCGGGGGCGGAGGCTTCAACAGCACCGATATGGCGGCGTTCACCAGCTGCATGAAGGACCACGGCGTGACGGTCCCCGCGACCGGCGGTACCCGCGCGCTGAACACCGCCGACCCCAAGACCGCCGCCGCCTACAACACCTGCAAGGTGCTGCTGCCGACCAGGAGCGGCAGCCCCTCCCCCAGCCCGACCACCTGACGCCGGCCTTCATCCCAAGCCCGCCCTCACCCCGATGTGCTGGGGGCGGCCTCGGTGACCGTGGTCGCCGCGACGCTGCCCGAACTGTCCGTGGTGCCCTCGACGGTCACGGTCTGACCGGGGGTCAGATCGGTGGTCTTGCCGGTCTTGGTCGTGGTCACCTTGGTCGAGCTCTTGGTGGTCACCTTGATCACGCTGCCGGAGCTGGTGGTCAGGTAGACGGTGCTGCCGTCCACCAGCTTCACCGTGCCGGACGTCGAGTTCGTGGACGAGCCGGTGCCGCCGCCCGTGGTACCGGTGCCGCCCGGGGCCCCGCCGCCGAACCCTCCGCCGGCACCGCCCTCGGCGCTGAAGCCGCCGGGGGCGGCGCCGGTGCGGGAGATCGCCGCGCCGGCCGCGGTGCTGGTCCCGTTCTGCTTCTCGTAGTACGCGCCGCCGGCGAAGCCCAGTCCGGCGATCATGCCGGCGAACAGCAGCATGCTGAGCAACGGCAGCTTGCGGCGCGGGGGTTCGGCCAGCTCCGCGCTGATGTCGCGGCTGTCGGGGGGCTCGGCGAGGATCGCCTCGGGATCCTCGCCGCCGATCAGCGCCGGCACCGCGGCGCCGGACTCGTAGGGCACCGGAAGATTGACCACCGGCACCCGGGCCGTGGTGACGAGATCCTCGGACTGCTTCGCGGCCATGGTCGGTGTCCTCTCTCCGTGATGGGGCCTGTCGTTCACGGCGCCGCTCGCGCCGTCCTTCGTGCTGTCCTTCGTGCCGTCACTCATGGCGCAACGCCTCGATGGGCCGCAGGCTCGCCGCCCGGTTGGCCGGGTAGCTGCCGAAGAACAGGCCGATGGCGACGGAGATCCCGAACGAGCCCCAGACCGAGGCCGGCATGATCACCGGCTTGATGCTGTCGATCTTGAAGTTCGTCCCGATCAGCGCCACGATCACCCCGAGCCCGGCACCGAGCACCGACAACAGCACGGCCTCGGCGAGGAACTGCGACAGGATGACGCCCTTGGGCGCGCCGATGGCCTTGCGGATGCCGATCTCCCGGGTCCGCTCGGTGACCGTGACCAGCATGATGTTGGTGATCCCGATCCCGCCGACCAGCAGTGAGATCGCCGCCACCGCACCCAGCAGCACCGTGAAGGTCTTGTTGGTCGACGCCTGGGTGCTCAGCAGCGAGGTCGCGCTGCTGATCTGGAAGTCGGCCGCGCTGGCGCTGGTGATGCCGTGCTGGTTCATCATGATGGTGCTGATCTCGCTGGTGGCCGCCGTGATGGCGGACGAGGAGGTCGCCTCCACCACGATCTGGGTCAGCGAGCCGAAGCCGGTGAAGGCGTTCTGGACGGTGGTCAGCGGCGCGACCACCACGTCGTCCGACGAGGTCAGGCCGGTGCTGCCCTTGGTGGCCAGCACCCCGACCACCTTGAACGGGGTGCTGCCGATGGTGATGGTCTTGCCCACCGGGTCGACCGTCCCGAACAGGTCGGTGGCGGTGGTGGAGCCGATCACCGCGACCTTGCGGTCGTTCAGGATGTCGTCGTTGCTGAAGTAGTCGCCCTTGTCGACCTTGCTGTTGGTCGCCTCGAAGTACCCGGTGTAGGTGCCGATGATGGAGCTGACCGAGTGCGAGAGGCCCTGGTAGATCGCCGTCCCCGAGGTGCTGACCTCGGGCGCGACGCTCTTGATGTCCGGAGCCTTGGTGGTGTCGGCCAGCGCCGTGGCGTCCGAGACGCTCAGCGGCTTGGTGCTGGTCGCCGTGGAGGTGCTGCTGTTCCCGGTGCCCGAGGTGATGGTCAGCGAGTTGGCGCCGAGCGCGGTGATCGACGCCTTGACCGCCGCCGAGGAGCCGTTGCCCACCGCCAGCAGCAGAATCACCGCCGCCACGCCGATCAGCACGCCGAGCATGGTCAGCAGCGAACGGATCTTGTTCGCAGCGAGGCCGCCGAGGGCGAAGCGCAGGGTCTGGAAGGGGTTCACCGGGCGCCTCCGACCGCGTTGGCCCTGACGTTCTGGACATGCAGGGTGTGTGCGGCGAACTCGACCGGGTCGAGCAGCGCGGGCGGCTGACCGTGCACAGGGGCCTGCCGGATGTCCTCGTAGATCTGGCCGTCGACCAGCCGGACCACCCGCTTGGCGTGCCGGGCCACCTCGTCCTCGTGCGTGATCAACACGACCGTCCGGCCCGCCGCGTTCAGCCGGTCGACGATGGCCAGCACGTCGTCGGTGCTGCGGCTGTCCAGGTTCCCGGTCGGCTCGTCCGCCAGCAGCATCGCCGGACTGGTCACCAGGGCACGGGCCACCGCGACCCGCTGCTGCTGCCCGCCGGAGAGCTCGTTGGGACGGTGGTCCGCCCGGTCCGCCAGCCCCACCAGGGTCAGCGCCGCCATCGCCCGACGCCGGCGCTCCGACTTGCGCACCCCCGCATAGGCGAGCGGGAGTTCGACCTGGGCGACCGCGGTGGTGCGCGGAACCAGGTTGAACGACTGG
This sequence comes from Streptacidiphilus sp. EB103A, assembly GCF_041261405.1. Taxonomy (NCBI): domain Bacteria; kingdom Bacillati; phylum Actinomycetota; class Actinomycetes; order Kitasatosporales; family Streptomycetaceae; genus Streptacidiphilus; species Streptacidiphilus sp. EB103A. The sequence goes on along the minus strand of NZ_JBGCAQ010000010.1, from coordinate 303,498 downwards.
AAGATGAACCCGATCTTGCGGTTCCGCACCAGCGACAACTGGTGCTCGTCCAGGTAGCCGACGTCGATCCCGTCCAGCAGGTACCGCCCGGAGGTCGGGACGTCCAGGCAGCCGAGGATGTTCATCAATGTCGACTTGCCCGACCCCGAACTGCCCATGATGGCGACGAAATCGCCCTCACTGATCGTCAGATCGACGCCCTGGGGGTTGCCCTCGTGGTCCTCCGGGCCGCGCAGCGCGTGCACCGCGGCGTCGCCGAAGCCGTACGACTTGACCAGTCGGCGCACCGCGATGACCGGCGGCCGCACCTTCGGCGCGTCCGCCTCGGCCAGGGCGGCGGAGGCCTTGTCGGCCTTCGTCCGCCTGGCCAGGGCCGAGTACCGGGGCGCCATCAGTTGCCACCGCCCGGGCGGGCGCCACCGCCGCCGGCCGCACCCCCGCCGAACCCGCCGCCGGCACCGCCGCCACCCGGGAAGCCGTTGTTGCTGGACTGCGAGACGGTGGTCTCCTTGACCTTCTGACCCTCGGTCAGCCCGCTGACGATCTGGATACCGCTGGTGCCCTCGACGCCCACGGTCACCGACGTCGTCGTGGTGCTGCCGTCGGCGTTGATCAGCTGGACCGTCCGGGTCGTCCCGGTACCGGTCACCGCCGCCGTCGGCAGGTACAGCGCGTTGTCGGCCTCACCGGTGGCGACCGCGACCGTGGCCGAGAGGCCGGTGCGCAGGCCGCTGGTGTCACTGGTGATCTTCAGCACCGCCTCGTACTCCACCGCGCTGCTGGAACTGCCGCTGGTGGAGGAGGAACTGACCGGGAGCGAACTGACCGAGACGACCTTGGCGTTCAGGATGGTGCTGCTCTCGGCGTTGAGCGTGACCGTCGCGCCCTGGTTCTTCTTCAGCTTGAGCGCGTCGGTCTCGGAGAAGTCCGCGGTGACCTCCATCCCGCTCGGGTTGGTGATCACCACGAAGCCGGTCGGAGTGGTCGAGCTGCTGCTGGACGTCGAGGTGGTACCGGTACTGGAGCCGGAGCTGGAGACCGTGTCGCCGACCTTGTTGCTCACCGAGGCCACGGTGCCGCCGACGCTCGCCTTCAGCACGGTGCCGTCCACCGCGGTCTGAGCAGCGGTGACGGCGTTCTCCGCGGAGGTCACCGCGGACTTCGCCGAAGCCACGGCGCTGGCGCTGACGGTGGTGGTGGTCTTGGTGGTGGCGGTGGCCGTCGCCGTGGGCGTCGCCGTGCTGGTCGTCGTACCACTGGACCCGCCGGAGCTGCTACCGCTGGACCCGGTCGACCCGCCCGAACTGCTGGAACCACTGGAGGAGTTCGACGTGTTGGCGACCGTCGTCGTGGTCGTCGTACCCGCCTCGGCGGAGACCAGATCGGCCTTGGCCGACACCAGCGCCGCCTTGGCCTGGGTCAGCGTCGCGTCTGCATTGGTGGGATCGACCTTGGCCAGTACCTCGCCCTTGGTCACCTTGTCACCGGCCTGCACATAGACCTTGGTGACCGTGCCACCAGTGATGAAACTGTCACCGGCGTCCGTGGGCGACACCAGGCTCCCCGAGCCCGAGACCGTCGCCAGCACGGTCCCCTTCGCCACGGTCGCCGTCGTGCTGGTGCTGCTGCTCGCCTTGCTGCTGGAGGAGGAGGTCCCGACGGCTGCGTAGGCAGCCCCGGCCCCGGCCAGCAGACCCACCGCGAGCAGGGAGTTGAGCAGGACGGCCCTGCGCCGTCGTGGAAGCGCCTTCATGGCCGGGACTCTGGCCGTGCTTGCCAGCGATCAGCTGGACAGTTCCTGGGAGTTCGCTGACAACAGCTCCAACCGCAAAACCGACAACCAAGGGCAAAAACCCGCACCCGCCCTGCCGATTCTTACCTTCGGCCACACCCCCGGCCCTCCCGCTACCAGCAAGCCCCTAACATCCCGACAGCCCCCTGCTAACCGCCAACCCGCAAACTTGCCGCCGCCGATCGCCCCACACCTGCAACGGCACCACCCGTGCCGCGACCTTGCCCGCCGCCTCCCGGGCTCCGCCCGGAAAGAAGGCGCTTCGCGCCGGCAACTGGGCGGGGGTGGGGGCGGAGCCGCTCTGGCGCGGAGCGTTTAGCCGTGGGCGGGGGTGGCGCTCCACGGTTGCAACGGCAGCGTGTGGTGAGGCGTGTTGCGCGCCGTCTCCCGGGCTCGCGCCCGGAAGGAAGCGGCTCCCTCCCCAAGCACTTCGTGCAGGGGATACCCCATGCGCGACAGGGGCCGGGGGCGGCTCGGGTCCGGCGCGGAGCGTGCGGCGGGGGCGCGGGGCGGGGTGAGTGTGTCCCCCATTCGGGTTAGCTGGGGGGAGTTACAACCACGCTGGGGGGCGTAGCAACCATATATGGGTGTAATTCACCCCAGCGTGGTTGTAACTCCCCCCAGCGGGGGTAATCCGGCCCGAATGAACGTTTCTGCAGCGCCACCACCGGCGCGCCGCCCGGCAACGCACGCCCCACCAACCGCCCCGCTCCTCGTGGTTGCCGCGAGGCGGAGCCGAGCCACCCCAGCCCCGCACGGACCGGCGTGCCCCACGGAGGCGACGGGGCGGTCACCGGGAGCGAACGCGCACGGCGGAGACGGCGTCGGGACGGGGGCTCGGCCGCGTGACGTATCTCCCCGCCTCCCGACGGCGACGCCCCGCCTCCCCCGACACCTACACCCCCTTCCAAAACACCCCCGCCGCCTCCACGAACAGATCGTTCGCCTCGACCTCCCCGATGCTCACCCGCACGCCCTCCCCCGCGAACGGGCGGACGACGACCCCTGCCGCCTCGCAGGCCGCGGCGAACTCCAGCGTGCGCTCGCCCAGCCGTAGCCAGACGAAGTTGGCCTGGGAGTCCGGCACCGTCCAGCCCTGGTCGGTGAGCCCGGCGACCACCCGCGTGCGCTCGTCGACCAGCGCGTCCACCCGTCGCAGCAGTTCGCGCTCCGCGCGCAGCGAGGCCACCGCCGCGTCCTGGGCGAGCTGGCTGACGCCGAACGGCACCGCGGTCTGCCGCAGCGCCGCCGCGACCGGCTCGTGCGCGATGGCGAAGCCGACCCGTAGGCCGGCCAGTCCGTACGCCTTGGAGAAGGTGCGCAGCACGCAGACATTGGGGCGGTCGCGGTAGAGGTCGATGCCGTTCGGCACCTCGCCGTCGCGGACGAACTCGCAGTAGGCCTCGTCCAGCACCACCAGGACGTCGCTGGGCACCGCGTCCAGGAACCGCTCCAACTCTGCCCCGCGGACCGCCGTCCCGGTCGGGTTGTTGGGGTTGCAGACGAAGATCAGCCGGGTGCGTTCGGTGACGGCCGCCAGCATGGCGTCCAGGTCGTGCACGTCGCCCTCGGCCAGCGGCACCTGCACCGAGGTCGCGCCGCTGATCTGGACGATGATCGGGTATGCCTCGAACGAGCGCCATGCGTAGACGACCTCGTCGCCCGGGCCCGAGGTGGCCTGCAGCAGCGACTGGGCCACGCCGACCGACCCGGTGCCGGTGGCGATGTGCGACTCGGGGACGCCGAACCGCTGGGCGAGCTCCGCGACGAGCGCGCTGACGCCCATGTCCGGGTAGCGGTTGAAGCTGTCGGCGGCGGCGACCACCGACTCCAGCACACCGGGCAGCGGCGGGTACGGGTTCTCGTTCGAGGACAGCTTGTACGCGGGCGCGCCCTCGCCGCCGACGGCCGGCCTGCCGGGCTTGTAGGCCGGGATGCCCCGGAGGGCCTCCCGCAGACGGGGGCCCTGCTGCGGCAGTGGAGTCTCGCTCACGTGGTCTTCCTTCGTACATCACGCCGTGCACCCTCGCCGTGCACCCGGTCGAGATCACCATACGAGCCGATCGGCGATATCTCACCCGTGCGAGTGAGATGTTCCACCCGGTGTCCGTCGAGACTTCCTCGGCGACACACCCGGTCCATGCAGGAAACGCAGGTATACGAACCCAACTGGTCGTCCCTGAAAGGTCAAAGGGCATAAATGCTCATGGAGAAACGTATCTTCAACAAACCATCCCAGACCCCCATCTACTAACGGTGATGAGCCATACGATCGGTCAGACATGACAGCAGCAGCAGCCAACCAGAGCGGCCGGCGACCCACCCACGCCCGGCGCATGGAGCGTGCCGGAATCAGGGATGTCGCCGCCGCGGCGGGGGTGTCCATCACCACCGTCTCCGATGCCCTCAACGGCAAGGGCAGACTCCCCGACGAGACCCGAAGCAAGGTGCGCGAGGTCGCCGAGCGGCTGGGCTACCGCCCGTCCGCAGCCGCGCGAACCCTGCGTACCGGGCGCTCCGGCCTGATCGGGCTCACGGTCACCACCTACGGCCAGGAACCGTTCACCTTCACCGAGTTCGCCTACTTCGCCGAGATGGCCCGGGCAGCCACCTCCGCCGCGCTCACCCGCGGCTACGCCCTGGTGGTCCTGCCCGCCACCTCCCGCCACGACGTCTGGGGCAATGTCGCCCTGGACGGCACCGTCGTCATCGATCCGCCGGACCACGACCCCATGGTCGCCGAGCTCTACCGGCAGGGCCTGCCGGTGGTCAGCGACGGCAGACCGGGCAACTGCCCGGTCACCGCCTGGGTCGACAACGACCACGCCAGCGCCGTCCTGGAGATCCTGGACCACCTGGCCTCCGCCGGCGCCCGCCGGATCGGCCTGCTCACCGGGACCAGCACCGACACCTACACCCGGCTGAGCACCGAGGCCTACCTCGGCTGGTGCCGCCAGGTCGGCCAGGAACCGCTGTACGAGGAGTACCCGGCGCACGACCCCTGCGCGGGGGCCGTCGCCGCCGACCGCCTGCTGGCCCGTCCGGACCGGCCCGACGCCGTGTACGGCCTGTTCGACCCCAACGGCACCGACCTGCTCGCCGCCGCCCGCCGCTACGGACTGCGGGTCCCCGAGGACCTGCTCCTGGTCTGCTGCAGCGAGAGCGACGTCTACGCGACCACCGAACCACCCATCACCACGCTCTCGCTGAAGCCGCAGCGGATCGGAACCACCGTGGTGAACCTGCTCATCGACGCCATCGAGGGCATCGGTCCGGTCCCCGGAACCGACACCCCCGAGGGGCAGCTGATGCCCACCGAACTGATCGTCCGACGCTCCTCACAGCGGCGTCCTCCCCGCACCACAGTCAGCGCACCACGCGAACCCGGCGAGGAGTAAGGAGCCTCGAAGCGACGAAAAACCATGACAAACGTTCATCTTCGGCGCATCGTCCCACCCGCCTCGCGGGATTGATGCGCCCCAGGTGCGTACACCGCGAAGAGCAGCTTCCTATGATGGGCGAATGACATCGGTGGACCCCTACGCCCGGCCTGACCTGCCGGACCCAGGCCCCCGTACGCCAGAGCACCCCGGCGGGGCGCCCCTCAACGGCGACGGGTCCACGACGTACGACTTCTTCACCCCACCACCGGAGCGCTTCCCCGGCCCCTCCATCACCCCCGGCCCCAGCCCCGCACCCGCCGTCTACCCGGCGCCGACGGCCATGGCCCCACCGCTGCCACCGCCGGCCCCGGCCCCGCACGACCCGCCGACCCTGGAGCTCGGGCCGCCGGTGGCAGCCGTCCCCGGCACCCGCCCCGACCTCTACGGCCATGGCGGCCATGGCCACGGGCACGGCCATCCGCCGACCCTGGTCGAGCCGCTCGGCTACCCACCGCACGAGAGCCAGGAGACCTACGAGGGCGAGGAGCCGGTCGGCCCCCTCTACGTCATCGGTGACATCCACGGCTATCTGCAGGAGCTCCTCGACGGGCTGCACTCCGAAGGGCTCATCGACGACGAGGGGCACTGGTCGGCCGGCCGCGCCCGGGTCTGGTTCCTGGGCGACTTCACCGACCGCGGCCCCGACGGCATCGGCGTGATCGACCTGGTGATGCAGCTCGCCGCCGAGGCCGCCGCCTCGGGCGGCTACTGCCGCGCGCTGATGGGCAACCACGAGCTGCTGCTGCTCGGCGCCGACCGCTTCGGCGACAACGCCGTCCAGTCCAGCGCCGGCACCGCCTCCTTCCTCGCCGCCTGGCGCCTCAACGGCGGACAACCGACCGACATGGAGCGGCTGGAGGACCATCATGTCGCCTGGCTCACCAGGCTCCCCGCGATGACCGTCGAGGACGACCACCTGCTGCTGCACTCCGACACCACCGCCTACCTGGAGTACGGCGACTCGGTCGACGCCGTCAACGACGCCATCCACGAGGTGCTGAACCGCGGCGACGGCGACGAGTGGTGGGACTGCTTCCGCCGGATGACCAAGCGGTTCGCCTTCCGCGGCGACACCGGCGCGGCCTCGGCGCACGAACTCCTGGACGTGCTGGGCGGCCGGCGCATCGTCCACGGCCACAGCCCCATCCCCTACCTGCTCGGCGACACCCCGACCGAGGACGGGCACCCCGCCAAGCAGGTCACCGGGCCGCACGTCTACGCGGACGACCTCGCCATCGCCATGGACGGCGGCGTCACCATGGAGGGCGAAGGCCGACTGCTGATCGCCCGGCTCCCGCTGGTCTGACGGACCCCGCGGTCCGGGCCGGGCACTGCCCGAGCACTGGTAGGGCACTGTTTCGCGCTCGAACTGACGGAATGCCAGCGGCACGTGCCAACGGCAACAGGTGCCCCACCTGTCCCGGAAATTCCGGAAACCGACTGTCAACGGGTCCGCGCCGACCTCTACCATCGAAGTCCCTGCTGCTACCGCTCCGCCCTTCCAGACCTGGATGCTGACGGGGCGTTCGGGGAACAGACGGCTCCACTACTCCGGGGGCGACCCCCCGGACTCCCGGATCCCGCGTGAACCCGGAACCGGCGGGCAGGGTGCACAGGGTCGACGAGAAGAGGGCTGGGTAGAACATGGACAGCGCTCCGTACCTGCAGGCTGAGGACAAGCTCGACTACGAGCGGATCCTGGAGGAACTCCTTCACAACGAACAGGTCCGCTCAGCCCTCCGCCGCGCGCCCACGGGACCCAACGCCGAACAACTGCACACCCGGGCCATGCGCGACTCCGCCACCGTCGCCGGCACCGCGGCGGTCGAGTACTCCTACTTCGTCGAGCTGCGCGAACAGGCCCGCCGCACCACCCCCGTCCCGGACTGGGAACGCCTGGGCGGCGACGACCCGGCACAGTGGCAGGAGCCCGAGAGCGCGCTGATCGCCGCCGAGCGGGCCGGACTGGTTCCACTGGTCGCCGTGCTGCTGCCGATCCTCTCCGGATTCAGCGCACTGCTGCTGCTCCTGCTCGGCTACGGCCTGCGGGCGGACGGCCAGAAGCTGGGTCAGCCACTGGTCACCGCCGGGCTGGTCGCCGCCGTGATCTGCGTGGCCGCGATCGCCGCCGACATCATCGGGCTGCTGCTCACCGCCGCCCGCGACGCCGCGTCGCCGCCCCAGGGCCGCAACCCGGAGCTGTACGCGGAGCTCGCCAAGGCTCGCGAGGCCTGGCACAGCGCACTACGGGAGCGTGGCCTGCTCCCCTATCTCCTGGCCCAGTTGGGCACCACCCCGCGCCCACCGAGGCCGCGCCCGGCCGGTGTCAGCCTGGTCCGCACCCGCCCGCGGCTGGGCTTCACCAGCCCCGGCTTCACCAGCCCCGGACCGGAGCGGATCACCAACGAGCGCGGGGAGGAGGTCGAACCCGAGGAGGGCGGCGAGCCCCACTTCACCAGCCCGGGGTTCACCAGCCCCGGACCCGAGGGGATCACCAACCAGCGCGGGGAGGAGTTCGAGTCGGACGACGACGACGGCGAGAGCCACTTCAGCAGCCCGGGATACAGCAGCCCGACGTTCGAGGTGATCCGGCAGCCCTTCGAGCACCCGGCACCGACCGTCCCGCCGTCACGGACCCAGGCCTCGGTCGGCAGCGGCTCCAGCTCCGCGTCGGGCGCCGGCTCCGGCGGCCGCTTCCTCCCCAACGCCGACGACGCCGAGGAGGAGCAGCCCTCCTGAGAGCTACTCGGCCGCCAGCTCGGCGGCCACCAGCTCCGCGATCTGCACCGCGTTCAGCGCCGCACCCTTGCGCAGGTTGTCGTTGGAGATGAACAGCGACAGACCGTTCTCAGCCGTCTCGTCGGCGCGGATCCGGCCCACATAGGAGGGGTCCTGCCCGGCGGCCTGCAGCGGGGTCGGGATCTCCGAGAGCTCCACACCGGGCGCGTCCGCCAGCAGCTCCCGAGCCCGCTCGGGGCTGATCGGCGTCGCGAAACGGGCGTTGACCTGCAGCGAGTGCCCGCTGAACACCGGGACCCGGACGCAGGTCCCGGACACCTTGAGGTCGGGGATCTCGAGGATCTTCCGGCTCTCGCTGCGGAGCTTCTGCTCCTCGTCGGTCTCGTTGAGGCCGTCGTCCACGATCGAGCCCGCCAGCGGCAGGACGTTGAACGCGATGGGGCGGACGTACTGCTTGGGCTCGGGGAATTCGAGCGCCGCACCGTCGTGCGTCAGCGCGCTGGCCTTGCTGCCGACCGCGTCGATCTGGCCCTGCAGTTCGGCCACACCGCTGAGCCCGCTGCCGGACACGGCCTGGTAGGTGGCCACCACCAGAGCGGTGAGCTGCGCCTCCTGGTGCAGCGGACGCAGCACCGGCATGGCGGCCATGGTGGTGCAGTTGGGGTTGGCGATGATCCCCAGCGGACGGTCCGCAATGGCATGCGGGTTGACCTCGGAGACCACCAGCGGGACCTGCGGATCCTTGCGCCAGGCGGAGGAGTTGTCGATCACCACGGCGCCGGCCGCAGCAACCCTGGGTGCGAGCTCCTTGGACGTCGCACCGCCGGCCGAGAAGATCACGATGTCCAGACCGGCGTAGTCGGCGGTGGCCGCGTCCTCCACCGTGACGACGCCGTCCTTCCAGGGCAGCTCCTTCCCGGCCGACCGCGCCGAGGCGAACAGCCGCAGCTCCGTCACCGGGAAGTCCCGCTCCTCGAGGATCCGGCGTACAACGCCCCCGACCTGGCCCGTGGCACCCACAATTCCAATCTTCATACCCACAGGGTAGGCGGCCCGCCCAACTCCCCGACCCGAATATCCGCCGCTCGGACACCAGGCCCAGCCCCCGACTCCGTAAGTCTTCCGCCTCCCGCACACACGGCCGGGAATTCCTTCGCTCGGCGTAACCGTAGGACGATCCGATCGTTGCCCAGAGTGCGCATGAGCAATATGGCTTGGATGACACGGCGAGCGGTGACGTAGCGAGTTGGCCGGTTCGGTCCGGCCCATGGGATCTGTGGACGATTGCGACTCATGCCCTTGACCGTCCGGGTGGGACGGCCCTGAGCCCCGGGATGGGGGCACCCATTCCATTCACCCCAAGCGAAGGGGGAGGCACAGCCATGCCACCCGAAGTCGCCCTGCTCGAATCGCGCGCCCTGCGCGAGAGCGTCGCCGACCGCACCGAAACCCTGGACCGGGTCAAGGTCCTCGTCCTGCTCCCGGACGACATGCACGTCACCACGAAGATGGTCGCCGACTACTTCGAGGTCGGAGAGACGGTCATCTACAACCTGGTGGTCGACCACCGGGACGAGATCGTGTCCAACGGGTACCGCGTTCTGGTTGGTGAGGAACTGACTCGCTTTAAGCGAGTCTGTGGACTCCAGTCATCCCGGAGCAGGTCAATGGCCCTGTTCCCGCGTCGCGCGGTCCTCAACGTCGCGATGCTGCTGCGGGACAGCGCCGTCGCCCGCAGGGTCCGGACCTACCTCCTCGACACCGAGGCAACGCTCCGGCAGGGTCCGCCCTCTTGGGGCATGCCACCCGGGCGACGGCTCGGCCCCGGCCCGCACTGGGACGAGTACGAGTACCTCCAGGCACACCCCGACGTCGTCACCCCCGAGCAGTACACCGCCCCCGACCAGGGACGATGGCTCGCCTGGGCCGACTCGGTGGACCACCGCCTCGACGCCCACGGGCGCGTCATCGGCGCGATGAGCGAGCAGCTCTGCCGCGTCGGCGAGGACGTCCGCGAGCTGCGCGGCGACATGTCTGCCATGCGCCAGGACGTCGCCGAGCTCCGCCAGGGCATGGCCCAACTCCTCCCAGGCTTCGGCCTGGGCACCATCCCAGCCAAGCGCCGCCGACGCCGCTGACCCAGTTGTCCACAGGCCGCCGCGATCTCCGGGCGGCCTGTGGACAACTCAGTGACAACTGAGGTCCCCAAAGGACCTCACTGCACTCGCAAGAACTGCACCCTTGGCGGGAATCCAAGTCGCGATATATCGTTAGTTCCCAGCCGTGCCACTGCTCCATCGCGCGACGACCTTCGACTGGATCAGGACGGGAACTATGTCGGGAGAGATCTCGCCCCCTGGAAAGAGCCCCGGCCACGACTCGCCGCCCGAGCTGCGGGCCTCCCACACGGACCGGGATCGGGTGGTCGACGTACTGCGGGTCGCGGCGGGCGACGGCCGGCTGACCGGGGCCGAGTTGGACGAGCGCCTGGAGGCCGCCCTGTCCGCACGGACCGTCAGCGAACTGGCCGTCCTCACCGCCGACCTGCCGCCTGTGTCGACCTCTGGCGGCGCGGTCGTGGCGGAGGTGAAAGACGTACTCCGAATCGATCAGAAGTTCAGCCCGGTCGAGCGGGTGGGACGCTGGATAGTGCCACGACGGCTGGAGCTCGCAACGGAGTTCTGCGAGGTGACGCTCGACTTCACGCTGGCAGTGATCACCCAGGACACCCTGCGGATCGACATGGACATGCGCGGCAAGACCCTGACGCTGATCACCAGGCCGGGCATCGTGGTCGATGCCGACGCCCTGAACCTGGAGTTCAGCAAGCTAAGGATCCGTCAGGCCCACGACCCCCATGCGCCGGTCACGCTTCGAGTGGAGCTGGCAGGAAAGAAGAGCTTCGGCCGTGTCGTCGTGCGGGGCCCAAGGCGGGCAGTAGGCCATTGGCTGCGCAGGAAGCCCAAGCCCCTGCCTACCGAAGACTGACTCAGCCATTGGCCGGCCAACCCGGTTTGGTCACTCTCCTCCGCTGTTTGAGGTCAGTCGGCCAACGGTAGGTACACCCGTCCACCGGAGGCCGTGAACTCCTCAGCCTTGGCCCGCATCCCGGCTTCGATCTCGTCTTCGCCGGTCACCGGGGTCTCGTCGCCGAAGCTCTCCCTGATGCCGTGCGATATCCGCATCGAACAGAACTTCGGACCGCACATCGAGCAGAAGTGCGCCGTCTTGGCGGGTTCCGCCGGGAGGGTCTCGTCGTGGAAGGCGCGGGCCGTTTCGGGGTCGAGGGCCAGGTTGAACTGGTCCTCCCAGCGGAACTCGAAGCGGGCGTCGGAGAGGGCGTCGTCCCAGGCCTGGGCGCCGGGGTGGCCCTTGGCGAGGTCGGCGGCGTGGGCGGCGATCTTGTAGGTGATGACGCCGGTCTTGACGTCGTCGCGGTCGGGGAGGCCGAGGTGTTCCTTGGGGGTGACGTAGCAGAGCATCGCCGTTCCCCACCAGGCGATCATCGCGGCGCCGATCCCTGACGTGATGTGGTCGTAACCCGGGGCGACGTCCGTGGTCAGCGGGCCGAGGGTGTAGAAGGGCGCGTCGTCGCAGAGCTCCTTCTGCAGGTCCATGTTCTCGCGGATCTTGTGCATCGGGACGTGGCCCGGCCCCTCGATCATCACCTGGACGTCCCGCGAGCGCGCGATCCGTCCCAGCTCGCCGAGGGTCGTCAGCTCAGCGAACTGGGCCTCGTCGTTGGCGTCGGCGATCGAGCCGGGGCGAAGCCCGTCCCCCAGCGAGTAGGTCACGTCGTAGGCCCGGAGGATGTCGCAGAGCTCCTCGAAGTGCGTGTAGAGGAAGTTCTCCTGATGGTGCGCCAGGCACCAGGCCGCCATGATCGAGCCGCCCCGGGAGACGATCCCGGTCTTGCGCCGCGCTGTCAGCGGGACGTAGCGCAGCAGCACTCCGGCGTGCACGGTCATGTAGTCGACGCCCTGCTCGCACTGCTCGACGACGGTGTCCCGGTACACCTCCCAGCTCAGTTCCTCGGCCCGGCCGTCGACCTTCTCCAGCGCCTGGTAGAGCGGGACCGTGCCGATCGGCACGGGGGAGTTGCGCAGGATCCACTCCCGGGTGGTGTGGATGTTGCGGCCGGTGGAGAGGTCCATCACGGTGTCGGCGCCCCAGCGGGTGGCCCAGGACATCTTCTCGACCTCCTCCTCGATCGAGGAGGTGACGGCCGAGTTGCCGATATTTGCGTTGATCTTCACCAGGAAGCGGCTGCCGATCAGCATCGGCTCGACCTCGGGGTGGTTGACGTTGGCCGGCAGGACGGCGCGGCCGGCCGCGATCTCCTCCCGGACCAGCTCCGGGTCCATCCCCTCCCGCAGCGCCGCGAACTCCATCTCGGCGGTGACCTCGCCCCGGCGGGCGTAGCCGAGCTGGGTCACGGCCGTGCCCTCCCGGGCCCGGCGGGGCCGGCGCGGGCGGCCGGGGAAGACCGCGTCGAGCCCCTTCAACCCGGTCGCGCTCGCAAGCTCGCCACTCCGTGCCAGGCCCAGCCCGCCGCGCGGGGCGGTGTGCCTGAGTCCGTCGTCCTCGGGACGCGGCTCGCGCCCGTGGTAGTCCTGGGTGTCACCGCGTTGGCTGATCCAGCCGTCCCGGAGCGGCGGCAGCCCGCGCCGGACGTCGGCCTCGAACGACGGGTCGGTGTACGGGCCCGAGGTGTCGTACAGCGGGACGGCACGGCCGTTGCCCAGCCGCACCTCCCGGTAGGGAACACGCAGGTCGGGGCGCGATCCCTGGCGGTAGGCCTTGGTCCAGGCGGGGGTGGGGTAGCCGGTCCCGGTGCTGGACGGGCCCTGGGCGGAATGCTGCTGAGCGGCATGCTGCTGCTCTGCGTCGTACGTGCTGGTCATCAGACCCACTTCTCCCTACGCCGGCATTACCCGGTCAGGTTCCTGCGGTCGGCGCAAGCAGCTGCCGTACGAATTCCGCGTACGGCGGTCAGCGCCCTCTCAGCCCGGTGCTCCGAGCTCCCGCGTCTGCAATCTAGACGCCGCCCACCGTAGCGAGCCGGGCCCCGGCTTGGCCAGGGGGCGTCGGTGCTGCCAGATCTCACACGCTTCCGGTACGGTGCACTGCCACAGCCCATCCGGAAGGGACTGTTCCCGTGGCCGACCACCCGCACGAGCACGAGCACGGCCACAGTCACGACCACGGCCCGGCCAGCCCCGCCTCCCGGCGGCTGCGCGCGGTCATCGCCGCCGTGCTGATCCCGTTCGCGGTGGCGGTGGTGGCGGGCATGGTGCTGATGTGGCCGGGCAGGCTGCCCGCCCACGCCTCCACCGGACTGGGATTCGACCAGCCCACGGTGAGCGGCCGGGTCACCGCGACCAAGGCGGCACCCTGCGACGCGGGCTCGACGTCCACCGCGTCGACAACGTCCGCAACAGCGGCAGCCCAGAACGTCTGCTCGCTGGTCAGCGTCGCCATCACCAGCGGCAAGGACTCCGGCAGGACCATCCAACTGACCCTCACCCCGGACCAGACCGCCGTCTACAGCGCGGGGGAGAAGGTGGTCCTGGACTACTCCCCGACCGCCCCCGCCGCGCTGCAGTACACGATCGGCGACGCCGACCGCTCGATGCCCATGGCGATCCTCGCCGGGGTCTTCGCCCTGGCCGTGGTGCTGGTCGGACGGCTGCGCGGGCTCGCCGCCCTGGTCGCGCTGGGGATCAGCTTTGCCGTGCTGTCGCTGTTCGTGCTGCCGGCCATCCTCAAGGGCGAGGACCCGCTGCGGGTCGCAGTCGTCGGCGGCGGAGCGATCATGCTGATGGCGCTGTACCTGTGCCACGGCCTGTCCGCGCGCACCTCCGTCGCGGTCATCGGGACCCTGGTGTCGCTGGCCCTGATCGGCGTGCTGGGTGAGGTGTTCATCGGTCTGACCCATCTCACCGGCAACACCTCGGACGAGACCGCCCTGGTCCACTCCCTCTTCACCGGGATCAAGCTCCCCGGCCTGCTGCTGGCCGGTGTCATCATCGGATCCCTGGGTGTGCTCAACGATGTGACGGTCACTCAGGCCTCGTCGGTGTGGGAACTGCGGGCCGCCGACCCCACCATGGGCACCCGGGCGCTCTACCGGGCCGGCATCCGGATCGGCCGCGACCACATCGCCTCCACCGTGAACACCCTGGTCATGGCCTACGCGGGAGCGGCGTTGCCGCTGATGCTGCTGTTCACCATCGCCAACCGGGGCGTCTGGACCGTAGCCACCAGCGAGATCGTCGCCGAGGAGGTGGTCAGGACGCTGGTCGGCAGCATCGGCCTGATCGCCTCGGTACCGCTGACCACCTTCCTCGCCGCGCTCGTGGCCAGCCACAACACCCGCCCCGTGACCGCGGCCGCCATTCCGGCCCAAGCCACGCGACAGGCCACGGCCACGGCCATGGCCACGACTTCGGCTGAAGCGGGCGCGGGCGGCCGGCACCGCCACCGCCGCTAGCACCGGAGACGCCAACGCGAGAGCCCCGTACCGGATCCCGGTACGGGGCTCTCGTGAAAGGACGTCAGACCGGCGTCAGCGCGACGCCCGCTTCACCAGGATGACGACCACTGCCCCCAGCGCCACCACGAACATCACCTTGATGATCCAGCCGAAGAGGAAGCCGATGACTCCGAAGATCGCTCCCACCACGGCGGACGCCACCCACAGCGCCACGATCAGCACGATGACCGGAACCACGATGTTGCGCATCCAGCCAGGGAGCGTCTTCCAGATCTCGTTCATGTTGTCCGTCCTCCCCCGCGGGGTCTGTCGTCCCGGGGCCTCGGGGCCACCGGCCCGATTGCTTCTTCCTGTTGACTCGATCGTACGGCCGCAGGGGTCTCCGGTGGACGCTTCGCGCCCCTGAGAGAACCCGGATAAGCCCCCTACCGTCGGCCCCGGGGAGGGTCATCCGCAGGTCGGGGTGGGTTACCCGCAGGTCACCGGTCCGCGCTCGGCTCCCGGGGTCAGACCGGCCAGCGCTCGCCGCGCCAGGCGGCGTCCCAGAACATCCACTCGTAGCGCGAGGTCGTCGCGAAGTGCCCGACGGCGCGCCGCCGTTCGACCGGCGAGAGCTCGGCGCCGACCCGGTCGGTCAGCTTCAGCACCCGGCGGACCACGGCCTGGAACGCCTCGTCGCCGTAGCTCTCGATCCAACGGGCGTAGAGGGGATCGGGCGACGAGGTGCGCAGCAGTGCCTCGCCCACCCTGGCGTAGATCCAGTAGCAGGGGAGCACCGCCGCCAGACCCTCGGCGAAGGAGCCGCCGTAGACCGTGGCGAGCAGGTAGCTGGTGTAGGCGCGGGTGGTCGGCAGCACCCCGGCGTCGTCCACCGTGGCGCCCGGACCGTCCAGGCCCAAGTCGTTCATGAAGCCCGCGTGCATCTCCTGCTCCGCCGCGAGCGCGCCCACCGCGTCGTCGGCGAAGGCCCTGACGTCCGCCTCGGTGGGGGCCTTGGCAGCGCAGACCGCGAGTGCCCTGGCGTAGTCGCGCAGGTAGTGGGAGTCCTGGACGACGAAGTGACGGAAGGCCGTCCGGGGGAGGGTGCCGTCGGCGAGCCCGAGCAGGAAGGGGTGGTCCAGGATCGCCCGGTAGGTGGACTCGGACGCCTGCCACAGTTCGTCACTGAAATTGAAGGAGCCGGAGCGCACAGGGTCCACGGATCAGCTCTCCGGAGGGGAGAAGACGACGAGCACCCGCAGGTCCTCGCTGATGTGGTGGAAGCGGTGCGGCATGCCCGCGGGCACATAGGCCACCGATCCGCGGCCCACGGTCGTGGTCTCGTCACCGACGGTGAGATAGGCCCGCCCGCTGACGACGACGTAGACCTCGTCCTGCTTGTGCGGCTGCTGCGGGTCCAACGCGCCCTGGTCCAGCGCGTACAGGCCCACTGACATATGGCGTTCGTTGAGAAAGCGCAGGTAGGCGCCCTCATTGGCGGCGCGTTCAGCGTCCAGGTCGTCCATCCGGAACACCTGCATCGGATTCCCCACTCCCAGCGGTCGGTCGCTTGTCGGTATTCAACCAGCCGGGGCCGTCACGTCCGCACCGCGTACCAGGTCCGTATCAGCCTGCAACACTCCACCGCCGGGGCTTCCGCCGCGGCCCGGACTCCTGCGACGATCACCCCATGTTGCGCTTCGTAGTCAAGACTCTGATCAACGCGGCGGCCATCTGGGTCGCGACAGCGATTGTCACCGGCATCACCCTCACCTCGGGCGACTGGCAGCACAAGACGCTCACCGTCGTCCTGGTGGCGCTGCTCTTCGGCGTGGTGAACTTTGTGATCAAGCCGATCGTGAAGCTGTTCTCACTGCCGCTGTTCATCCTGACGCTGGGACTGATCACTTTTGTGATCAACGCCCTGATGCTCTGGCTGACCTCCTGGGCCTCCGGCAAGCTGAGCCTGGACTTCCATGTGGACGGCTTTGTGCCGGCCCTGCTCGGGTCGCTGATCATCAGCATTGTCGCCTGGGCCCTGCACATGGTCTTCCGCGACGAGGACTGACGCCCGCCGCCACCCGCCCACATCCGCCGGCGGGCACTTCCGGCAACCGGTCGGCTCAGCCCGCGCGGCGGGAGTGCCCGTTCAGAATGAGCTCCAGCGCGGCGTCCAGGTCGCTCACCGTCTGCTCGCCGCCCATCGGCAGCAGCCGGTCGGTGCGTCCGAGGAAGGCGATCAGCGGCAGCGCCGGCGAGTAGAGCACCGCCTCTCCCGCAGGGGAGCGCAGCCGGATCCGGACGTCCTGGAAGTCCGGGTCCGGGCCCGGCACCGGCTCGATCACGATGTCGCCCTCACCGCTGCTGCGACTGATTCCGTCCAGCAGCAGTTCGCGGGCGAAGACCCAGTGCACCGGTGGGTCGCCGGGCAGGTGGAAGGTGAGCGCGACGGCGTAGGGGTCGGCGGGGTCGTAGCGCAGACGCACGTCGACGTCGAGGGCGAGCTCACTGGTGACCTGGAGGCGCATCACCAGCCGCCCGGTGCAGTGACTCCCGAAGTCCTGGCTCCGGGCGCTTTCGGCGTCCTCTGCGTGCATCGCTCAGCACCTCTCGTTGTCCGGGGCCGTACCGACCCGCGCCTGCCTGTACCCGGTGGGGGAGAACTGCTCCATCACCTGCCCCATCCGCACACTCAAACGCTCCGCGGTGCCGGAAAGTCTCGGCCACTCGGCGGTCGCCATCTCCCGTTCCCCCTCGCCACGCGATATATCCGGACATACTTATGCAATGACGGTGGTCAACTACCGCGTTGGTCCGACTTCTTCACATCATGCACTCTTTCCTCCGCTTCTGCCTCGACCAAACGGCTGGTTCGTGCCCGCCGAACGGAGGGGCCGGCGGGGGTGGCGCCACCGGGGCGGTGCACGCCCTGTTTCACCAACCGCCCCGCGCGGCACACTGCTGGGAACGGAACGCCGCACTGCCGCAACACCCGGAGGACTCCATGCCACGTCCGGTGGTCAAGCGAACCGCTCGCGCGATCCTGCTCGACGGTGACCTGCAGAACCCCGAACTCGTCCTGATCAAGCGCACCAAGCCCGGCCGGCCACCGTACTGGGTCACTCCTGGCGGCGGCGTGGAACCGACCGACCCGACCGTGGTGGACGCCCTGCACCGGGAGTTGTCCGAGGAGATCGGCGGCAAGGCCGGGAACGTGGTGCCGGCCTTCGTCGACACGGTGAGCATCGCCCTGCACGACGCGGTGCCGGGGGATGGCGTCCTGAAGGATGGCGTCCTGAAAGACGGCGTCCTGAAAGATGCAGTCAAGGTCCAGCACTTCTTCGCCTGCCGGGTCGAGTCCATCGACCTCTCGCAGCGCCACGGCCCCGAGGTCGACGAGCCCAACGGCGAGTACGAGGTGGTCCGGCTCCCCTTCACCCGCGAGGGGGTGACCTCGGTGAACGTGGTCCCGCCGTCGCTGCGTGCGTACCTGGCGGCGAACATCGAGGGCATCACCGCGCTGCTCGCCGACGACCTCGGCCCGCGGTAGCGGGGCACACAACAGGAAGAGAGCGCCGGTCACGCCGGGTCGGACAGGTCGTGGTGGATCCGGTCGCCCTGCACCCCCTCCTCACGCAGCACCGCGACGGTCCTGCGGATCATCGCCGGCGGTCCGCTCACGAACGCCTCGTACTCGTCCCACGGCCCGTAGCGGTCGACCACCGCCGGGAGCGACCCCGAGAAACCCGCCCCCTCCGGCCGTCCCTCGGACACCGCGGTGTGCACCGCGAGCCAGCGGTGCCGCCGGGCCAGTGCCTCCAACTCCTGCCTGGCGTACAGATCCTGCTCCCGCCGTGCGCCGTAGAACACCTCGACGGTGCGCGCCCGGCCGTGCTCGGCGACCGCCTCGACGATGGCGATGAGCGGGGCGATCCCGGTGCCGCCGCCGATCAGCAGCAGCGGAGCGTCGCCGTCGTGGTCGACGTGCATCGTCCCCGCCGCGGGCCCCAGCCTGAGCACGTCCCCCGGACTGGTCCTATGGACCAGGGCGTTGCTCACCCAGCCCGCCGGAACCGCCTTGACGTGCAGCACCACCAGTCCGTCGTCGCGCGGGGCGCCGGCCGGCGAGTAGTGCCGCCACACCCGCGGCCACAACGGAACCTCCAGCGTCGTGTACTGCCCCGCCAGGTAGGGGTAGCGCTGGTCGGTGCGCAGGGTGACCACCGCGACCTCACCGGCCCTGCGGTCGACGGCGACCACCTCGGCCTGCCAGGAAGCGGGTGAGACCTGGGCGTCGGCCTCGGCCGAGGCCATCATCACCTCGGAGATGACCCGGTAGATCCGGCGCCAGGCGATCTCGGTCTCCGGATCCCAGTACCGCCCGCAGTAACGTTCCAGCGCCGCCAGCAGTGCCTCGCCGACCGGACCGTAGTGCTCGTTGCGGACCCCGTACTTGCGGTGCCCCCTGGCCAGCCGGTCCAGGTACTCGGTCAGTGCGGCCGGCTCGTCGGCCGCCCGGCCCGCCACCAGCAGGGCCCGGAACAGGCGGTCGCGCTGCAGGTCCATGGCGGCCGGGAAGAGCGCGCGCAACTCGGGGTGGCGCAGGAACAGCACCGCGTAGAAGTGCGCGGTGGCCCGGTCCGCGACGGACTCCAGCACGCCGAGGCTGCGCCGCACCAGCGCGATGTCGTCGGCGGTCGGCCCTGCCGACGCCGCGGCCTGGCCTCGCCCGGCCAGCGGTACCACCGCCACGGCGGCGTTGGGCAGCAGCAGCGGGGGCGCCGACGGCATCGCCGGGAGGCCTGACCCAGCGCCGAACGTCCCCACCGCCGGCAGGATCGGAGCGGGCAGGACCGGAGCGCTGTACGGCTGCCGCTCCGTGACACCCCAGGCCCGGGACCAGGCGTCCCCGGGACCCACCCAGTTGAGCCCGGGCGCGTCCCTGATGATCGGCGCATAGGAAGGGCGCGCGGGCAGGTTGTCCACCACGGCCGGGGTCGGCGCCGGCCCGGGTATCGCCTCCTGGGCGACCGGCTCCTCCTGGTTCCCGGACGGCAGAGGAGACGGAGACGACGGCGGCGGGGGAGGAGGCGGGGGCGGCGTGAGCGGGGGTTGTGACTGTCCTGAGGACGACTTCGACTGTTTCGGCTGCCGAATTCGCGGCAGGCCGTTTCGATTGAGAGCGCTTCCGATCGACACCTTTCGGTTTCTTCTCCCGTCGTATCAGCGCAGTCCGACAGCGACGATTCGTGCGGCGGCGGCGGGCAGACCTCCTGCCAACCGCAGCGTGGCATGAGCAAACAGCTCATCCCATAAATAGTGAGAAGAATGGGGCGCGCGAGACGCAAACGCGCTACCGTCCGCAGTTCCCACACGCCCCCCGAACCACCGTCAGTCGGCGCACCACTCCTCGAGCTCCTGCAGCAGCCGGCGCTTGGGACGTGCTCCCACCAGTGACTTCACCGGCTCACCGCCCTGAAAGACGATCAGTGTCGGCATCGAGAGCACCCCGTAGGCGGCCTGCGTCACGGGGTTGGCGTCGACATCGATCGTCACCACCTTCAGCCTTCCCTGCTGTTCCCTGGCGACATCCGCCAGCACCGGCGCCAGCATCCGGCAGGGCGGGCACCAGTCCGCCGTGAAGTCCACCAGAACCGGAAATCCGGATCC
Source organism: Streptacidiphilus sp. EB103A (assembly GCF_041261405.1). Lineage (NCBI taxonomy): Bacteria > Bacillati > Actinomycetota > Actinomycetes > Kitasatosporales > Streptomycetaceae > Streptacidiphilus > Streptacidiphilus sp. EB103A. The sequence continues at coordinate 283,379 of NZ_JBGCAQ010000010.1, read as the reverse complement.
CAGGACTTCGGACGCGAACGTCTCGTCCGTAACTTTCACCACATCGGTACTCATGACCATCTCAGTTCCCCTCCACCCATTCACTCGGCTTCACTTCGCACAGCGGTTCGCCCGGGTGCTCCGCCGACGCCCCCACCTGCGCTCGCAGCAGTTGCCCGCGGACCTGCTCGCGCACCGTCTGCAGACGCTCCAGGCACTCGTCGATCTCCGCGAGCTTGCGCCGGTAGACCTCCAGCGAGGCCGGACAGGAATCCCCGGAGGGGTGTCCCGCGCGCAGGCAGTCGACGAACGGCCGGGTCTCCTCCAGCTCGAATCCGAAGTCCTGCAGCAGTCTGATCTGCCGCAGCAGCCGCAGGTCCTCCTCGCCGTACGCGCGGTAGCCGTTCACCGCCCGCCGGGCCGGCAGCAGTCCGCGCGACTCGTAGTACCGCAGGGTGCGCGTCGTCGTCCCCGCACGCTGCGCCAGCTCACCGATCCGCATCTCCCTGCCCCGCCTTCCGCCGTGCCACTGACCACGACGGTAGACCTTGACGCCGACGTCAAGGCCAGCGCGACCTACTCCTCGTCCCCCGCTTCCTCCGTCGCTTCCCCCGCGGTGTTGGCGGCCGCACTGATCTCCAGCAGCACCGGCAGGGTCAGCTCGGCGTAGGTCGCGTTCATCGCGGCCACCAGCGCCGCCGCGTCATGGGGGTGCTCCACCAGGCGGGCGTCGAAGGCGCGCAGATAGTCGGCGGTGAAGTCCAGTACCCGCCCGGTGTCGTCGTCCTGCCCGGGGGCCCGGTGCCCGGCCACCACCCTGGCCGTGCCCAGGCCGCGCAGCACCTCCAGGTTGGCCATCCAGTCGGCGCGCTGCCCGGGCGTCGTCTCCGCGGTCCAGAGGTGCGTCCCGTTGTAGACCAGGTCGCCGGCGATCAGCGCGTCCGCGCTCGGGACGTGGACCACGCTGCTCGCCGAGCAGTCGCCCTGGCCCAGCTCCAGCACGTCCACGTCGGCGCCGTCCACCCGTAGCCTGTGGCCCGGCAGCGGACCCGGCACGACCGGGAAGGAGGTGACGTCGTCGCCGAACACCGGCTGCCACTCGGCCACCTTGGCGAGACCGGTGGCGAGGACTCCCTCGATCACCTCGGGCACCGCGTACACCGGAGTCCCGGGAAAGAGCCGGAGGATCTCCTCGGTGCCGAAGTAGTGGTCCGGATGCGGGTGGGTGATCAGCACCGCCGTCAGCCGACGGGTCCGCCCGGCGACCCACTCGGCGAGCTCCCGCCCCGCGCTCAGGGTCAGCTGGGTGTCGACGAGCAGCGCCTCGGTCGGGCCGTGGACCAGCGCGGACGTGCTGAAGAACGACGCCTCGGGGCCGGTGAAGACCTCCACCACCAACTCCACGGCTCCAGCGCCGACGTCCCCGGCCTCGCTGTGCGTCATCGCGCTACTCCTCCGCTGCGGGTGATCGTCCCCCCAGCCTGCGCGCATCGGGTGGCCCCCGCCGCCTCCCCCGCGCGAACGGGTGAGCCGGCGCCGCGGACGACCGCTGAGCAAGCTGTTCGAGCCGCTGCCCCTGCGCGGAGTCAGCCTCCCCAACCGGGCCCGGATGGGGCTCCGATATGCCAGTACTCGGCCGCCAACTGCTCCGCGCCCCCTACCGGCCCCGCCACGCCGCCCGCACCGTGGACCACGGCTGGGGCGCGTCCGATTCGTTCAAGACCGCTGGGGCTCCTGCCGCCTAGCGTGGCCGTATGACTCCCCGACTTGATCTCATCAGTATCGTCACCGCCGACATGGCGGCCGCGCTCGCCTTCTACCGCCGCCTGGGCCTCGACCTTCCCGACGGGGCCGAGGGCGAGCCCCATGTCGAGGCCGCGCTGCCCGGCGGGTTCCGCGTCGCCTGGGACACCGTCGAGACCGTGCGCAGCCTCGACCCCGGCTGGACGCCGCCGCAGGGCGGTCATCGCAGTGCGCTCGCCTTCCGCTGCGACGACCCCGCCGAGGTCGACAAGGTGTACGCGGAGCTCACCGCGGCCGGCTACCGCTCGCACCGGGAACCCTGGGACGCCTTCTGGGGGCAGCGCTACGCCGTCGTCCTGGATCCGGACGGCAACCCCACCGACCTCTTCGCCCCACTGCCGTCCTGACCCAAGGAAGCCACCCCGAGCAGTTCCCCCAGCGGCACGCCGGCCAGCGCCCGCACCTCCCGGGCCAGATGCGGCTGGTCGGCGTAGCCCGCGTCCGCCGCGACCAGCGCGAACGGCGCACCGCTCCGCGCCGCGGCCAGCGCCCGGTCCAGCCGCAGCACCCGGTCCAGCACCTTGGGCCCGTAGCCGAACAACTCCAGGCATCGCCGCCGCAACTGACGCTCACTCAACCCCAACTCGTCCGCCAGCACGGCCACCCGCACCCCGCGCCGCAGGCCGTCCAGCACCCCGGCACGGACCCGGTCCGGCTCGACCCCGCGCAGCCGCGGCGCCGCGACGGCCTCCAGTTCCGCAGCTGGATCCGCCGCGGCCCCCAGCCGCTCCGTCAGTTCCCGGACCACCCGGTCCGGCCAGAGTCCGTCCAGGGCGACCCTGCGGTCCCGCAGCTCCCAGGCCGGCACGCCGAGCACCGATGCCGCCGTCCCCGGGGCGAACCGCAGACCCGTGATGGTGTCCCCGGCCCTGCTTTCCCCCACATGCGCCACGGTGTCCGGCCCCGCGACTGCCAGCACCCCGCCCATCCAGAGCAGGTCCATGCAGCCGTCAGGGAGCACCCTGAACCGCTCGTCGTCCGGCCCGGTCCAGCGCGTCCACAGCACCGCGCCGGGCACCGCGACCGCCGCCCTTTCCTGGTACACGACCCCAGTATCGCGTCGGGGTCGGCTCAGGGGCGGCTCAGGGACATGACCGATGTGCCCGGGCTGCGGCCCCCGAGATGCTTCCCCCATGACCCCGACGACGCAGAGCAGCACCCAGAACTCCATCTCCGCAGGCGAGTTGACCACCACAGGCACCGCCCTCCTGGCCGGACCGCTGCTGCTGCTCGGCTACGGGGTGGTCCGGCTGCTCGACGGACACCACGGCCCGGGGCCGGGGTGGACGGCAGGCCACATCCTGCTGGTCCTGGGCCTCCTCTGTTTCGTCCCCGCCATGCTCACGCTCCGTCGGACTGCCGCCGGTTCCGGACCCGCCCGCCGGGCGACCGCCACGGCAGGCACCGTCCTCGGCCTGCTGGGCATCGGCGCGGTCCTCGGCCAGGCCGCCGTCGACCTCTACGTGGGGGCCGTCTCCGCCGACCGGGCCGCCATGAACACCCGCTACGACCACTTCCAGAGCCACCCGGGGGTCACCCCGCTGCTCTACTCGGTCGTCCCGGCGTTCTTCTACCTCGGACTGCTCCTGCTCACCGGCGCACTCGCCCTCGGCCGCCCCCGCCGCATCGGCCTGCACGCACCCCTCTGCGTCCTGCTCGGCACCCTGGTCATGGCGGCGAGCCTGGACCTGATGCCGGTCGGCGCCCTGCTCTACAGCGCCGCCTTCGGCCCGCTGGCTCTCTCCCTGCTCCGCCGGGGCCGTGCCGAGGAGCAGTCGGCCGGCTGTCAGTCCCGCCCGAACGGCGTCGGCACCGCCGTCTGACCGGATCCCAGGATTTCCGGTCCTAGGGAAAGCGCTCCGCTCGTCGCTCCGGCCGTCCCGTGGAACTCTCGTCCTGGGAGCGGAACCCCCGCCCCGCACACGGCGTCACCGCTTCACGACCCCACTGCCCCACTACCCCAGGACGAAGGCGATCACGATGTCCGACCTGACCCTCCCCACCAGCGCCAAGGCCGTCTCCTTCAGCGCGTACGGCGAACCCGACGAACTGCGGCTCACCGAGGAGGCCGTCCCGCGGCCCGGCCCCGGGCAGGTCCTGCTCCGCGTCACCGCCGCGGCCGTCAACCCGCTCGACTGGAAGATCCGGCGCGGATTCATGCAGGGGGTCTTCCCGGTGAACTTCCCGCACGTCCTGGGCCTGGAGGCGGCCGGAACGGTGGTCGCCACCGGTCCGGGCGTCGACTCCTGGCAGATCGGCGACGAGGTGTTCGGTTCGGCTGTCGCCGCCTACGCCGAGTACGCCCTCGCGGAGGCCGCCACCCTGGCCGCCCGGCCCGCCGACCTCCCGGTGGCGACCGCGGCGGCACTTCCGGTCGCCGCCGAGACGTCGGTACGGGGCCTGGGGCTGCTGAACCTGAAGCCGGGGGAGACCCTGCTGATCCACGGCGCCGCCGGATCGGTCGGCACCCTGGCCGTCCAGTTCGCGGTCGCGGACGGCGTCCGGGTGATCGGCACGGCGGGGGAGCGGGACCAGGAGGCGCTGCGTTCGCTGGGCGCCACCCCGGTGCGCTACGGGGACGGGGTGATCGACCGGGTCCGCGAGGCAGCGGCCGGCGAGCCGGTGACCGCGGTGCTGCACACCAGCGGCGCCGGGGTCCTGGCGGACTCCGTGGCGCTGGTGGGCGGCCCCGAACGGGTCATCACCATCGCCGATCCCCAGGAGGCGGGCCCGCTCGGGGTCGCCTTCACCAGCGGTGGGAGCGCCGACACCGCCACCGAGGGCCTGGCCCGGGCGCTCGCCCTGCACGCGGCGGGCACGCTGTCGGCCCCGGTCCGCGCCACCTTCCCGCTGGCGGACGCCCCCGCCGCCCACCGGCTCGGCGAGCAGGGCGGCGGCCGCGGAAAGATCGTCCTGCTGCCCTGACCAGCGGTCAGCAGTGCCTCCCCCACGGGCTGATCAGCCGGTACCGCCACCGCCCGACCCGTTGCTGTCCGGCCTGTTGCTGTCCGGCCCACCGGGCAGCAACGGGAACAGCCGGGCGATCAGGGCCACCGGCAGGGCCCCGTCCGGACGGCTCTCCGGCCGCTGCTCGCGCTGCCGGTAACCGGCCAGCACCTGCCGCACCGCCTCGGCCACCCCGTTCAGCTCCTCCGGGGTGAGGTAGACGACGGCGCTGAACGCCTCGTCCCTGCCCTGCCACTGCTCCGGCGCATGGTCCCGCTGGTCCAGCCAACGCTGGTAGCTCTCGTCCTCCAGCCCGCGCGCCAGCTCACCGAAGCCCTCAGTCGGCAGCGCCTTTGGTTCCGGCTCCTCCACGCGCAGCCGCCACGGCCGCGCCCGGCCGCCGCTGTGCGGGGCCTCCTCGATCAGCCCGTAGCGTGCCAACTGCCGCAGATGGAACGAGCACAGGCCCGAGCTGTACCCGAGCCGCGCCGCCGCCTCGGTGGAGGTGAGCGTGCCGCCCCCGGCGAGCAGTTCAAGCAGCCCCTCGCGCACCGGATGGTGCGGCAGCACCCCGGCGTCGTTCCGCAGATCTTCCTCGGTCACTTTGCAAAGTCTGCTACTTTGCAAAGCACTCCACAAGCGTCCCCACGCCCCGAGCGAGGAATCGATGTCCGAGACGCCCCTGATCCACAGCCGGCACACCTCCCGCAGCACGGTGGACCGCCGCGTCCGCGTCCAGGGCGAGCCGGTCGACTCCTACCCGGCGCTGCCGCCGGAGGCGCGGCGCGGGTCGGTGCTGCGGATCACCGAGGTCGGCGAGGAGATCCTGCAGCGGCGCTGCCGCCAGGTGACCGGCGCCGAGTTCGGCAGCCCGGAACTGTCCCGGCTGGTCGACGACATGTTCCGGACCATGCATGTCGCCGAGGGCGCGGGACTGGCCGCCAACCAGGTCGACGTCGACCTGCGGCTGTTCGTCTTCGACTGCCTGGACGAGGACGGCGTCCGCCATGTCGGCCACATCGCCAACCCGGTCCTGGACCAGCCCGACCCGGCCACCCGCCGGCTGATCGACGACGCCGAGGGCTGCCTCTCGGTGCCCGGCGCCGACATGGTCGTCCCGCGCACCGCGCGCACCACCGCCCGCGGCTTCGACAAGGACGGGAACCCGCTGGTCATCGAGGGCAAGGGCTACTTCGCCCGGTGCCTGCAGCACGAGACCGACCACCTCGAAGGGCGGCTCTACCTGGACCGGCTGTCCAAGCGCGACCGCAAGGACGCGCTCCGCCAGACCGCCGAACGCCGCGAGGCCGTCTTCGCCCGCCGCACCCGCCGCGCCGCCGAGCTCGACGGCTGACCCACTCCGGCGGTTTCACGTGGGGCCTTCAGCAGCAGCTTTCACGAGTGCCTGCGTGCCGATCACCGCCAGCAGCGCCAGCCGCTCGGCGTCCTCGGTGCCGGGTTCGGCCGTGTAGACCATGATCCGCAGATCGCTGCCCGCGACGCTGAGCACGTCGCAGTCCAGCGTCAGCGATCCCACCTGCGGGTGGTCGATGGTCTTGCGCGACGCCTCCTGGTGTCCCACCGCGCCGGAGTCCCACAGCTCGGCGAACCGCTCGCTGTTGCCGCGCAGGTCAGCGATCAGGCGCCGCAGACGCAGGTCCGCCGGGTAGCGGCCGGCCGTCGCACGCAGGTCGGAGACGACCGCGGTCTCCAACGCCCGCCGGGACTCCGGCGTGTGGCGGACCCGGCTGCCCGAGCCGAGGAAGTTCCGCCACGCCCCGTTGCGCTCCTTGCCGTGCCGTTCACCCATCAACGCGGTGTAGAGCGGATTGGCCAGCAGCAGCGTCCACGCCGCGTCGGAGACCGCGACCGGCGTCCCGGTCAGCCGGTCCAGCATCCGCTGCACGCTGGGCGTGATGTAGGCGGGCACCGTGCCCCGTCCCGGCGCAACCAGCCCGGCGACCCGGAACAGATGCTCACGCTCGTCCCCGTTCAGTCGCAGCGCCCGCCCCAGCGCTTCCACGACCTGCTCCGACGGGTTGGCCGCCCGGCCCTGTTCGAGGCGGGTGACATAGTCGACCGAGATCCCGGCCAGCAACGCCAGCTCCTCCCGGCGCAGTCCGGCCGCGCGCCGATGGCCGCCGACCGGCAGCCCGGCCGCCTCCGGCGGGACCCGGTCACGCCAGCGCCGCACCGTTCGCCCGAACTCCGTGGTCGCCATGCCACCACTGTGCACCGCCCCGCCCGCGGGTGCCTGGTACTGGCAGTCCCAGGAAGACCGGACGCCTGGCTGACGGCATCGCCGCGCAGCATCGTGGAGGCATGACAACGACACTGATCACCGGAGCGAACAAGGGGCTCGGCTTCGAGGCCGCCCGTCAACTCATCGCCGCAGGCCACACCGTGTACATCGGCAGCCGGGACCCGGAGCGCGGCCGTCGCGCCGCCGAGCAGTTGGGCGCGCGGCTGGTCGTCATCGACATCACCGACGACGCCTCGGTCGCCGCGGCGGCGAAGACCATCGAGGCCGACGGCGGCCTGGACGTGCTGGTCAACAACGCCGGCGTGGAGGAGCGGGCCGAGGACAACGGCATCATCGGTGCCGCGGACCTCACCGCCGACCTGATGCGGAGCACATTCGAAACCAACGTCTTCGGGACGGTACGCGTCACCCACGCGTTCCTCCCGCTGCTGCAGCGCTCCGCCGCCCCGGTCATCGTCAACCTCAGCAGCGGCCTGGCCTCGCTCACTCGCGTCACCACCGCCGACACCCCCACCTACGCCTACCCCGGCGTCGCCTACCCGGCCTCCAAGACCGCCGTCAACATGGTCACCGTGCAGTACGCCAAGGCGTTCCCGAACATGCGCATCAACGCCGTCGAGCCCGGCTTCACCAAGACGGACCTCAACGGCAACACCGGCATCCAGACCGTCGAACAGGGCGCCGAGATCATCGTCCGCATGGCCCAGCTCACCCCGGACGGCCCCACCGGCACCTACACCGACGCCGACGGCCCGCTGCCCTGGTGACCGACCCACCCACAACGGCCGCCCCAGCCGACGATGTTGGCACGCAATCAGACCTTCCCGATACGCTGCGGCTCACGTCGATCCGCGCACCGTCAACGTGTCAGTGGCGTCCGCTACAGTCCCCGAATGATCGAACCCGACTCCCTCCACGCCACCCGCGACGCCTACGACGCCGTCGCTGCGCTCTACGCGCAGCAGTTCGCCGACACCCTGCTCGACCGACCGTTGGAGCGGGCACTGCTCGCCGCGTTCGCCGAGTCCGTGCGTGCGGGTGGTGACGGCGAGGTCGCAGATCTGGGGTGCGGGCCGGGGCATGTCACCGCCCATCTGCGGGGGTTGGGGCTGCGTGCCTTCGGCGTCGACGCGTCGCCCGCAATGATCGGGCTGGCCCGGGAGGCCAACCCGGATCTGCGATTCGAGGTGGGCTCGATGGCATCGCTCGACATCGCGGACGGTGCGCTGAGCGGGGTGCTCTCGCGGTACTCGATCATCCACACCCCGCCGCAGGACCTGCCGTCCGTGGTCGCAGAGATTGCCCGGGTCCTGGCCCCCGGCGGCCAGTTGCTGATCAGCTGTTTCGCCACCGACGACCCTGCGATCCCGACGCAGTCCTTCGACCACTCGGTGGTAACGGCCTACCGTTGGTCGCCGGACCACCTGACGGGGCTGCTGCGCGACGTCGGCGTGAGCCAGGTCGCCCGGGTTCTGTGCGAGCCGAAGCCCACCGACAAGCGGCAATTCCAGGAGCTGCAACTGCTGGCTGCCAAGAACTAGCCAGTGCTCCGAGAAGCAGCCTGCCTGGCCCGGATCCACTTGCTCAGCTCTGGGCCATGTCCACGAAGCGGGAGTAGTGACCCTGGAAGGCCACGGTGATCGTCGCGGTGGGCCCGTTGCGGTGCTTGGCCACGATCAGGTCAGCCTCGCCGGCGCGGGGTGATTCCTTTTCATATGCGTCCTCGCGATGCAACAAAATGACCATGTCGGCATCTTGTTCGATAGATCCACTTTCGCGAAGGTCTGAAACCATCGGCCTTTTGTCCGTTCGCTGTTCGGGACCACGGTTCAGCTGCGACAGCGCGATGACTGGCAGCTCGAGCTCCTTGGCGAGCAGCTTGAGGTTTCGCGACATCTCGGAGACCTCCTGCTGCCGGCTCTCGGGCCGCCGCGAGCCGCCGTTCTGCATCAGCTGGAGGTAGTCGATCACCACCAGCCGCAGGTCGTTGCGCTGCTTCAGCCGCCGGCACTTGGCCCGGATCTCCATCATCGACAGGTTGGGGGAGTCGTCGATGAAGAGCGGAGAATCGTTCAACTCCGGCATCCGCCGCGCCAATCGGGTCCAGTCCTCGTCGGTCATGTTCCCGGAGCGCATATGGTGCAGCGCGACCCTGGCCTCCGCCGAGAGCAGACGCATGGCGATCTCGTTGCGCCCCATTTCCAGGGAGAAGAAAACGCTCGGAATCTTGTGCTTCACCGAACAGGAACGGGCAAAGTCCAGAGCCAACGTGGAGTTGTGGACGACGATGTCGTTGGCGACGAAGTTGTGCGTACCGTCCACCGTGAGGTCGTAGACCTCGGCTTCTCCGTCCGGAACCACGGATTCGACCCGGTCCCACTGGACATCAGAGGTGGCAATGTCCGCCAGCATCTGAGAGTTCAGGGCCTTCGCAAGTTCCAGCAGCCGGTGGCGACTGACCTGCTGTCCGACATGCCAGTTGTGCGTGCGGGAGCGCCCTGTGCGGGCGCTGATCTCGGCCCAACTGCGGTCACCCTTCTCCGCCTTGATCAGGTCCCACACCTCAGAGGGGATCAGATCGAGGTTGGGCTGACCAACCCGGTCGCCGCAGGCCGCGAGGACCTCCTCGACCTGGCGCTCCTTCGAGAAGATGCCGACCCGCGCCGCGAACGTGCGGATCTGGTCGATGTCATGGATGAGCACCTGGAACGCGACCCGCCGTTCGCCCTGATAGGCGACGGTACGGCGGACCACCTTGGCCACGATGCCGAGGCGGAGCAGCAGATGAGCGACATCGTCGGCCAGCCGCTTGCTGACGGAGCAGTAGCCGATCTGCGGTTGGTTCGCAGGCTTGGAAACCGAGGCCCAGCCATCAGTGGCGTAGAGACGGGACAGGAAGAGGGCGATCTGGTGCTCAGGGAGCCGGAAGAAAGCCTCGGGAACGAACTTGGTGTGGCTGCTCGCCCCCATCAGGCCCCATTCCGCCAACCGGGCCGTCAGCGGGTTCTGTCCCAGCGTCGCAGCAGAGAAGCCCAGCCGGGAGGGGTGCTCGTGCTCGCGGACACCGAGGAGGGAGCAGTCTGCGTCACTGCATCCCCGAGGTACTGCATGATGCACCCGAAGCAGGGAGTCCTTTGCCCATCGCGCGGCGTCCGTGCGGATCGCTTCGGAACAGGCGGTCAACTGCGGCGTAGCGCTCGTCAGGGAGCCGTCTCCCAGAAGGTAGCCCGTAAGCGCCACCAGGGAGCTGGGCAACTCGACCGAAGGCAGACACGGCAAGGAGCGAGCCACCGCGATGCGATCACCTGGACGCAATTCCTCCAGGGAAACCCAACCGCGCAGCGTGCGGAAGGGATGGTTCGCTGTGGCCACGATGCTCCGGCCGAGCTGGGTCGTAAGTTTGAAGGTCGCCCGGCGACCGTTCGGGATGAAGTCGGACGGCCTGATCGGGGCCAACTTCCAGTCATCCCGAAGGGTGTGCACGGTCAGCCGCTCACCGGCCCGACCTCGCCGTACAAAATCCTCGACCGTAATGCGCTCGCCGCTGTCGGCCTCGACAATGACTGTCGTGGACACGACGCATTTACCCATCGCGGGCCTCGCCGCCACGACGATCATCTGGCCCGGGTGCAGGCCGTTGGTGAGGGAGTCCAGGTCGGCGAAGCCGGTGGGGACGCCGGACATCTGGCCGCTGCGGGAGCCGATGGACTCGATCTCGTCGAGGGCACCCTCCATGATCTCGCCCAGGGGGGCGTAGTCCTCGTTGGTGCGCTGCTCGGTGACGGCGTAGATCTCGGCCTGGGCGGCGTTGACGATCTCGTCGACGTCGCCCTCGGCGGCGTAGCCCATCTGCGCGATGCGGGTGCCGGCCTCGACCAGGCGGCGCAGCACCGCGCGCTCGTGGACGATCTCGGCGTAGTACTCGGCGTTGGCGGCGGTGGGGACCGAGTTGACCAGGGTGTGCAGGTAGGAGGGGCCGCCGACGCGGGTGATCTCGCCGCGCTTGACCAGTTCGCTGGCGACGGTGATCGGGTCGGCCGGTTCGCCGCGTGCGTAGAGGTCGAGAATGGCGCTGTGGATCAGCTCGTGCGCGGGGCGGTAGTAGTCGACCGGCTTCAGCACCTCGACGACGTCGGCGATCGCGTCCTTGGACAGCAGCATGCCACCCAGCACCGACTGCTCGGCCGCGAGGTCCTGCGGGGGGACCCGCTCGTAGGCGGCGGAGTCGCCGCGCGAGTCGCCCTTGCTTCCGGCGTTGTCGTAGGACGAGCGGTCCGCCTGGTTGCCGCCGGAGCCGCCCTTCCCCTTGAAGACCTTGAAAGGCATCCGGTCGCCCGGGCTCTGGCTCGGCGGCGGCGGCCACTCCTCGTCCGGGGGCGGTACCTCGTCATGGTCGTCGTACGGCACGTCGCTCACCGGGCACCCCCGCCGGAGGCCCCTTCGCGTCCCTGCTGCATGCCGCGCCTCCTGATGTTTCCGCCCCGTGCCCGGCCGTCCCGCCGTCACTCTCTTCTATACGGCACCCCACTGACACCGGGGCACCTGCACCCTCTGCGGCGCGTCGGCGGAACGCTCACGCTAAGGGGGGATCAGCCCATCGGCCAAGATGGTTATCCACAGGCCATGTGGATGAAGGGCCCCGGACTGTGGAGAACCGACCCCAAGCTGTGCACGGTCCGGGGGACAACCTGTGGATAACCCGAAGATCTTTCCACCGTCAACACGCTGACCTGGAATAACACCCATCACCCCTTGTGCAGGAGAAAAATTTCACGCAGAGCATGAAGATCACGACCAGGGGTGCGCGAACCGCTACTCGGAGCACTCAGGCGTAATACCTGAAACTGGCATGCGAATATTACCTGTGGATGAGTACGGTAGGACCATGCGACCGATGTCCCCCGCCCTCTCCCCGCCGCCCGTCCGCCGGACCGGGCACAACCGGGAGATCCTCACCCTGGCGGTACCCGCCTTCGGCGCCCTCATCGCCGAACCGCTGTTCCTGATGGCGGACTCCGCCATCGTCGGCCACCTCGGCACCGCCCAGCTGGCCGGCCTGGGCGTGGCCGCCTCGCTGCTCTCGACCCTGGTGGGGGTCTTCGTCTTCCTCGCCTACGCCACCACGGCGGCCGTCGCCCGCCGGGTCGGCTCCGGCGACCGCAGCGCCGCCGTCCGGCAGGGCATCGACGGCATCTGGCTGGCGGTCTTCCTGTCCGTGCCCGTCGTCGCCCTGGCCGTGGGACTGGCCCCCGAGCTGATCCGGGTCTTCGGCGCCTCCCCCACCGCCACCCCCTACGCCGTCGACTACCTGCGCATCAGCGCCGCCGGAATCCCCGCCATGCTGATCGTCATGGCTGCCACCGGCGTGCTGCGCGGTCTCCAGGACACCCGCACCCCGCTGGCGGTGGCCGTGGCGGGCTTCACCGTCAATCTGCTGCTCAACCTCGGCCTGGTCTACGGCGCCGGGCTCGGGATCGCCGGCTCCGCCCTCGGCACGGTGATCGCCCAGTGGGGCATGGCCGCGACCTATCTCGCCGTCGTCGCCAGGGGAGCGCGCCGGCTCGGACTGCTCAGGACCCGCGCCGACCTGCGCCCCGACCTGCCCGGCATCCGCGCCTGCGCCACCGCCGGAGCGCCGCTGCTGGTACGCACGCTCAGCCTGCGCGCCATCCTGCTCATCGCCACCGCCGTCGCCGCCAGGCTCGGCAACACGGCGATGGCCTCCCAGCAGATCGCCATGTCACTGTGGAACTTCCTGGCCTTCGCCCTGGACGCGATCGCCATCGCCGGGCAGGCCATCATCGGCCGCTACCTGGGCGCCGACGACACCGGGGGAGCCCGCGCCGCGACCCGGCGGATGGTGGAGTGGGGTATTGGCACCGGGGTCCTGCTGGGCGCGCTGCTGCTGCTCGCGCGCCCCCTCTATCTGCCGCTGTTCACCGACGACCCCGCGGTCAGGCAGCAGCTCGGCACCGTTCTGCTGATCGCCGCGGCCTCCCAGCCCGTGTGCGGCGTCGTCTTCGTCCTGGACGGCGTGCTGATGGGCGCCGGCGACGGCCCCTACCTGGCCTGGGCCATGCTGGGCACGCTGGCGGCGTACGCGCCGGTCGCGCTGACCGTCGGCAGCGGCAGCCTGGTCGCGCTCTGGGGCGCCATCGCCCTGTGCATGACCGTCCGGCTGCTCTTCCTGACCCTGCGGGCCCGCACCGGGGCCTGGCTGGTCACCGGTGCGGTACGGGCCTGAGGCCCTGCGACTGCGCCTCTGCCTGCGCCTGCGCCCGTGCCCGTGCCCCGAACGCAACCCGCTGCACCTTCCAGCCCAGCCCGCGCACACCCCAACACAGGAGCCCTCCTAGCGCAGCCTGCGCTCGTAGAAGGTCGTCCGGTGCAGCGGCCTCCCGCCCATCCCCCGGTACGGCGCCTCCGCGGCCCGGTCCCCCTCCGGCACCCGGTAGCCGCGCAGGGTCCGGTAGCCCGCCTCCCCCAGCGCCCGGTAGAGCTCGCGCGCCAGCAGGGTGAGGTAGCCCCGCCCCTGCCACTGCGGCAGGGTGCCCGAGGCGACCAGCGCCGCCTCGTCCGGGTGGTTCCCGCGCCACGCCGCCGCGCGCAGCGCCAGCCGCTGCCACTCCGAGGGCCGCCCCCGGGTGGCCACCAGGAACGGGGAGACGTCCGGGACAGCCAGCAGGAAGGCCACCGGCTCACCCGCCCTGGTCAGGTAGAGCGGCAGCCGCTCGTCCAGCACCCGGCTCAGCCCAGCCGCCCGCTCGGCGAAGTCCGCGGCGGAGATCTCGGTCCGCTGCTCCACCTGCTCCGCGGAGGCGTTGAGGATGTGCCGCAGCACGGGGAGAATCCGCCGCAGCGAGCGCCGGCTCCCCCGGTGCACCCGGAGCTCCTCGTCCCGCATCCGCTGCTCGTCCACCACGAAGGCCTTCTCGGGGCGCAGCCGCCCGGGGTCGTCCAGGCCCTCGACGATCCAGGTCCGGCCGGGCCAGCGCCGCCTGAACCCCAGCCGCTCGTAGGCGGCCGGGTAGTAGGCCGGGCTCCAGCCGCCGCCGCTGAAGCCGCGCTCGGCGAAGCCGGAGACCAGCACCCCGGGGGACTGGTCCGGCAGCAGCTCGACCGGGCCGAGCAGCAGGTCGCAGCCGCTCACGGTGGCCGCCTGCTCGGCCAGGTCCAGCAGTTCCTTGGCCGGGTCGCCGCCGCCGACCACCAGCGCCGGATCGCTGCGCGCGTCGGCGAACTCGGTGAGGCCGAACAGCTGGACCTGCCGTCCGACCCGGGCGTCCAGCGCGCTGTTGCGGTGCAGGCAGGTGCGCCCCACCACCCGGCCGCCGCGGTCGCGGGCCAGATAGAGGTCGACGGGTCCGTAGCGACGCTGCGGTCCCGTCCCCTCGTACCAGGCCCTGATCCGGCGTTCCGGCACGGGCACGTAGCGGGACTGCGTATGGAGGCGCAGCGGCAGTTCGCAGAACTCCCGCAGTGCCGCCCGGTCGGTCACCTTGGTGACCTCGATGGCCATGACCTCTCCCTGATAAGTTACTGGTCAGTACCACTTCATCGTGCGGGCCGTCGCAGGGCTTGGAATCCGTGGAGCTACTCAGACCGGTACTCAAAACCGGTACTCAAAAGACTGCCGTCCGCCTCTGAGTACGCGCGGGAACGCCGGAAAGGCCGGTCCCCCGCAGAGGGGACCGGCCTTTCCAAGGGCTCGGCGAAACCGCAGAGCCCGGTACGGCGTGCGTCAGGCAGCGACCACGTTGACGTTGATCTTGGCGACCACGTCGGAGTGCAGCTTGACGGTGACCTGGTGGGCACCGGTGGTCTTGATCGGCGAACCGATCTCGACGCGGCGCTTGTCGACCAGCGGGCCGTCGACGGCCTTGATGGCCTCGACGACGTCGCTCGGGGTCACCGAGCCGAAGAGCCGGCCCGCGTCGCCCGCACGCACGGCGAGCTTCACGGCGACGGCCTCGAGCTTGGCCTTGACCTCGTTGGCCTGCTCCAGGGTCTGGATCTCGTGGATCTTGCGGGCGCGACGGATCGCGTCCACATCCTTCTGGCCGCCCTTGGTCCAGCGGATGGCGAAGCCACGCGGGACCAGGTAGTTGCGGGCGTATCCGTCCTTGACCTCGACGATGTCGCCGGCGGTACCGAGGCCGGAGACCTCGTTCGTGAGGATGATCTTCATTGTTCGGTCACCCTCCTATTCAGCGAGCGGTCGAGGTGTAGGGCAGCAGAGCGACCTCGCGGCTGTTCTTCACAGCCGTGGCCACGTCGCGCTGGTGCTGGGTGCAGTTGCCGGTGACCCGGCGGGCGCGGATCTTCCCACGGTCGGAGATGAACTTGCGAAGCAGGTTCGTGTCCTTGTAGTCGACGTAGGTGATCTTGTCCTTGCAGAAAACGCAAACCTTCTTCTTCGGCTTGCGTACAGGCGGCTTCGCCATCATGTACTCCAACTGGTGTTCACGATCCGGTCGTTGCCCTCGCGGTTGCGAGAACGACGCCCGGGTCGCACGGGATCAAGTCTGAGCGGGCTGCCATCCGGGGAAGGGCAGCCCAGCACACTGCTGTCGTCCGATGAGGACTAGAACGGAGGCTCGTCCGAGAAGCCGCCGCCGGCCGGGGCACCCCAGCCGCCGCCGCTGCCGCCGGACTGCTGTCCGCCGCCCGCCGGGGCGCTGGACGCCCAGGGGTCGTCGGACGGAGCGGACTGACCGCCGCCGGAGTTCTGCGAACCCCAGCCACCGCCGTTGCCGCCCTGCTGGCCGCCGAAGCCACCGCCGCCGCCGTTGCCGCCGCCGAAGCCACCGCCGCCCTGACCGCCGGTCCGCTGGGCCTTGGTGACCTTCGCGGTGGCGGAGCGCAGCGACGGGCCGACCTCGTCGACCTCGACCTCGTAGACGGTGCGCTTCTCGCCCTCTTTGGTGTCGTACGTACGCTGACGCAGACGCCCCTGGACGATGACGCGCATACCGCGCTGAAGCGACTCCGCGCAGTTCTCCGCCGGCTGACGCCAGACGTTGCACGTGAGGAAGAGGCTCTCGCCGTCCTTCCACTCGTTCGTCTGACGGTCGAAGGTGCGGGGGGTTGACGCGAGGCGGAACTTCGCGACGGCCGCACCCGACGGCGTGAAACGCAGCTCGGGGTCGTCGACGAGGTTGCCGACGAGGGTGATGACGGTCTCGCCTGCCATGGTGGTTTACGACCTCTCGGTGGGAGCGGTTCCGTTCAAGCAGTGCTCACCGCGCCGGCCGTACGGACGGCCGTGCGGTGCAGTGCCTCATTGCTCCGCCGAGCTGATGCTCGGACGAACGGGGCACTTGGGAAAAACCTCAGTGGGTGTCCGGGCGGAGCACCTTGGTGCGGAGGACCTGCTCGCTCAGGTTGAGCTGCCGGTCGAGCTCCTTGACGACCGCAGGCTCAGCCTTGAGGTCGATCACCGAGTAGATGCCCTCGGACTTCTTGTTGATCTCGTACGACAGACGACGACGACCCCAGGTGTCGACCTTCTCCACATTGCCGCCGCCGGTGCGGACGACATTGAGGAAGTTCTCGATCAGGGGGGAGACAGCGCGCTCCTCGACATCGGGGTCGAGGATCACCATGACCTCGTAATGACGCATGTGGAACCCACCTCCTCTGGACTCAGCGGCCACGGTCTTTCCGTGGCAGGAGGGTTTTTGAACGCGTCGCAACAGTAGTGGTCGGCACTGACAACGAGGCGGAGAACCGCAACGACAGCGCACGGGTCGCGGCAACAAGCCGCGCCACACCGGTGCAGACGGTCCAGCCTACAGGCACCCGAATGGGGTCTTGAAATCCACCCCCGAATCGCCGCAATCTGTATACATCGGGTAGGGGGCGCGCTACAGTGCGCCATCCTCACCCGTGGCCGTACGGCCGCCCCCGGCCGACGGTCCAGGCAACCTCCCCAAGGAGGCGGGTCCCATGGCACATTCGATCGGTCCCTCACAGCCGCAGCAGAACCAGCCGTCCTCTTCGCTGCCCTCGCTCGCGCCGATGTCCCCCTACGGGCCCGGCTCACGGCTCCACACCGGCGACGGCAAGGCGCATCCACTGGCGGACACCCTGGCCGGGGTCACCCTGATCCTCGCCGCCATCGCCATCGCCACCTGCATGTTCCGCGGTCTGCACCTGGTCGCCTCCTGGACCGGCCTGGTCGGCATCGGCACCGCGGCCGTGGGCCAGTACATCTCCGTCACCACCATGGAACGCTTCGTCCTGGTCTGCGCCGGGGTCGCGGCCGCGGCCGGCTTCGGCATCGGTCTGGCCCACGGCGGGCTCTACTGACCCGACTCTCAGCAGCGCCCCTATGGGGGTGCCCCACCTGGGCAGTAGGCTTCGCGATTGACGCGAACTGAAGCCCGAGGAGCACCCCCATATGAGCCTGCGCCTGAGGACCATCAGCCGGGAGGAGCACCTGGCCTTCATCAGGAGTCTGCCCTCCGCGAGCCATATGCAGGTCCCCTCCTGGGGCGACGTCAAGGGCGAGTGGCGCTCCGAGAGCATCGGCTGGTTCGACGACCGCGGCGCCGTCGTCGGCGCCGGCCTGGTGCTCTACCGTCAGATCCCCAAGCTCAAGCGCTACCTCGCCTATCTGCCCGAGGGCCCGGTCATCGACTGGTTCGACCCGAACCTGGACCGCTGGCTGCAGCCGATGCTGGACCACCTCAAGTCGCAGGGCGCCTTCACCGTGAAGATGGGCCCGCCGGTGATAATCCGCCGCTGGCAGGCCGAGACGATCAAGAGCGCCATCGCCGGCAAGGAGGCCAAGCGGCTGCGCGACGTCGAGGCCGACTGGTACGAGCCGCGGGCCATCGACACCGCCGACCGGCTGCGCCGGATGGGCTGGCAGCAGGGCGAGGACGGCGGCGCCGGCTTCGGCGACGTCCAGCCCCGCTACGTCTACCAGGTGCCGCTGGCCAACCGCTCGCTGGACGACGTCCTCAAGGGCTTCAACCAGCTGTGGCGCCGCAACATCAAGAAGGCCGAGAAGGCCGGGGTGGAGATCGTCCAGGGCGGCTACGACGACCTGCCGGTGTTCCACCAGCTCTATCTGGAGACGGCCGAGCGCGACCAGTTCATCCCGCGCCCGCTCTCCTACTTCCAGCGCCAGTGGAAGGCCCTGACCGCCGAGGACCCGAACCGGATGCGGCTGTACCTGGCCTACCACGAGGGCGACGCACTGGCCGGGACGACCATGATCACGGTCGGCGAGCACGTCTGGTACTCCTACGGCGCCTCCACCGTGCACAAGCGCGAGGTCCAGCCCAACAACGCGATCCAGTGGCGGATGATGCGCGACGCCTACGCGCTCGGCGCCACCGTCTACGACCTGCGCGGCATCAGTGACACCCTGGACGAGAGCGACCACCTGTTCGGGCTGATCCGGTTCAAGGTCGGCACCGGCGGGCAGGCCGCGGAGTACCTGGGCGAGTGGGACTTCCCGCTCAACAAGCTGCTGCACAAGGCGCTCGACATGTATATGCAGCGACGTTAGAAGACCAGTTCGTCGATCTCGTTCGATCCTCTGTCTTTCGATCCTCTGTCCCCGGAAGGTATCCCCCACCCCATGGCGCTCTCTCTGTACGTGGACACCCCCCGCTGGCGTGCCCACCAGCGCTCCGTCGTGGACGCCTTCCCCGGGCTGGTCCCGGTCGCCAAGGGCAACGGCTACGGCTTCCGCAACATCCGCCTGGCCGAGGAGGCCGCGCGGATGGGTGCCGACGTGCTCGCCGTCGGCACCGCCTACGAGGCAGCCGAGCTGAAGGACTGGTTCGGCAAGGACCTGATCGTGCTCACCCCCTACCGGATCCGCGAGGACACGGTGCCGCTGCCGCAGCGGGTCATCCGCACCGTCGGCACCATCGAGGGCGTACGCGGCCTGGTCGGCGGGCGCGTGATCATCGAGTGCATGACCAGCATGCGGCGGCACGGGGTGCTCCCCGAGGACCTGGCCAAGCTGCGTTCGGCCGTCGACGACGTCCGGGTCGAGGGCTTCGCCGTGCATCTGCCGATGGACCGGCCCGAGGGCGTGGACCCGCTGGCCGAGACCGCGCAGTGGGTGGACCGGCTGCGGGCGGCCGGGCTGCCGCTGCGGCGGATGTTCGTCAGCCACCTCCGCATGGAGGAGGTCGTCGAGCTGGGGCGCCGCTACCCGGACGTGCACTTCCGGCCCAGGATCGGCACCCAGCTGTGGCTCGGCGACCACGGGGCGATCGACAGCCGCGGCACCGTGATGGACGTGCACGCGCTCGCCAAGGGCGACCGGTTCGGCTACCGCCAGCACCGCGCCGCCGGCGACGGCCATCTGCTGGTGGTCGCCGGGGGCACCGCCCACGGGGTGGGCCTGGAGGCCCCGAAGAACCTCTCCGGCCTCACCCCGCGCGCCAAGAGCCTGGCCCGGGCCGGCCTGGCCACCCTCAACCGCACGGCCTCCCCGTTCAGCTGGAACGGCTCCAAGGTCGCCTTCGCCGAGCCACCGCACATGCAGGTCTCACTGCTGTGGCTGCCGGGCGAGGTCCAGCCCCCGCAGGTGGGCGAGGAGCTGAAGGCGACGCTGCGGCACACCACGACGCTCTTCGACCGGATCGTGGACCAGGGCTGAGCCCCGGCCGGGCGGTCAGGTCGATGTTCGGGACCTTCCCGAACGATCGCACGGCCGTGCGCCCAACTGGTGCTTTTCGACGCCAGGTTGACGAACAGCCGACCGCCCCTGTGGACAATTCGTTGTCCACAGGGGCGGGGTGAGTTATCCACAGGGGCGCATTTTCTCAATCCGGCACGGTGTCCGGGTACTTGGCCGCGCCGCCGCGCCTCCCGGGGTTGGCAAAAATGTCAACTGCCCTGTCCAGGACACCACCTGACGGATCGTCACTGCCGTCCCAGCGCACCACGTCGTACTCCGGTACGAGGATGTCGCGGATGACCATGACGCACAGGTAGAGCGTCCCCAGGATGTGGACAACGATCGCCCCGTGGTACCAGTCCGTGGGCAGCCCCTTCTGCGCGGAGCTGGAGGTGTAGGCGAAGTTGTACCAAATAGCAAGGAAGTACAGGACCTCGCAGGTCTGCCACACCAGGAAGTCCCGCCAGCGCGGGCGGGCCAGCGCGGCCAGCGGCAGCAGCCAGAGCACGTACTGCGGCGAGTAGACCTTGTTGGTGACCGTGAACGCCGCGATGATCAGGAACGCCAGCTGGGCGAAGCGCGGCCGCCGCGGGGCGGCCAGGGCCAGCCAGGCGATACCGAGGCAGCACAGCGCCAGCAGCATCGTGATCACCGTGTTGACGGTGTTGACCGACCAGTTGATGATCCCGTTCTGGCTGAGGATCAGCCAGAACGAGCCGTAGTCGATGGTCCTGGTCTGGCTGAAGGTGTAGAAGGTGGCCCAGCCCTTGAAGTTGAGCAGCATGAACGGCAGGTCCACGGCCAGCCAGGCGGCCACCGCGGTGGCCAGCGTCTCGCCGAAGGCGCGCATCCGCCCGGCCCGCCAGCACAGCACCAGCAGCGGACCCAGCAGGAAGACCGGGTAGAGCTTGGCCGCGGTGGCCAGGCCGAGGAACACCCCGCACCACAGGGTGCGCCTGCCCGCCCACAGCGCCATGGCGACGGCGGTGAGGGCGACGGCCAGCAGATCCCAGTTGATCGTCGAGTCCAGCGCCAGCACCGGCGCCAGCGCGAACAGCAGCGCGTCCCAGGGGCGGCGCCGGTGGGTGCGCATCACGGCGACGACCGCGATCACCGCGCAGACCATCAGCATCCCGGCGTTCAGCAGCCAGAAGACCTGCTCGCGGTGCACGTCACCGCCGCCCGAGGGGGTCAGCCACGCGGCCAGCCACATGAACAGCCCGGTGAGGACCGGGTACTCCAGGTACTGCATGTCGGGGGTCGCGCTGGGGATCTTGTCCAGATAGGGGATGTTCCCGATGGAGAAGCCGCGCAGGGTGAACAGGTGCGGGATGTCGCTGTAGCAGGCGTGGTCGTACTGGGCGGTCGCCCCGTAGAACCAGCCGGTGTTGTAGCAGGGGATCTTCTGCACCATCCCGAGGGCGAAGACGACGATCGTGCAGATCGCCAGGACCCGGGCCGCCGTCCACCAGCCGACGCCGAGCAGGGCGCGCCGCCCGGGCGCGCCGCCGAACAGCTCGCTCCCGGCGGCCGCGACCGGATCCTCGTCGGCGGGCACTACCACGGTGTCCTCGGGCGGCGGCGCAGGCATCGTCAGGGTGCCCCGCTCGGCCGCGCGCACGGAGGCGCTGTCGGGGATGCTGTCCGGCTCGGGCGCCGCTGCCTCGTCACGCTCGCTCGACGTCATGCCGGACATCCTGCCGCACCTTCCTGTCCGAGCACCGGGCACCCGGCAGTTGGACATGGGCCGGAGCCCGGAACGGGCTAACTGTCCAGTTTTTCCGGACCGGGTGCTCCGGAACGGCCGCCGGCCCCGGCGCGGGCCACCCGGGGGTGGCTCGTACCGGGGCCGACGGCGTCCTGGGGCACCGGGGAGCGGCCGTGCGGACGGTCAGCCTCCGCCGAAGATCGACGAAGTCGACGCCGAGGCCGAGGCCGAGTGGCCCGGCTTGGTGCGGCTCGCGCTCGCCGAGGCCGAGGCCGAGGTCGAACCGCCGGTGCAGCCGAATGAGAACGCGCCGCAGGTGTTCGTCGCGGAGGGGCTGGTCGACAGCGTCGGCGACAGCGAGACCGTCGGCGTCGGGCTCTGCGACTGCACCGCCGGCTGGCTGGAGGAGGCAGCGGCCGAGGGGCTGTTGCTGGCCGAGGCGGAGGGCGAGGGCGCCCCCGACTCATTGGCGCCCTTGCCCAGCGTGGGAGCGGCCGGGAAGGAGACCGTCGGCGTGCCGTTGAGGGCCGCCTCCATGAAGTTCAGCCAGGCTTCGGCGGGCAGCCGGCCACCGAAGAACTTGCCGGTCCCGGAGTCACCGCTGCCCTGCATGCTCTCCAGGACCCCCTTGGTGGGGTCCTCACGGAACATCGTGACCGCTGTCGACAGCTGCGGGGTGTAGCCGATGAACCAGGCCGACTTGAAGGAGTCGGTGGTACCGGTCTTGCCGGCCACCGGGCGGCCCAGCGCCTTCACGCTGGTGGCGGTGCCCTTCTGGACGACCTCCTGCAGCATGCTGTTGATGGTGTTGGCGGTGGAGGCCGACATCACCGACGCCGACTTGGGCTTGGCCAGCACCGGTTGGTCCGCGGTGGCGACCCCGTTCTGGGTGACCTTGCTGACCGTGTAGGGGTCGTGGTAGACCCCGCCGTCGGCGAAGGTCGCATAGACGTTGGCCATCCGGATCGCACTCGGGGTGGAGGTGCCGATGAAGAAGCCGGGGGTGTCGCTCGCGAAGATGTTCTTGTCCAGCCCCAGGCTGGTGGCCATCGCCGTGACGTTGCTGTAGCCGACGTACTCGCCGAGCTGGACGAACGGGGTGTTGATCGAGTTGTCCATCGCGGTCCGCAGGGTGACGTACCCCGGCATGTTGGTGTTGTCGTTCTGCTGATGGAGCAGGCCGTCCGGTGACTTGTCCTTGGGATCGGTGTCGGTGATCAGCGTCCCCGCCTGCGTTCTGATGGTGATGCCGTTGTCACCGTTGAACTTGCTGTCCGGGGTGATCGCCGAGTACGCGGCGCCCGGTGTCAGCATCGCGCCCTTCTCCAGGGCCGCCGCCATCACGATGGGCTTGAAGGTCGAGCCCACCGGGACGCTGGTGGTGTTGGCGTTGTTGATGAAGTAGCCCTTGTCCATACCCGGGCCGCCGTAGAGCGCCTTCACCGCGCCCGTGGCCGGATCGACCGTCGCCGAGCCGGTCTGGATGTTGGTGTCGTACTGCGGCCGCTTCTTGGCGTCGATGTGCGCGCTCGTCATCTTGTTGACGGCGGTGGTCATCTCGGCGGTCTGCGTCTTGTCGAAGGTCGTGTGTACCTGGTAGCCGCCCTTGGCGAAGTCGGCGTCCGTCAGCTTGGGAGTGGTGTGCTCCTCGGCGTAGTTCGTGGCCGTCGCCACCAGGTAGCCGATCTGGCCGCTCAGCGTGGAGTTCAGGGTCCACTTCTTCGGCATGGGGAACTGGGCCGGGGTGTACGCGGCCCGCTCGGTCGCCGTCAGCCAGCCGTTCTTGGCCATCCGGTCCAGCACATAGGTCCAGCGGTTCACCGCGGCGGTCTTGACCGCGGCGTCGCTGGTGACGTTCTGGTAGAAGCTGGGCTGGTTGACGGTTGCGGCGATGAAGGCGCCCTGGGAGACGTTCAGCTGGGAGGCGTGGATGCCGTAGTAGGCCTCGGCCGCGGCCTCGATGCCGTTGGCGCCCCGGCCGTAGTAGTTGCTGTTGAGGTAGCCCTCCATCACCTGGCTCTTGGTGTAGTGGCCGTTCCCGATCTTTATCGAGATCATGATCTCGCTGAACTTGCGGGAGACCGTCTGGTTGGAGTTCGACAGGATGCTGGTCTTCACCCACTGCTGGGTGATGGTCGACCCCGACTGGATCTGACCGCCCGTCACCATGTTCTTGACCGCACGCAGGATGCTGGTGGCGTCGATGCCCGAGTTGGTCATGAAGGTCTCGTCCTCAGCCGCCATGAAGTCGTCCTGGACCTTCACGGGGACGTCCTGCAGCGAGACGTTCTGGCGGTTCACCGTGCCGGTGGTCGCCATCACCGAGCCGTCGGCCCAGTAGAAGATGTTGTTCTGCTGCTGGGTGCTCGGGTTGATCGGGGGGACCGTGGTGTTGGCGTAGGCGTAGCCCACCACGCCCACGGAGACGGCGAAGAACAGCAGGGCGCCGCTGAGCAACTGCTTGAACGAGGGCAGCCAGTGCCGGACGCCGGCCTTGCCCCAGCGCGGGTAGTCGATGAAACGCTTCGGCCGGGGCCCGGCGGGGGCTGCGGCCCCGGCCTTGCGGCCCTTGCCCTGGGCGGCCTTGCGCATCTCGGCGCGGGTCAGTCGGGGCTGCTGGCCCGTCATGCCGTTGCGCGCGGGCTGGCCCTGCGGGCGAGCGGTCCGGCGCGGCGCGGTCGATCCCGGCCCCGAGCCGTTGCCGCTCTGCGTCTGGCCCTGGGGCTGGCCCTGCGGGTGGCCGCCTCTGGCGGGCGGCGGCTGCTGGCCGCGCCGCCCGGAAGGGGCGCCATCCGGATTCGACTGTTTGCGCCGATGTTCGCTCATGCTTCCAGCTGCTCCTCGAACAGGCCGCGCGGCCTGAAGGCGGTGGTCCACTTCCGATTCGTCGCGGCCCGGCCGGCCTGCGCGCGAGTCCCCCGGGGCACCGGCCGGGGCCGCCGCACGGCACCAAGGGCGGCGTCGGCGCCACAGGTGTCACTTCGGTTCCCGGCTTCCTGCATAGGCGACAGAGTACGCAGGGGTTCAAGGCAGCTAAACGGGCAGTCACCATCAATCAGGGCAAACTGCCCGCAGATACTTACGAAAGCCTCAGCCCTTCCCCACCTGGAACGCACGGCGGAGGGATAGGCGGCAGCCAGGAACGGCCCCTCGGAAGCACCGCTGTGATCACCTTCACGGAGTCGCCTCTTGCCCGAACGGCGATCGCGGCCTATCGTCTCGATGTATCGACTCGATACATCGAGACGGCATAGTGGCAGCGACCGAGAGGTGAGGGACAGCGTGAGCAGGCGCTCCGGCATCCTTGAGTTCGCCGTCCTCGGGCTGCTCCACGATGCCCCGATGCACGGCTACGAACTGCGCAAACGCCTGAACGTGCTGCTTGGTTCCTTCCGTGCCTTCTCCTACGGCACGCTCTATCCGTGCCTCAAGGGGCTCGTCGCCCAGGGCTTCCTGGTCGAGGACAACCCCGGCACCGAGTACATCCCGGCCACCGCACTCAACGGCAAGCGGTCGAAGATCGTCTACCGGCTCACCCCGGAGGGCAAGCAGCGCTTCGAGGAGCTGCTCGCCGACTCCGGGCCCGACGCCTGGGAGGACGAGCACTTCGGCGTCCATTTCGCCTTCTTCGGTCAGACCGACCGGGCTGTGCGGATGCGGGTCCTGGAGGGCCGCCGCAGTCGCCTGGAGGAGCGGATGGAACGGATGCGCACCTCACTGGCGCGCACCCGGGAGCGTCTCGACGGCTACACCCTCGAACTCCAGCGCCATGGCCTGGAGTCGGTGGAGCGCGAGGTCCGCTGGCTCAACGAGCTCATCGAGACCGAACGCGCCAACCGCAACGGCGGGACGGCCCCACAGATTTCGGACGGCAGGGAACGGCCGGCAGCCAATGCCGCTCCGCCCCCCGACCGCCCGGCGCGCTCCCCCGAGGAGCGCTGACCCCGGAGCGGACCGGGTTGACGGGTGGCACTGCATGTACCGCCGAAGTACCGCACTGACCATCTTTTTCAGATGAGCACATCAGTCCAAATCGATCACAACAGGGAGCAGCCGAAATGAGTTCGGTTCGCGTAGCCATCGTAGGTGTGGGCAACTGCGCCGCCTCGCTTGTCCAGGGCGTCGAGTACTACAAGGACGCCGACCCGAACAGCCGCGTGCCGGGACTTATGCACGTGCAGTTCGGTGAGTACCACGTCCGCGACGTCGAGTTCGTCGCCGCGTTCGACGTGGACGCCAAGAAGGTCGGGCTGGACCTCGCGGACGCCATCGGCGCCAGCGAGAACAACACCATCAAGATCTGCGACGTGCCGACCACCGGTGTCCAGGTCCAGCGCGGCCCGACCAACGACGGCCTCGGCAAGTACTACCGCGAGACCATCGAGGAATCCTCCGAGGAGCCCGTCGACGTCGTCCAGGTCCTGAAGGACCGCCAGGTCGACGTGCTGGTCTGCTACCTCCCGGTCGGCTCGGAGATCGCGGCCAAGCACTACGCCCAGTGCGCCATCGACGCCAAGGTCGCCTTCGTCAACGCCCTCCCGGTCTTCATCGCCGGCACCAAGGAGTGGGCCGACAAGTTCACCGAGGCCGGCGTCCCGATCGTCGGCGACGACATCAAGTCGCAGGTCGGCGCGACCATCACGCACCGTGTGATGGCCAAGCTCTTCGAGGACCGCGGTGTCCTGCTGGAGCGCACCATGCAGCTGAACGTCGGCGGCAACATGGACTTCAAGAACATGCTGGAGCGCGACCGGCTGGAGTCCAAGAAGATCTCCAAGACGCAGGCCGTCACCTCGCAGATCGTGGACCGCGACCTGGGCGCCAAGAACGTCCACATCGGCCCGTCCGACTACGTGGCCTGGCTGGACGACCGCAAGTGGGCGTACGTCCGCCTTGAGGGCCGCGCCTTTGGCGACGTCCCGCTGAACCTGGAGTACAAGCTCGAGGTCTGGGACTCCCCGAACTCGGCCGGTGTCATCATCGACGCCGTCCGGGCCGCGAAGATCGCCAAGGACCGCGGCATCGGCGGCCCCATCCTCTCTGCGTCCAGCTACCTGATGAAGAGCCCGCCGGTCCAGTACTTCGACGACGAGGCCCGCGACAACGTCGAGAAGTTCATTCGCGGCGAGGTCGAGCGCTGACCGCTCACTTCTGAGCCTGCGGGCGGTCCCCTCTCCTTGTTTCACGTGAAACCGTGGAACGGGAATGGGGGCCGCCCGCAGGCGTTTGAGCATGCACATCTCCGCCGCGACGTGGCACGCTGTGCAGGTGTCGATCATCCGCGGTGCGCCCGCCCCCCAGGGCCGCGCCGCGGCCCTGCTGCGACTGCACGACTTCCGCCGCCTGCTGCGCACCCGGCTGCTCTCCCAGCTCAGCGATGGCGTCTTCCAGGTGTCGCTGGCGTCCTATGTGGTCTTCTCGCCGGAACGCCAGCCCACCCCGGGAGCCATCGCCTCCGCCTTCGCGGTGATGCTGCTGCCGTTCTGCGTCGTCGGCCCGTTCGCCGGACCGCTGCTGGACCGCTGGCGGCGGCGGCAGATCCTGCTGTACGGGAACCTGGTCCGGCTGCTGCTCTGCCTCGGCACCGCCGTGCTGGTCCTGCTGCGCGTCCCCACCCCGGTCTTCTTCGCGGCCGCCCTCTTGGTCACCGGCGCCAACCGGTTCGTGCTGGCCGGCCTCTCGGCCGCACTGCCGCAGGTCGTCCCGGCCGCCCTGCTCATCGGGGCCAACGCGATCGCGCCCACGCTGGGCACCATCGCCACCACCGTCGGCGGCGGATCCGGATTCCTGGTGCGGCTGGTCCTCCCCGGCGGTCCCGGGGCCAACGCCTCCCTGCTGGTGCTGGCAGCACTGGGGTACGGCAGCGCCGCCCTGGCGGCCGCCACCATGGAACCGGACCTGCTGGGCCCACAGTTCTCGAACCGGGGCCGGGCCGGTCGGGCCCGGGAGCCGCTGACGACCGTGGTCGCCGCCACCCTGCGCGGACTGCTCGCCGGGCTGCGCCACCTGGTCCGCGACTGCCGCCCGGCCGCATGGGCGCTGGGCGCCGTCACGGTCTGCCGCTTCTGCTACGGGCTGCTGCTGGTGCTGCTGCTGATGCTCTGCCGCAACACCTTCGCCACCCCCGACGACCAGGCGGCCGGCATCCGCTGGCTGGGGCTGGCACTGACCGCCTCCGCCTTCGGCTTCTTCGCCTCCGCGCTGCTGACCCCCTGGGCGACCCGGCGGATCGGGGTGGCCCAGTGGCTGGTCGGCTGCGCGGCGGCGGCCGCGGTGCTCACTCCGGTGCTGGGCCTGTCCTTCGCCCCGGTCCCGATCATGACCGCCGCCTTCCTGCTTGGCCTGGTCTCCCAGGGCATCAAGATCAGCACGGACACCGTGGTGCAGACCGAGGTGGCGGACGACTACCGGGGCCGGGTCTTCGCCGTCTACGACGTCCTGTTCAACGCGTCGCTGGTGGCGGCCGCCGCCGTCGCCGCCCTGGTGATGTCCCCGAGCGGCCGCTCGGTGGCGGTGGTGCTGGGCTCCTCGGTGCTCTATGCCGCAGCGGCCGTGGGGTACGGGCTGACGCTGCGCCACAAACCGCCGGTTTCACCCTGCCTGGGCACGCCGGTACCTTCTGACAGGTGACCAGGAGTCCATCCGGCACTGTGGATTCACCCGCTCCTGTCCCGTGGGCCTCCCTGGACGGATAGCGTGCCAACGTTCCCTGTCATACCTGTCAGCCCTCCCTCCTCAGAGGATCCCTATGGCCTCCCCTCCTCCGCCCATGCCTGGCAACCCCTACGCGAAGCCGGGCAACCCCTATGCCCCGCAGCCGCCACAGGCCCCCCAGCAGCCCAACCCCTACGGCGGCGCGCCCGGTGCCGTCCCCCCGCCCCAGGGTTACGCACCGCCGCCCCAGGGCTACGCACCACCCCAGAACTACGCACCGCCCCAGAACTACGCACCGCCCCAGGGTTATGCGCCCCCGCAGGGCTATGCACCGCCACAGGGCTGCCCGCCGCCCGCACCGGGCTACGCCGCTCCGCCCCAGCAGGGCTACGCCCCACCGCCGCCGCAGGGTTACGCCCCGCCCCAGCAGTCCCCGTACGGCGGGCCGGGTCCGGGACAGGTCCCTCAGCAGTACGACCCCAACGCGCCGACCTGCCGCTTCTGCGGCGGCTTCCCCGCTGCCGACGTCAGCTTCCACGGCCACCGGGGCATGATCATCGTCATGCAGTTCCTGAAGACCCGGGGCCCGTTCTGCCGGACCTGCGGCACCGCGGTGATGCGGGACATGTCCGCGCGGACCATGGTCCGCGGCTGGTGGGGCTACGGCTCCTGGGTCTTCAGCAGCATCGCCCTGATCCGCAACTCCATCGGCTTCAACAAGATCAAGGCACTGCCGGAGGCGGCCCCCGCAGCCGGCGCCCAGCAGCTGGACCCGGGCCTGCCGCTGTTCAAACGCCCCCAGGCGCTGGGGCTCCTGGTGCCCGCCTGCCTGGTCCTGCTGTTCATCGTCATCCTGACCGCGGACGTCTTCGTCGCCAACTGACGGCTCACGGGCCGCCACCGTCTTCAGGGGCCGCCGGTTCCACCCCGTGCACCAGGTGGAACCGGCGCCCCAGCCGCGCCGAACCGTCCTCCTCCACGATCATGAGTTCCAGCTGCTCCAGCCGGCAGCGGACCTCGCCCAGCGCCAGCTCCTGCGTGCCGGCCTGCTCCAACAGTGCGTTCAGCAACGGCACCACCGTGCTGCCGATCACCG
Source organism: Streptacidiphilus sp. EB103A (assembly GCF_041261405.1). NCBI lineage: Bacteria > Bacillati > Actinomycetota > Actinomycetes > Kitasatosporales > Streptomycetaceae > Streptacidiphilus > Streptacidiphilus sp. EB103A. The sequence continues at coordinate 254,281 of NZ_JBGCAQ010000010.1, read as the reverse complement.
CGCGCAGCGCCGTCGAGGCGACCTCGACCGGATCCGGCTCCACCCCGCCGGCCGGCTGCCGCAGCGGGTTGTCGACCGGCAGGAAGCGCGCCCCCGCCTCCAGGTCCAGCAGCCGGGAACGCACCTGCCGGGCGATGTCGCTCTCCCTGAGCAGCATGGCGGCGCAGAGCACGGTGCGCCGGTTGAACAGCGCGAGCTGCCGGGCCCTGGACTGGATTCCGCTGGCATTCTTGAACGCGGTCAGCCGCTGCCCGGTCAGCACCTGATATCCGTACGCCTCCAATTCCTCGCGGTGGTCGAGCACCAGCGAGTGGACCGCCCTGGTCGGCACGGCGAAATAGTCGGCGACGGCCTCGGTGAGCAGGTGCAGTCCATTGGGCAGGGTGAGCGCGCCCAGGGGTTTGACCCGTTCCAGGGCTTCGATCCGCCCGGCGAGGGCCGCGCGCATGGTCCGGGATTCCAAGAGGACGTCATCGCCTGTCATCGCATTCCCTCCGTTTCCGGGAGGTTCCGCGCCTCCCCGAAATGGAGTAACGAGAATCGGGCATGACAGTTACATCACCCATGAATCCGGGATTATGGGCGACGCATTTGTTGTTGGTATCAATTCAGTTTTCCGGCGAAAAAGAAACCCCTACTGCTCCCGGCCGGCCCACCATTCCCGCAGCGCCGCCTCGGCAGCCTCCGGCCCCAACGGACCGTGCTCCAGCCGCAGTTCCAGCAGGAAGTCGTAGGCAGCGCCCACGTCCCGCCCCTTCACGCCCAGGATCGCCATGATCTCGTGTCCGTTGAGGTCGGGCCGGATCGCGCCCAGCTCCTCCTTCTCCTGGAGCTCGGCGATGCGCTGCTCCAGTCCGTCGTAGGAGCGCGAGAGCGCGGCGGCCTTCTTCTTGTTGCGGGTGGTGCAGTCGGAGCGGGTCAGCTTGTGCAGCCGGGAGAGCAGCGGACCGGCGTCCCGGACATAGCGGCGCACCGCCGAGTCGGTCCACTCGCCGCTGCCGTAGCCGTGGAACCGCAGATGCAGCTCCACCAGCCGGGACACGTCGTCGATCAGCTCGTTGGAGTACTTGAGATCGCGCAGCCGCTTCTTGGTCATCTTCGCGCCGACCAGCTCGTGGTGGTGGAAGGAGACCCCGCCGCCGTCCTCGAAGCGCCGGGTGCGCGGCTTGCCGATGTCGTGCAGCAGCGCGGCCAGACGCAGCGTCAGGTCAGGGCCCTCGTCCTCCAGGGCGATCGCCTGCTCCAGCACGGTCAGCGAGTGGTCGTAGACGTCCTTGTGGCGGTGGTGCTCGTCGCGCTCCAACTGCAGCGCGGGCAGTTCCGGCAGCACCCGCTCCGCCAGTCCGGTGTCGACCAGCAGCAGCAGACCCTTGCGCGGGTGCGCGGACAGCAGCAGTTTGTTGAGCTCGGCCTGGACCCGCTCCGCGGAGACGATGTCGATCCGCCGGGCCATCTCCGTCATCGCGGTGACGACCTCGGGGGCGACCTCGAAGTCCAGCTGCGCGGCGAAGCGGGCGGCCCGCAGCATCCGCAGCGGGTCGTCGGAGAACGACGCCTCGGGGGTGCCCGGGGTGCGCAGCACCTTCGCCGCGAGGTCGGCCAGGCCGTGGTGCGGATCGATGAACGCGACCTCCGGCAGCGCCACCGCCATGGCGTTCACCGTGAAGTCCCGGCGGACCAGGTCCTCCTCGATGGTGTCGCCGTAGGAGACCTCGGGCTTGCGCGAGTCCCGGTCGTAGGCCTCGGAGCGGTAGGTGGTGATCTCGATCTGGAAGTCGAACAGCTCCCCGTGCTCCGGGTCGGCCGTCGGCCTGGCCTTCTTGCGGGCGCCCACGGTGCCGAAAGCGATGCCGACGTCCCAGATGGCGTCCGCCCACGGCTTCAGCAGCGCCAGGATCTGCTCGGGGCGGGCGTCGGTGGTGAAGTCGAGGTCGTTGCCAAGACGGCCCAGCAGCGCGTCCCGCACGGAGCCGCCGACCAGAGCGAGGCGGAAACCGGCCCGCTGGAAGCGGCGTCCCAGCTCCTCGGCGACCGGGTAGGCCCCCAGTACCTCGCTGACGGCGGAGAGCTGAGCGGCGGAGAGCTGAACGGCGCTGAGCGCGGCGGCGGGAGCGCCCGGCGCGGCCCCGCCCAGGGGCTCGGCGTCCGGGGGGAAATCGCTGGGATCATTGTCGTACGGCACGACAGACAAGGGTACGTGCCGTGACGCACCGGCCGCGCCTCGTTATAGCTCGTAGGAACGCGTAGGAAGGCGTGCGGCCATCCGGGCACGCCTGGACGGTCCTGCTGCACCCGTTGCCAGGCAACGTCGTTACGATGCCGGGGGGCTGGGTGGCATCCCGGGAGCGGGCAGTGACGGCGGCAGCGGCCGAGACACCGTAAGCGACGAGAACGGCGAGGGCGCGTGGACGTGGCGGCACGGCAGGCGGGGCGCGGCGACGGTCGGCGCAGGAGCACGGCCCACGGCGGGGCAGCACTGCGGCGGGCGCGCCGGGCGGGTGCGGTGACGCTGGCCTCGGGGCTGGTGCTGGGCACCGGCACCACCCTGGCGCCGGCCGCCGCGTTCGCGGCGCAGGCCCCGTACACCGTCAGCGATGTCCACGCGGTCGGCTCCGGTGCCGTCCTGGCGTCCGCCACCAGCAGCGCCCCGAAGGCGAGCAGCGGCAGCGCGGCCGTGGTGACGCTGGACACGATCACCCCGCAGACGCCCCAGGCCAACGGCAGCGTCACGCTGACCGGCACGGTGACCAACCGGGGCAGCACCTCGATCAGTTCCCTGCACGTGGGAGTGTGGGCGGACACCCAGGCGCTGGACAGCCGCTCGGCGATCGCCTCGGTGGCCTCGCTCACCGGCCCCACCGACCAGGACCCGGCGGAGCTGGACAAGAGCGGTCTGCAGCCGAAGCTGGGCACCCTGGCGCCCGGCGCGACCAGCGCCCCGTTCACGCTCACCGTGAAGATCAGCGACCTCGGCCTCAACTCCAGCCACGGTGTGTTCGAGCTGGCGGTGGACGCCCAGGGCAGCACCTCCGGCTCCGCGGTGCACCCGCTGGGCGTCGCCCGCACCTATCTGCCGCTGTACGACACAGCCAGCGGAGCCCAGCCCACGAAGATCGCCACCCTGTGGCCGGTCGTGGAGACGCCCCGGGTGCAGCCGCAGACCTACAGCGACTCCAAGGCGTCGGACCAGGCCGTGCTCAGCGACGACACCCTGGCCGACGACCTGGGCGCGGACGGACGGCTGGGCCAGCTCGCGTCGCGCGGCGCCAGCATCGCCAACCTCAAGCCGACCTGGGTGATCGACCCGGACCTGATCACCAGCGTGCTGGACATGGAGTCGAACTACCAGGTCGCCGGCTCGGCCGGCGACACCAAGGGCGCCACCTCGTCCTGCCACTGCACCACGGCCGGCACCGGCCAGAACGCCGCCAAGAGCTGGCTCAGCGCCATGCAGGGCAACCTGGCCGGCCTGAGCAGCCAGCAGGTGCTCTCGCTGCCCGCCGCCGACCCCGACCTGGCCTCCATCGCGCACAACGGCGGCAACTCCCAGTCCCTCAAGGACACCCTGAAGGTCGCCACCAGCGACCTCGGGCAGGTCGGCCTGAATCCGCTCCAGGTCAGCGCCTCCCGCACGGTGGCCTGGCCCTACCAGGGGTACATCGACAGCTCGGTGGTCTCGCTGGCCCGCAGCATCGGCAGCACCCAGATCATCACCAACAGCAGCAGCCTGCCGGACTCCCGCAGTCTGATCTACACCCCCAACGCCGCGCGCTCCCTGGGCAACGGCACCACGGCCGTGGTCGCCGACGCCACCATCGCCGACATCTTCGCCGGCGACCTGTCCACGCAGAGCGCCCAGGTACTCGCCGAGCAGCGCTTCCTCGCCGAGACCCTGGCGATCACCCTGGAGCAGCCGAACAACCAGCGCAGCATCCTGGTGATGCCGCCGCGCGACATGACCGCGAGCACCGCCCAGACCCTGGCGAACTCCCTGGGCGCGGCCGTGACCGCCAAGTGGGCCAAGGCCGCCTCGTACGGCGAGGTGGCCTCGGCGACCCCGACCCCGCAGGCGGGCACCACCGTGCCGTCGGTCTCCGACTACCCGTCCGCCGCCAGGAAGAACGAGCTCACCAGCGACGACCTGACCGCGGTGACGGGCACTCAGGACAAGCTGACCGACCTCGGCAAGATCATGTCGAACTCGGCGCCGATCCGCACCGCCTTCAGCTCCGCCGTGCTGCGGTCGGTGTCCACCCAGTGGCGGGACGAGTCCGCGAAGGGGGCGGCCTACCGCCAGAACGCGACCGCCTACCTCGACAACCTGTACGGCGCGGTCTCGATCCTGCCCAAACCCAACAACTCGATCACCCTGTCCGGCAGCGGGTCGGCCACCATCCCCATCACGGTCCAGAACGACCTGCCGCAGGCGGTCCTCAACCTGAAGATCGAGCTCACCTCCTTCAGCCCGACCCGGCTGAGCCTGGGCAAGGAAACCCCCAGCGTCAGGCTCATGGACGTGCGCGCCAACGGCGACACCGTGGAGACCCTGAGATTCCCGGTGAAGGCCACCGCCAACGGACCGGTCGAGATGACCGCCCAGCTCTACACCACGGACATGAAGGCATATGGCGGCCCAGTGGTCTTCACCGTCGACATCAAACAACTGCGCAACGGCGTCATCGCCGTCGTGGCCGGCGGCGTGCTGCTGGTGCTGTTGGCGGGGGTCCGACTGTATTCGAAGCGTAAGCACGCCCAGGTCGGGGAAGGCGTCGACGAGGACGACGACACTGCGGTGGGCGACGGCGAGGACACCGGCAGCGTCGGCGGCGCGCCGGAGAAAGGCGCACGTCAGGATCAGAAAAACGCAACCTGAAACACTGGCTGTGAGCCACCGGATGAGAGGGTGGACCCCATGGACGGCCGAGTCACCCCCGGCCGCCTAGTCCAAGGATCCGGAGAGGTGGCATGAGCGCGCCGCGTGACGGCAGAACCCAGCAGGGACGCGGTGGACGCGGCCCCAACCGAGGTACGCCCCCCGCCGCCCCCGGCCCGGACCAGCAGAGCCAGGGCACCGACCCCTACTTGGACGAGACCTACGCGCGCGACCCCTACGCCCAGGACCCGTACGGGCAGGACCCCTACACCCAGGATCCGTACCCCCAGAACCAGCAGCCGTATCCGGAGCAGCAGGCGTACCCGCAGGCCCAGCCGTACGCCCAGGACCAGCAGTACAGCCAGGATCCGCCTTACGCCCCGGACCAGCCGTACGTCCAGGAGCAGCAGTACGTCCAGGAGCAGCAGTACGCCCAACCCCCGTACCCGCAGCAGCCCTACCCCCAGCAGGGCTACCAGCAGCCCGGATACGGCGCGCCCCAGTACGAGCAGCCGTACGAGCAGCAACAGCAGCAGTACGGCGGTCCCGCGGCGCCCGACGGGGCCACCGTCCCCGGCTTCGGGCCGCCCCAGGGCTTCTCGCCGGCCTACGGCCAGTCGGTGCCGCAGCCCGCCCAGCCGCCCGCCGCCGAGGTCGGCGTCGACGAACTGCTCACCCACGCCACCCGCAGCAAGCAGGACAGCAGCAAGCAGGACAGCAGCAATCAGGACGCCGACAGCGACCCCTACGCCTATCTCTTCCGCGAGAGCGACCAGGCCTCCTACGCCCCCGGCTGGTACGGGGAGGCCGGCGGCGGCGACGCGGAGGCGACCGGCACCATCCCGCTGCTGCGCTTCAACCCCATGGCCCCGCCGCCCCCCGGCGCCGTCGCCGGAGTGCCCGGCGCCCCGCCCAGCGAAAAGCAGGGCGGCAAGGCCGGCGGCATCCTGGGCTCCAGCGCCATCATGGCGGCCGGCACCCTGGTCTCCCGGGGCACCGGCTTCATCCGCACCATGGTCATCACCTTCGCCATCGGCGTCGGCATCATGGGCGACTCCTACAACGTCGCCAACACCCTTCCCACCCTGCTGTACATCCTGGTCGGCGGCGGCGCGCTGAACGCCGTGTTCGTCCCCCAGCTGGTCCGCAGCATGAAGAACGACGAGGACGGCGGCGAGGCCTACGCCAACCGGCTGCTGACACTGATCGTGGTCGGGCTCGGCGGCGTGGTCTTCGTCACCGTGCTCGCCGCGCCCCTGCTGGTGCGCCTGGTCTCCGCGTCGATCATGAGGGATCCGCAGAGCGCCGAGGTCACCGTCGCTCTCGCCCGCTACTGCCTGCCCACCATCTTCTTCATGGGCGTCCATGTGGTGATGGGTCAGATCCTCAACGCCCGCGGCCGGTTCGGCGCGATGATGTGGACCCCGGTGCTCAACAACATCGTGGTCATCTTCACCTTCGGCATGTACGCCTGGGTGTACGGCTCGTTCACCAAGACCGGCGTCACCCCGCACAGCATCTCGCCCGAGGGCGTACGGCTGCTGGGCATCGGCACCCTGCTCGGCCTCGTCGTCCAGTCCCTGTCGATGATCCCCTACCTGCGGGTCGCGGGATTCAGGTTCCGCCCCCGCTTCGACTGGCGCGGCCACGGCCTCGGCCACGCCGCGAAACTCGCCAAGTGGACCTTCCTGTTCGTGCTCGCCAACCAGGCCGGCTACCTGGTGGTCACCCAGCTGGCCACCGCGGCGGGCAACGCCTCCGGCCGCAACGGAGCGGGCCTGTCCGCCTACTCCAACGCCCTGCTGATCTGGCAGCTGCCCCAGGCCGTCATCACCGTCTCCGTCATGAGCGCGGTGCTGCCCAGGATCTCCCGCTCCGCCGCCGACGGCCAGGCGACGGCCGTCCGCGACGACCTCTCCTACGGGCTGCGCACCTCGGCGGTGGCCATCGTTCCCGCCGCCTTCCTGTTCCTCTCCCTGGGCCCGGTCATCGGCTCGGTGCTCTACGGCTTCGGCAACTCCTCACAAGGAGGCGCCTCCATCGGCTGGATGCTCTCCGCCTTCGCACTCGGACTGATCCCCTACTCGGCCCAGTACGTCCTGCTGCGCGGCTTCTACGCCTACGAGGACACCAGGACACCCTTCTACAACACCGTCTGGGTCGCCGCGAGCAACGCGCTGCTGTCCGGCTTCTGCTACCTGGTGCTCCCCGCGGACTGGGCGGTGACCGGCATGGCCTTCGCCTACGGCTTCTCCTACCTGGTCGGACTACTGGTCGCACTGCCCCGTCTGAAGCGCCGGATCGGAGACCTGGACGGGCCCAGGTGCAAGCGCACCTACGGGCGGCTGATCGGCGCCAGCATCATCCCGGCCGCGATCGGCTTCACGGTCTCCAAGCTGATCGTCGACTCCCTCGGCGGGGGCCTGCTCCCGGACATCGCCGCCCTGGTGGTCGGCGCAGTACTGCAGATCGGACTGTTCGTCGTGATCGCCCAGCGGATGCGCATCGAGGAACTGACCGGTCTGATCGGCATGGTTCGCACAAAACTGGGCCGCTGAGACCGACTCGTCCTCAGTTTGGCGAAGAGGGCACCTCCCCGGGGCAACCTCCGAGGGGGATCGTGGGTCGTAGTCGAGGAGCGGGCATTGGCACAATTGACCGCGGCCCGGAATGATCGAGGGCACAGCACAGGGGAGGCAGGACGAAGGTGGCGGATCGCAGCAAGGCTCCGGTCGAGACGATCGCGGAGAGCAGCGCGGACGCCTGTCCCGCCGAGCCCACCGCGGAGTTGACAGCCGAACTCACCGCGGAGGAGATCGTCGGCGACATCAGCGCTGACGACGGCTCATCCGGGGAGCAGCAGGCGGGAGATGACCAGGAGGGTGTCGAGGACACAACTGTCCCCGACACCCCGGGCGACGACGCCACGGTCGCACTGGCCCCGGAAGCCCCGACAGCCCCGGAAACCCCGGAGGACAGCGAATCCTCAGCTGAGCCCGCCGGGGCCGCCGAGCCCACTGAGACCATCGAGCCCGCCGCGACCGTCGAGACGGCTCCGCTGCTGCCCGCCCCGGTGCGCCACAGCGGCGACCGCATCGCCGACCGGTACCGGCTGGAGGAGTGCCTGACCCAGGCCGGCGTCTTCACCAGCTGGCGCGCCGTCGACGAGAAGCTGCGCCGCGCCGTCGGCATCCATCTGCTCGCCTCGGGCCACCAGCGCTCCAAGGACGCCGTCGCCGCCGCCCGGCAGGCGGCGCTCCTCGGCGACCCGCGATTCGTCCAGGTCCTCGACGCCGTCGAGGAGGGCGAGCTGGTCTACATCATCCGCGAATGGCTCCCGGACGCCACCGACCTCGGCACCATGCTCGCCGAGGGACCGCTGGAGGCGTACGAGACCTACCAGATGGTCCGTCAGGTCACCGACGCCATCGCGGCCGCACACCGCAGGGGAATGTCGCACCTGCGGCTCACGCCCTCCTGCGTGCTGCGCAGCGACAGCGGCCAGTACCGGATCAACGGCCTGGCCATGGACGCCGCGCTGCACGGACTGGTACCCGAGGACCGCGCGTCGGCCGAACTCGACGACACCCGGGCCATCGGCACGCTCCTCTTCGCCTCGCTCACCCATCGCTGGCCCTACCCGGAGGACCGGCACGGCCTGCAGGGCATCCCCAGGACAGTCGGCGTAGTGCCGCCCGAGCAGGTCAAGGCCGGTATCCACCGGGGTCTGTCCGACCTGTGCTCCCGGGTCCTGTGCGAGCACCCGGTGCGCCACCTGGAGCCGCTGACGTCCCCTCAGGAGCTCGCCAAGGCGATCGCCCAGCTCCCCAGGATCAAGCAGCCCGAGCCCGAACCGCTGGTGCTGCCCGAGTACCCGGCCACCGTCTACCCCCGCCGGGACCAGGGCACCACGGTGCCCCTCCCGCCGCGACGCCCCACCGCACCACTGCCGCCCACGCCTCCGCCCGCCCTGCCCGGACGTACCGGGAAGGCGCTCAAGTGGGGCATCTCCCTGGTTCTGCTGGCCGCCGTCGGCCTAGGCAGCTGGGCGACCGCCCAGGCCCTGATGGACAAGCCCGGCACCGGCAACAGCCAGCTCCCGGTGAACGCCGGCGTCGGCGGCGCCACCTCCGCGAAGCCCCAGACCTCGTCGAGCTCGGCGGCGCAGCACCTGCTGAAGATCACCGGAGCGGCCGAGTTCTCCCCGCTCGGCGCGCCGATACAGGCCGATCAGGTACCGCTGGCCATAGACGGCAAGGCGAGCACCGCCTGGACCACCTCGGAGTACCAGAACTACCCGAACTTCGGGAACCTCAGCAGCCGCGCCGACGGCAGCGGCATCATCGTCGACCTCGGCAGCGCCCAGAGCGTCTCCGGGGTCAGACTCACCCTGCCCGTGGCCGGACAGACCCTGGAGGTCCTGGCGGCGCCCGCCGACGCCACCAGCGCGCCCACCTCCGCCAGCTCCGCCTACACCCAGCGGATCGCCAACCTGAAGACGGTGGGCACCACCTTCGACAGCGCCCTGCTCGCCACGCCGGTCCGCACCCGTTACATCCTCATCCACATCACCAGCCTCCCGCCGGAGCCCAGCAACTCCGCCGCGTACCGCGGGGGAATCTCGGAGATCCAGATCGTCGGATGACACCGCTCCGGCTGACAGAGCCGGTCCTGGGTGACACTCTGGTGCCCGATCTCCGAGGGGGGAAGCACACACGTGGCCGGTACGCCGCAGGAAGACAGCGATGCCGAACTGCTGGCGCGCCATGTCGCGGGAGACCACGACGCGTTCGGCGAGCTGGTCCGGCGCCATCGCGACCGGCTCTGGGCGGTGGCGCTGCGCACCCTGGGCGACCGCGAGGAAGCCGCCGACGCCCTCCAGGACGCCCTCGTCTCCGCCTTCCGGTCCGCGCACACCTTCCAGGGTCGCTCGGCGGTGACCACCTGGCTGCACCGGATCGTGGTCAACGCCTGCCTGGACCGGGTCCGCCGCAACGCCAGCCGGCCCACCCGACCGCTCGACGAGCAGTCCACGCCCGACGACCTCCTGGGCCACGGCGAAGGCGCCGACATCTCGGCGGAGCGCGGAGAGCTGCGCCGCGAGCTGGGCACCGCACTCGCCTCGCTCCCGGCGGAGCAGCGTGCGGCGCTGGTCCTGGTCGACGTCCAGGGCTACCCGGTCGCCGAGGCCGCACTGATCCTCGACGTCCCCGTCGGCACAGTGAAGAGCCGCTGCGCCCGCGGCCGGGCCCGGCTGCTCCCCCAGATCGCCCACCTCCGGCGCAGCCACGCCCCGGACGCATCGCCTGATGTTTCACGTGAAACAGAGGATCCGAAGGGGACGGGCGGATCAGTGCTTCCGCACGCCCCTGGCGGGGCGGGTACCGCACCACCCAGACGGGAAGGGAACCCGAACCAGGGACCGACCGTCCCACTACTGGCCAAGCAACGACCCGAGGCAGGAGGTGAGCAGCCGACATGAGCCAGGCCACCCCGCCCTTCGGTCTCGACTCCTCCTCCGGCCACCCCCCGGTCGAGGCCATCTCCGACTACCTGGAGGACCTGCTCCCGGCCGAGGCAGCGGCCGAACTGAGCGAGCACCTCGCAGGCTGTCCCGAATGCCTGGACACGCACGCGGCCATCGAGGAGATCCGGTCGCTGCTCGGAGAGGCCGAGCCGGTCCAGCTCCCCGAAGACATCGCGATTCGCATCGACGCGGCGCTCGCCGCCGAAGCCCTGCTCAGCTCGACCGAGCCCGCCGCGGCCCCTGAGACGGTCGCAGCGCCCCCGCGGCCCCTCGGCGGCTCCCGTGGCACCGAGACCTCCCCCAGCGCCGCACACGGCCCGTCCGGGCCCTCCGGCGCCAGCCGCGGGCCGGGACGCAAACGCCGGCGCCCGTCGGCACGAGGACTGCGCCGCGCGGCCCTCGGCCTGGCGGCCCTCGCCGTCGTCGGAGTCGTCACCGCCTCAGTGCTCCAGCTCCACCCGCAGAGCAGCTCCAGCGGCACTTCTACCGCGGCCTCGGCCCCCCGTGACGCTGCAGGGCAGGTCGAGGGCGGCGCCAGGACAGGCCTGGTCTTCACCGAAGCCACGCTGGCCGAGCAGGCACGGCAGTTGCTGCCCGCAAACTCTCCCAAAGCCGCCGCTGGGACCACCGAGACGCAGGAGTCCCCGGCCCTGACGAGCGTCGCCGTGCCCGACTGCGTCACTCTGGCGGCACACCGCGGCACCGAACAGTTGCTGGCTTCCGCCCAGGGCACTTACCAGGGCATCCCCGTCTTCGCCCTCTTCTACGGCGACACCAAAGACCCGGCTCACACCGTGGACGTCTATCTGGTCGCCTCCTCCTGCGCCACTGCCGCCACCGCTACGCCCGCCCAGCCCGGCCAGGTCCTGCTCCAGCGCACCGTGCCGCGCGACTGAACCCTCCGGGAATGCGAGACACTGGGTAACCGTTGAGCGGGGTGGGCAGCGACCCGCCCACGCGTCAGCCCCAGGCTTGCGAAGCGATTCAGGAGATGTTCAGTGAGCGACGTCCGTAACGTGATCATCATCGGCTCCGGCCCGGCCGGCTACACGGCCGCGCTCTACACGGCACGTGCCTCGCTGAAGCCTCTGGTTTTCGAGGGTGCGGTCTCCGCCGGCGGCGCGCTGATGAACACCACCGAGGTGGAGAACTTCCCCGGTTTCCAGGACGGCATCATGGGCCCGGAGCTGATGGACAACATGCGCGGTCAGGCCGAGCGCTTCGGCGCCGAGCTGATCCCGGACGACATCATCGCGGTGGACCTCAGCGGTGACATCAAGACCGTCACCGACTCCGAGGGCACGGTGCACCGGGCCAAGGCCGTCATCGTCACCACCGGTTCCCAGCACCGCAAGCTCGGACTGCCCCGCGAGGACCAGCTGTCCGGCCGCGGCGTCTCCTGGTGTGCCACCTGCGACGGGTTCTTCTTCCGCGACCAGGACATCGTCGTGGTCGGCGGCGGGGACACGGCCATGGAGGAGGCGACCTTCCTGTCGCGCTTCGCCAAGTCGGTCACCGTGGTGCACCGCCGCAGCGAGCTCCGCGCCAGCAAGACCATGCAGGAGCGCGCCTTCGCCGACCCGAAGATCAGCTTCGCCTGGAACAGCGAGGTTGCCGAGATCCAGGGCGATGTCAAGCTGAGCGGACTCACGCTCCGCGACACCGTCACCGGGGAGCTGCGTGAGCTGCCCGTCACCGGACTGTTCATCGCCGTCGGCCACGACCCGCGCACCGAGCTCTTCAAGGGCCAGCTGGAGCTGGACGACGAGGGCTACCTGCGGGTCCAGGCGCCCTCCACGCGCACCAACCTGGAGGGTGTCTTCGGCGCCGGTGACGTCGTCGACCACACCTACCGTCAGGCGATCACCGCGGCCGGGACCGGCTGTGCCGCCGCCCTGGACGCCGAGCGCTACCTGGCCGCCCTCGCGCACGCCGAGAGCCACGCCGCAGTCGCGGTCTGAGCCACCTCTGAATCACCACTGAGCCAACCCAGTCATCACCCCAGCACCCCCAAGGAGCCCCCGTGGCCGGCGCCACCATCACCGTGACCGACGACACCTTCGAGACCGAGGTACTCAAGAGCGACAAGCCCGTGCTCGTCGACTTCTGGGCCACCTGGTGCGGCCCGTGCCGCCAGGTCGCCCCCGCGCTCGAGGAGATCGCCGCCGAATACGCGGACAAGATCACCATCGCCAAGCTCGACATCGACGCCAACCCCAATGTCCCCGCGACCTACGGCGTTCTCTCCATCCCCACTATGAACGTCTACCAGGGCGGCGAGGTCGTGAAGACCATCGTCGGCGCCAAGCCCAAGAGCGCTCTGGTCCGCGACCTCGCCGAGTTCCTCGCCTAGGTCCACAGACGCCGACGCCGGGACCGCCACCACACCGTGGCAGTCCCGGCGTTCGCATGTTTCACGTGAAACGGTGGGGGTTTTGCGAGGGCCCCGAGGGGTCGGCCCCGAAGGCATCGAACTACCCGGAACGGCGCGTACGATCATGGCAGCCGATGAGGAGGGGACCCTCACGTCATGACCCAGCAGCAACCAACGCACGCCTACCGATGGCAGCTCGGTGACACCGGACCGGTAGTGGCAGAGATCCGGTTCAAGCTCGGCCTGTTGGGACTCCTGCCCGCCGTGGACAGCACCGTGGGCAGCTCGCCGCCTTCCGCGAGCTCACTCTTCGACACCCTGGTCGACGCCGCCGTGCGCTACTTCCAGCAGCAGCGCGGACTCACCGCCGACGGCATCGTCGGACCGGAGACCTATCGGCATCTCAACGAGGCCCGCTGGCAGCTCGGCGATCGCGTCCTCACCCATGTCGTCGGCAACCTCCAGGTCGGTGACGACGTCGCCCAGCTCCAGCAGCGGCTGCTCGACATGGGCTTCACCCCGGGTCGGATCGACGGAATCTTCGGAGCCACCACCGCGCAGGCCCTCAGCGAGTTCCAGCGCAATATGGGCATCTATCCTGACGGCACCCTGGGCCCCGCCACCTACACCGTCCTGGCCCGGCTGGCCCGCACCGTGGTCGGCGGCGCACCTCATGTGATGCGGGAGACCGAGATGCTGCTGCGCTCCGGCGCGGCCCTGCCGGGCAAGGTGATCGTCATTGATCCCGGCCACGGCGGCGACGACCCTGGGGTCACCGCGCACGGCCACACCGAGGCGGCCATCGTCTGGGACATCGCCACCCGGCTGGAGGGCAGGCTCACCGCCCTGGGGGTCCGCACCTACCTCACCCGCAATGCGGAGCAAGGCGGGGACGAGGCCCAGCGCGCCCAGTTCGCCAATGCCACCGATGCCAATCTGATGCTCTCGCTCCACCTCGACGGGCACCACAACCCTCAGGCAGCCGGCGCCTCCAGCTACTACTACGGGGACGAGAGCCGGGGCCGCTGGTCTCACACCGGCAAGCAGTTCGCCGGTCTGCTCCAGCGCGAGCTGGTCGCCCGCTGCGGCCTCGGCGACAACCGCAGCCATGCCCGAACCTGGACCCTGCTGCGGTCCACCCGGATGACCGCGGTACGCCTGGAGCTGGGCTATCTGACCAATCCCGAGGACGCCATGCGCCTGGTCTCCCCCCAGGTGCGCGCGCAGGCCGTGGAGGCCATCGCAGTGGCCGTGCAGCGCCTCTATCTCCCCCCGGAGGAGGACGCCCCCACCGGCGTCCTGCACCTGCCCGCCGATCTCCGCAGCAACTGAGCCGTCGCGCAGCCACCGCCCGTTTCACGTGAAACACAGTTCACGCGGGCGCCGGGGTACATCAGAGCGGGCGCAGTGAGGGCTCCTTCTGGACGGCGCCGAGCAGCCGCTCCAGGGCCACCTCCATCTCCCCCTTCCAGGAGATGGCCGAGCGGAGCTCCAGACGCAGCCGCGGATAGCGCGGATGCGGCCGCACCGTCTTGAAGCCGACAGCCAGCAGGTGGTCCGCCGGCAGCACACAGCCCGGCCCTGACCACCTGGCATCACCGAAGGCCTCGATCGCCTTGAAGCCGCGCCGCACCAGATCCTTGGCGACCGCCTGTACCAGGGTGCGTCCGATGCCCTGCCCCTGATAGTCCGGCAGGATCCGAGCCGTGATCAACTGCACCGCGTCTGGGGAGAGCGGACTGGTGGGAAAGGCCAGCGACCGGGGGACATAGGCAGCCGGCGCATAGAGCACAAAGCCCACCGGTGCGTCGTCGACGTAGGCGATCCGGCCGCAGGAGCCCCACTCCAGCAGCACCGCAGAGATCCAGGACTCCTTCTCCAACTCCGCCTGCCCCGCCTTGATCGCGGCTTCCCCGTTCACCGGGTCCAGCTCCCAGAACACGCAGGAGCGACAGCTGAGCGGAACTTCAGCGAGAGAGTCGAGAGTCAGCGGTACCAGCCTGCGTCCCATGCACCACACCTTCGGGCTCGGCGGCCGTCAGCCGCACTGCATCCTGGTTCCACGATAGGTCCGCCACACGCTGCGTGGGATTGGGGCCGGCAGCACCATGTCGGGACCGGTCCAGGATCATCCCGGAGACAAAGCCGCCGAGTACGCCGGCCACCAGTTCCGCCGTCAGGAACACCGCTCGTCTGTGCTCATGCATGGCCCCTCCATGGGCTCGACAGCGCTGCCGAGAGCCTTCGGCGCCATCGTAGTCATCGGTCCGGGCAACCAGAAGGGCCCTTGTTTCACGTGAAACAAGGGCCCTTCCGCAGCTGTGCCAGCCGAATCAGGCGCCGGGCTCCGCGGTCTCGCTGTCCATCCCCTGCTTCAGCAGCTGGCCCTCGCCGGGAGCGAAGGAGCCGAGGATGCGGTCCAGGTCCTCCACCGAGGCGAACTCCACCACGATCTTTCCGCGCTTCTGGCCCAGCTCGACCTTCACCCGGGTGTCGAAGCGATCGGAGAGCCGACTCGCCAGACTGGCGAGGGCGGGGGACACCAGCTTTCCGGCCCGAGGGCCCCGCGGACGACGCTCGGGGTTCCGCTCCTCCGACATCAGCTTGACGATCTCCTCCACCGCACGCACCGAGAGTCCCTCGGCGTTGATGCGATGCGCCAGCTTGTCCTGCTCGGTGGCGTCGTCCAGAGCCAGCAGAGCCCGGGCATGGCCCGCGGACAGCACACCCGCTGCGACCCTGCGCTGAACCCGGGGCGAGAGCTTGAGCAGACGCAGCGTATTGGAGACCTGCGGACGCGAACGTCCGATCCGGTCGGCCAGCTCCTCATGGCTGCAGGAGAAGTCACGCAGCAACTGGTCATAGGCCGCCGCCTCTTCCAGCGGGTTGAGCTGCGAGCGGTGCAGGTTCTCCAACAGAGCGTCAAGGAGGAGCTTGTCGTCCTCGGTGGCCCTGACGATCGCCGGAATGGTCTCCAATCCGGCCTTGCGCGAGGCGCGCCAGCGGCGCTCGCCCATGATCAGCTCATAGCGGTCCGGAGACATCTGCCGGACCACCACCGGCTGCAGCAGGCCCACCTCCTGGATCGAGTGGACCAGTTCCTTGAGGGCGTCCTCGTCGAAGACTTCGCGCGGCTGGCGCGGGTTCGGGGTGATCGCATCCAGGGGGATCTCGGCGAAGTACGCCCCCTCCACCGCCTGAAGCTCAGGGGCCGTCACCGCCGTTTCACGTGAAACAGCGCTCTCGACGGTGCGTTCCAGGGTGCCGACCCCCCCACCACCCGAGCCGGATTCCGTCCCCCCGTTCAGCGAGGGAACCTCGCCCGGAGACCGGGTACCCCCGATCGCGGCGGGGGCCGGCCTGCTCTCCGGACCGGTGGCCGCCGGGATCAGTGCCCCGAGACCACGACCCAGACCTCTACGACGCTCACTCACCGCTGCCCCTCCATCGTGCCGTGCTGTCCTGCGGCGTGCTGTCCTGTACTGTCCTGTCCCGCAGTGTCCTGCCCCGCACTGTCCTGCTCCGCCATACGGCGGGGCTGCTGCTGATAGACACCCGGGTTCCCCGGCGATGCGGCGAAGCGCTCGTCCGCGGCCCGCTGGTCCTTCTCGGCCCCGCGCAGCGCGATCTCCTTCGCCGCCTCCAGATAGGAGAGCGCCCCCGTCGACCCGGGGTCATAGGTGAGAACAGTCTGCCCATAGCTCGGCGCCTCCGAGACGCGCACCGAGCGGGGAATGCTGGTCCTCAGCACCTCGTCCGCGAAGTGGCTGCGGACCTCGTCCGCGACCTGCGAGGCCAGTCGGGTGCGGGCGTCGTACATGGTGAGCAGGATCGTGGACACATGGAGATGAGGATTGAGGTGCGCGCGTACCAAGTCCACATTGCGCAGCAGCTGCCCCAGCCCCTCCAGTGCGTAGTACTCGCACTGGATCGGGATGAGCACCTCGCGGCCGGCCACCATCGCATTGACCGTCAGCAGGCCCAGCGACGGTGGGCAGTCGATCAGCACATAATCCAGCGGCTGTTCATATGCCTCGATGGCGCGCTGCAGCCGGCTCTCCCTGGCCACCAGTGAGACCAGTTCGATCTCCGCGCCGGCCAGGTCGATGGTAGCCGGGCAGCAGAAGAGGCCCTCCACATCCACCACCGGCTGTACGACATCGGCGAGCGGCTTGCCCTCGACCAGGACGTCATAGATCGAAGGGACGTCGGCATGATGGTCGATGCCGAGAGCCGTGGAGGCGTTCCCCTGCGGGTCCAGGTCGATCACCAGAACTCTGGCTCCGTGCATGGCCAGAGAGGCCGCTAGATTGACGGTCGTGGTGGTCTTCCCCACTCCGCCCTTCTGGTTGGCGACCACCATCACTCGAGTGGCCGCGGGGCGCGGCAGCGCCTCCCCGACCCGTCCCATCGCATCGACGGCGGCCTGGGCGGCCCGTCCGATGGGTGTGTCGTCAATCAGCGGCGGTGCTTCCGACTCCTGCATGGGATGCATGGGCGCCAGTGTTTCATGCGTCGCTGTTTCACGTGAAACAGCGGTCCCCATCTGTCCACTCCGGACCCGCGGCCCTGGCAGTGGCCCCTCTACGGTGTGAGTCTCGCTGGGCAAGGGATCGCCCCCCTCTCCGTCACGGCTGTCGATGAAATCATCGCGCAGCCCAGTGACATGCGGGGACGGTTGTGGCCCTTCTGGGCCCACTGATAGCCGATCTTCACCCAAACGACGACTGAACTGAGCGGCTCCACGACTGCGGCTCAGGATCCCGGGAAGCAGAGAGCGACGTTTCACGTGAAACACGATGCCCGTTATAGGTGATATATGACGGAACGACACTCCGGAAAGAGAAAGGGCCCCTGTTTCACGTGAAACAGGGGCCCTTCAGGTCACTGGGAACGAATTCTAGCGGCGGCGCTTGGAACTTCCGCGGCTCGCACCGCCCGCCGACTGCCCCGGGGCGCGACCGCCCTTGCGGGCCGCCCTGGCCCGACGGGTCGCCGCCCGGACGCCGCCGGGGCTCTCCCCGACCTTGACGCGCACCACATGGGTAGGGGTCTCCACCACGCCCTCGCCGGCCACGTCCACCGACCACTCGGTGGCCCCCAGCTTCACCAGGGCGCCCTTGTGGTCCACCAATTCCTGGGCAGCCGAATCACCCTTGAGCGCCAGCATCTCCCCGAAGGGGCGCAGCAGCGGCAGTCCCCATCCCGCCAGCCGGTCCAGCGGAGCGACCGCGCGCGCGGTCACCACATCCACCGCCAGCTTGCCGACCATCTCCTCGGCCCGCCCCCGCAGCACCGTCACATTCTCCAGACCGAGCTCCTTCACCACCTCCTCCAGGAAGGTGGTCCGCCGCAGCAGCGGCTCCAGCAAAGTGATCCGAACGTCCGGGCGCGCCAGCGCGACCGGAATACCCGGCAGCCCGGCTCCCGAGCCCACGTCGCACAGTGAGGCGTCCTGCGGCAGCAGCTCGCCCAGCACGGCGCAGTTCAGCACATGCCGCTCCCACAGTCGCGGCACCTCACGCGGACCGATGAGCCCACGCCGCACCCCCGCGTCCGCCAGCAACTCGGCGTAGCGCACCGCCAGCCCGAAGCGGTCCCCGAACACCGCCCGCGCCGCCGCAGGGGCTTCCGGGAGTTCCCTCGAGAACTCCTCGGCCACCAAACGCCCGTCCGCCTCCGACATTGCCGAACCTCTCCCTCACCGCGGCAGCACGGCCCCGTCTGCACATCGCAGACGGGGCCGTCACTCGTTCACATCACCCTGTCCCAGTGTGGAACAGCCCGACTACGCCGGCAGCACCACGACGCGACGCTGCGGCTCCTCGCCCTCGGACTCGCTCCGCAGCCCGGCGGCCGCGACGGCGTCATGGACGACCTTGCGCTCGAACGGCGTCATCGCCCGCAGCTTCACCGGCTCACCGCTCTCCTTGGCCTCCTTGGCCGCCTGAGCACCGAGCTCGGCCAGCTCGGCTCGCTTGCGCGCCCGGAACCCGGCGATGTCCAGCATCAGCCTGCTGCGCTCCCCGGTCTCCCGGTGCACGGCAAGCCGGGTCAGCTCCTGCAGAGCCTCCAACACCTCGCCGTCCTGGCCGACCAGACGCAGCAGCGAGCGGTCGGCTCCGGGCCCCTCGCCGATGATCGACACGGAGGCACGGTCGCCCTCCACATCCATGTCGATGTCACCGTCGAGGTCCGCGATGTCGAGAAGGGCCTCCAGGTAGTCCGCGGCGATCTCACCCTCCTGCTCCAGGTGGCCGAGCACGTCGGTGGCCGTCGCGGCACTCTTCGACTCGTCGCTGGGGACGGGTGCCACGGTTCCTTCCGTCACGGGTGGACTCCTTTTGGGTTCTTTGATGCTGACAGGGGAAATCAGTGCGGAAGTCGTCGCCAGGACGTGCCTAGGACTTCTTCTTCGGCCGACCGGCCGGCTGGGGGTTGCGCTTGCCCGGCTGGTTGGTGCGCCCGGCGGCAGCGCCGCCACCGCCGCCGGTCTTGGCCCGCCCGCGGGCCTGGCTGGGCGTCTGCTTGCTGGGCGTCTGCTTGCTGGGCGTGGTCGCCTTCGGGGTGCCGTTCTTCGCCGTGCTGTTCGCGGTTGTCTCAGCCTCGGCCGCCTCGACCACGGCATCGACCGGAGCCGTCCCAGCGGCGCCCGCGGCGCCGCTCTGGCGCTGCGCCTTGGTCTGCCGCTTCGGCTGCTGCCGGCGCACCGGGGCGGTGTCCTCGGGAACCTCCTCGACCGGGGCACTGCCGCCCTTCACCAGCGAGGCCAGCCCGGCCTTGACCGGGGTGCCGTCGGCGTTCAGCTTGCCCGCGGCCTTCAGCCGATCCTGGCGCTGCTTGAAGGCCACCGAGCCCGGCGTCGGGTTCTGCCGGATGATCACCAGCTGCTGACCCAGGGTCCACATGTTGGAGGTGACCATGTAGATCAGCACGCCGACCGGCATGTTGATGCCGAAGAAGATGTAGATGACCGGGAAGACGTACATCATCATCTTCTGCTGCTGCATGTACGGCGTCTTGACCGTGAGGTCGACGTTCTTCGTCATGAGCTGGCGCGTGGTCAGGAACTGCGTGAAGCACATCGTCAGAATCATGATCGCGGTGACGACCTTGACGCTGGTGAGCGTGGAGTGCACGAACGAGGCCGACAGCGGTGCGCCGAAGATGTGCGCCAGCTGGGCGCTGGCCAGCAGGTTGCCCTTGATGACGCCGACGGGCTTGTTGTGCGCGACATTGCTGAGCACGCCGTACAGCGACATGAAGAACGGCGACTGGATCAGCAGCGGAAGGCAGCTGGAGGCCGGGTTGGCGCCCGCCTCCTTGTAGAGCTTCATCTGCTCTTCGGCGAGCTTCTGCCGGTCACCCTTGTAGCGGTCCTGGATGACCTTCAGACGGGGCTGCAGCGCCTGCATCGCCCGCATCGACTTGGTCTGCTTGATCGTCAGCGGGATCATGCAGGCGCGGACGAGGATCACCAGCGAGACGATCGCCAGACCCCAGGCCCAGCCGCCGGTAGGCGTGAAGACCTGGCTGTACAGCGAGTGGAACTGGACGATGATCCACGAGACGGCTGTGTACAGCGGGCCTAGGATCGGGTCGAGAAACCCCACGGTCATGCTCCTTGGGCGTTGGTCGAGGGAGCCGGCACATCGGCCCGGCTAGAGGTGTGGGGTCCCAAGTCGTCGGTCTTAGGGGAGACGGGGATGTCCCGGGACAGAACGTTGAGCATCCGCCGGTACCAGACGGGGTGCTTGCGGGCAGGAACGTAGTCGACGCCGCCCGCACTCCACGGATTGCACCGCAGGATGCGCCAGGCGGTCAGGGCCGTGCCCTTGACGGCGCCGTGGACCCTGATCGCCTCGAACCCGTAGCGCGAGCACGAGGGGTGGTAGCGGCAGACCGGCCCCAGCAGCGGGCTGATCGTCCACTGGTAGAGCCTGATCAGGCCCAGCAGCAGGTATCGGCCCGCCAGAAGTCCGGCCAGGCAGACAGCCGCCACCAGCAGGTACGTCACTGCCCTGCTCCCATCGGCGAGGATGCATCAGGAGGTGCGGTACCGGTCCCACGGGAGCGCCCACCCCGGGGGGTGGACAGCTTCCGCAGTGCGGAATCCAGGTCACGTTCCAGGTCCGCGAATTCCGCCGTCCCGGCAGGGGGCAGCGCGCGTACCACTATCAGGCTACCTGCGGGCAGCCCGGCGATACGCGTGGCCATCAGGTGACGCAGGCGACGCTTCACACGGTTGCGGACCACAGCCGGTCCCACGGCCTTGCTGACGACAAAACCCGCACGCGCCGGAGAGTGGCTCTCCCCGGCGCTGTGCGGGTCCGTTGACGACAAGTCCGTGGTGGCCACGGGGTCGCTCTCGCCGTACGGCGCCCCGGTCGCGACATCCCCGCTCTCGCTGAGATGCACGACCAGGAGCGGTCGTCCGGCGCGACGGCCCCGCCGCACCGCGGTCGCGAAGTCCTGGCGCCGCCTCAACCGATGTTCGGAAGGCAGCACGACATGACCTGATAGATCAGGCGGACAGGCGAGCGCGACCCTTTTCGCGGCGAGCCGCGAGGATCGCACGGCCGGCACGGGTGCGCATCCGCAGGCGGAAGCCATGGGTCTTCGCACGACGACGGTTGTTCGGCTGGAAAGTGCGCTTGCTCACGGGGGGACTCCAGGATGAATCGAAGGGTCGCGGGGCGTCGTTAGCCGTCACCGTGCGTCCGCGCGATCCCCATAACCGTTATGTACGGTGATCCACGACGCCCGTAGCTGCGCGCCGTGGTGTGCGGATTTTCCGCGGGCATGCGGCAGCGGCCATCGACAACTCGACCTCGTTACGGTACGCGGAAGCCGGTCCACGGGTCAAACCAGCCTGTTCCGGAGACCGCGCCGGACCTGGCCTGCCCAGTCGCCCCCTCCCGGTCTGCGACACTGCTGTACACAGCCTGTGGACAAGAACTTGAATGCGGGCCCCCGGCTGACTACCGTTGGCAAACTCCTCCCGCCCGTCCTCCCCACCTGGCCCCCACCACCTGCCCCGGTGGAACGAGAAAGCGTGCACCAGTGGCTGATAACAGCAGCGACCTTGCGACCGTGTGGGCGCGGGTCGTCGAGCGACTGGGCAACGACCAGGACGTCAAGACCATGGACGCCCAGTGGCTGCGGAGCACCCAGCCGATGGGCCTGATGCAGGACACCGCGCTGCTGGCCACTCCCAACGACTACGCCAAGGGGGTGCTTGAGGGCAGGCTCCTGCCGGCGATCACCGAGCAGCTGAGCCGGGAGTACGGCCGCCCGATGCGGATCGCCGTGATCGTCGACGCCAACGCCGCCCCGCTCGCCCCGGCGCCGCAGCCCCCGCCGCCTCGCGAGTCCGAGCAGCAGCTCCCGCAGCCGGACGAGTACCCCTATCCCCAGCAGCGCGACTTCAGCCCCGACTACGGCTACGACCGCCGCGGCGATCGCCCCGTTCCCCCCTACCAGGAGCGCGGCCACTACTACGGCGTCCCGGCCGGCGGACCCGGCGGCGGCTACCAGGGCGCGTTCCCCGGCCGGGCACCGCACGACCCCGAGGACGAGTGGCCCCCGGCCGCTCAGCAGCCGCCGCAGCAACGCCCCTGGGGGCAGCACCGCGCCACGGAGGAGCCCTTCCCGCCCCTGGCCGGCCACTCGAACGAGCCCCAGAGCGGGCGGGACGGCCGGGACGAGCGCGACCCGCGGCACGGATCCCCCCGCCACGGCGACCCCCGGCACGCCGATCCCCGTCAGAACGACTCCCGGCAGGGCGACCCCCGCCACCAGATCGAGCAGTCCCGCGAGGACGGCGGCGATCACCTCCCCTCGCTGCGCACCGAGCCGACCCCGCCGGAGCACCCCAGGAACCGTCCCGGCGGCGGTTCCAGCGGCGCGCCCGCGCTCCCGCGCAAGGACGAGCCGGCCGCGCGGCTGAACCCCAAGTACCTGTTCGAGACGTTCGTCATCGGCTCCAGCAACCGCTTCGCCCACGCGGCCGCCGTCGCCGTCGCCGAGGCCCCCGCGAAGGCGTACAACCCGCTCTTCATCTACGGCGAGTCCGGCCTGGGCAAGACCCATCTGCTGCACGCCATCGGGCACTACGCCCGGAGCCTCTACCCGGGGACCCGGGTGCGCTACGTGAGCTCGGAGGAGTTCACCAACGAGTTCATCAACTCGATCCGGGACGACAAGGGCGACGGGTTCCGGCAGCGCTACCGCGACATGGACATCCTGCTGGTCGACGACATCCAGTTCCTGCAGAGCAAGGAGTCGACCCAGGAGGAGTTCTTCCACACCTTCAACACCCTGCACAACGCCAACAAGCAGATCGTGATCTCCTCCGACCGGCCGCCCAAGCAGCTGGTCACCCTGGAGGACCGGCTCCGCAACCGCTTCGAGTGGGGACTGACCACGGACGTCCAGCCGCCCGAGCTGGAGACCCGGATCGCGATCCTCCGCAAGAAGGCGCTCCAGGAGCAACTGAACGCCCCGCCCGAGGTGTTGGAGTTCATCGCCTCCCGGATCTCGCGCAACATCCGGGAGTTGGAGGGCGCGCTGATCCGGGTGACGGCCTTCGCCAGCCTCAACCGGGCGCCGGTGGACCTGCAGTTGGCCGAGATCGTGCTCAAGGACCTGGTCCCGGGCGGCGAGGAGGCCGGCCCGGAGATCACCGCGCAGGTCATCATGCAGCAGACCGCCGCCTACTTCGGTCTGAGCGTGGACGACCTGTGCGGCTCCTCGCGGAGCAGGGTCCTGGTCACCGCCCGGCAGATCGCCATGTACCTGTGCCGGGAGCTCACCGATCTGTCCCTGCCCAAGATCGGGGCGCAGTTCGGCGGCCGGGACCACACCACGGTGATGCACGCCGACCGGAAGATCCGCACGATGATGGCCGAGCGGCGCTCCATCTACAACCAGGTCACCGAGCTCACCAACCGCATCAAGAGCTGACACCGCGGCGCCGGCGCCGTAGAACCGCCGCCGTAGAACCACCGCAGAAGGGCCCCGGAGGACGCCTCCGGGGCCCTTCTGCCGTCTCCGGCGGCCCGTACGGGAGTGCCTCTGATTCGAACAGGAACAGTCCGACCAGCCCCGGTCCACAGGAGGGCCGGGTTTTCCCCGTCCACACCCTGGGGAGAGCGGAGTTATCCAGAATCCCTCCACAGGCTGGGCCATCATGGAGCTGTCCGCGCAGCTCACCTGCCTGTGGGCTTGTGGGAAGATGTCGTCCACAGGGTGTGGACAACTGAAGGGCCGTCAACACGGCGCCAGGGTTATCCACCCGCCGTCCCCAGGACCAGGCCGGTTGTCCCCAGATTTCGCCGGGTTCTCCACAGCAATGTCCACAGTTCGGCAACATCAATCCACATTTCACTTCTCCGAGTGAAAGACGACACACGATGTTGTCAGAGGGGCTGGGGAGAACCGGGCACAATCCTGGGGACGCAGCTGGGGAAAACCTGGGGACAACTCAACTGCCCTGTGGGGGAAGGGTGCTGCGTCCACAGCCCGGGTAGTTTTTCCACCGGTTCCCCACAGGTCCAATGTGGACAGAAAAGCGGGTCTGAGCTGGGTGGAATGGGGTTATCCACGGTTTCCACAACCCCTACTACTACTACCCCACGTATAGAGCTCGGGGATGATCGAAAAGCAGGTGGGCGCTGGATCTGTGGATGACGGCGACCCGACACGGGTTCGAGCCGTCTTCCCCCCATCTGCCTCGCCTGTCGGTGGAGTGCGTCAGACTGTCTTCAGCAACAGGGAGCGGCCGGGGCCACTCGCACCGGACTCCGCACCCACAGGGATGGTCCCCACCCTGGGGACGGGCTCAAACCGAGACCCACCCGCAGACATGACGAAGACGCGATGAACAAGCAGCACACAGGAGGCGGTTACCGGTGAAGTTCCGGGTCGAGCGTGACGTCCTCGCGGAGGCCGTGGCCTGGGCCGCGCGCAGCCTCCCGGCACGGCCTCCGGTGCCTGTGCTCGCCGGGCTGCTGCTGGCGGCCGACGAGGGCAAGCTGAGCCTGTCCGGTTTCGACTACGAGGTCTCGGCGCGGGTCGAGACCGAGGCGGACGTCGAGGAGCCGGGCACCGTCCTGGTCTCCGGTCGGCTGCTGGCCGACATCTCGCGTTCGCTTCCCAACAGGCCTGTGGAGATCTCCACCGACGGTGTGCGTGTCATCGTGGTCTGCGGCAGCTCGCGATTCACACTCCCCACGCTTCCTGTGGACGAGTACCCCGCGCTGCCGCAGATGCCCACCGTCTCCGGCACCGTCCCCGGCGAGGCATTCGCCGCCGCGGTCGCCCAGGTGGCCACCGCCGCCGGGCGCGACGACACCCTGCCGGTGCTGACCGGCGTCCGGGTGGAGATCGAGGGGGATCGGGTCACCCTGGCCGCCACCGACCGCTACCGCTTCGCCGTCCGCGACCTCATGTGGAAGCCCGAGCAGGAGGGCCTCTCCGCGGTCGCCCTGGTGCCCGCCAAGACGCTCCTGGACACCGCCAAGTCCCTCAGCGCCGGCGACGTCGTCAGCATCGCCCTGGCGGGCAGCGGCAAGGGTGAGGGGCTGATCGGCTTCGAGGGCGCCGGGCGCCGCACCACCACCCGGCTGCTGGAGGGCGAGTTCCCCAAGTTCCGGGCGCTGTTCCCGACCGAGTTCAACTCGGTGGCGACCGTGGCCACTCCGGCGTTCGTGGAGGCCGTCAAGCGCGTCTCGCTGGTCGCCGAGCGGAACACCCCGGTGCGCCTGAGCTTCGAGCAGGGCGTGCTCACCCTGGAGGCCGGCTCCGGCGACGACGCCCAGGCCACCGAGCGGGTCGACGCCGACCTCGAGGGCGACGACATCTCGATCGCCTTCAACCCGGCCTACCTGCTGGACGGCCTGGCGGCCATCGACGCCGCCGTCGCCCAGTTGAGCTTCACCACCTCGACCAAGCCCGCGCTGCTCAGCGGAAAGCACGCGCCGGACGCCGAGGCCGACGAGGCGTACAAGTACCTCATCATGCCGGTGCGGTTGTCCGGCTGACTCCAGCCTCCCGGGGGACGACCCCCGTACCCCCGCGGGCAGGTGGCAGCTCACGCGGATGGGTCCCTGCGCCCGGTGCCCTCAGGGCATCGGGCGTAGGCTCACGTCTGGCGGCAAGGGCGCCGCGCGCTGTGCAGTCACCTCGAAACGAAGGACTTCGCGATGGAGCTCGGACTCATCGGTCTCGGCAAGATGGGCGGAAACATGCGCGAGCGCATCCGCCGCGCGGGCCACACCGTGGTCGGATACGACCGCAACCCCGACCTTGCCGACGTCTCCAGCCTCAAGGACCTGGTCGCGGCCCTGCCCGCGCCGCGCGTCGTATGGGTGATGGTCCCGGCCGGCGGCCCGACCCAGGACACCGTGGACCAGCTGGGCGAGCTGCTGGAGCCCGGCGACATCGTCGTCGACGGCGGCAACTCCCGCTGGACCGACGACGAGAAGCACGGAGCCGAACTGGCCGCCAAGGGCATCGGCTTCGTCGACTGCGGCGTCTCCGGCGGCGTCTGGGGCCTGCAGAACGGCTACGCCCTGATGTACGGCGGCAAGGACGAGGACATCGCCCGGGTCCAGCCGATCTTCGACGCGCTCAAGCCCGAGGGCGACTTCGGATCCGTCCACGCCGGCAAGATCGGCGCCGGGCACTTCGCCAAGATGGTCCACAACGGCATCGAGTACGCCATGATGCAGGCCTACGCCGAGGGCTGGGAGCTGCTGGAGGCCGTGGACAGCGTCACCGACGTCCGCGAGGTCTTCCGGTCCTGGCAGGAGGGCACGGTCATCCGCTCCTGGCTGCTGGACCTGGCCGTCAACGCCCTGGACAGCGACGAGCACCTGGACAAGCTCAAGGGCTACGCCGCCGACTCCGGCGAGGGCCGCTGGACCGTGGAGGCCGCGATCGACAACGCCGTGCCGCTGCCGGCGATCACCGCGAGCCTGTTCGCCCGCTTCGCCTCGCGGCAGGACGACTCCCCGCAGATGAAGATGATCGCCGCACTGCGCAACCAGTTCGGCGGCCACGCGGTCGAGAGCAAGTAACACCCCCTGTAAACAGCAGAATTGACGAGAAGAAGGCTGACGAGTCCAGAGCATGCACGTCGCGCATCTGTCGTTGGCCGACTTCCGCTCCTACGCCCGGGTCGAGGTTCCGCTCGATCCGGGCGTCACCGCGTTCACCGGGCCCAACGGCCAGGGCAAGACCAATCTGGTCGAGGCGGTCGGCTATGTCGCCACCCTGGCCAGCCACCGGGTCGCCGGTGACGCCCCGCTGGTGCGCCTGGGCGCCGAGCGGGCGGTGATCCGCGCCAGTGTGGTGCGCGAGCAGCGGCCGACCCTGGTCGAGCTGGAGCTGAACCCGGGCCGGGCGAACCGGGCCAGGATCAACCGCTCCGACAACGTGCGCCCCCGTGACGTCCTCGGCCTGCTGCGGACCGTGCTGTTCGCCCCGGAGGACCTGAGCCTGGTGAAGGGCGATCCGGGGGAGCGCAGGCGCTTTCTGGACGAGCTGCTGGTGGCCCGCGCACCCCGGCTCGCGGGCGTGCGCCAGGACTACGAGCGGGTGCTGAAGCAGCGCAACGCGCTGCTGAAGAGCGCCGCGATGGCGCGCAGAGCGGGCGCCAAGGCGCAGCTGTCGACCCTGGACGTCTGGGACGAGCATCTGGCCAGGGCCGGCGCGGAGCTGCTGGCGCAGCGGCTCGACCTGGTCACCGCGCTGCAGCCGCTGGTCCGCAGCGCCTATGAGGAGCTGGCGCCGGGCGGTGGTCCGACCCGTCTGGAGTACCGCAGCTCGATGGGGGAGGGCGTGCCGCTGGGCGGGGGCCGCGACCCCCTGTACGCGGCGATGCTGGGGGCGCTGGGAGTGGCTCGCAAGCAGGAGCTGGAGCGCGGGGTGACCCTGGTCGGCCCGCACCGCGACGAGCTGGGGCTGCAGCTGGGCGAGCTGCCCGCCAAGGGCTACGCCAGCCACGGCGAGTCCTGGTCGTACGCGCTGGCGCTGCGGCTGGCCTCGTACGAGCTGCTCCGGGCCGACGGCGGCGAGCCTGTGCTGATCCTGGACGACGTCTTCGCCGAGCTGGACACCCGGCGCCGGGAGCGGCTGGCGGAGCTGGTGGCCAACGGCGAGCAGGTGCTGGTCACCGCCGCGGTGCCGGAGGACGTGCCGGAGGCGCTGGCGGGGAGCCGGTACTCGGTCGCGAACGGTGAGGTCGAGCGGATCTCCTGATGCCGACTGGTGTCCGCTGATACCCGTTGGTGTCCGCTGATGTCGGTGATGCCTCGTAGGCTTGCTTCCCCAAGCTGGGGAGAGTGAGTCTGCTGTGAGCGATTCGACCGAAGAAGGCAGTGGGGCGGGCGAGCCGCAGCTGTCCGGCGTGGACCTGGCCCGGGTGGCGCTGCGCAACGCCAAGGAGCAGGCGCGGCTGCGCGGCGACAATGTGCGGCAGAAGAAGGAGGCCCGGCGGACCGGGCTGCGCTCCGGCGCGCGCGCGGACGGGCGCGACCCCCAGCCGCTGGGCGCCGCGATCAGCCGGCTGGTGGCCGAGCGCGGCTGGGAGGCCCCGGCGGCGGTGGGCGGGGTGATGGGCCGCTGGCCGCAGATCGTCGGGCGGGATCTGGCGGCGCACTGCGAGCCGGAGCACTACTCCGAGGACGACCGGGTGCTGTCGGTGCGCTGCAGTTCCACTGCCTGGGCGACTCAGATCCGGTTGCTGGCACCCCAGTTGGTGCGCAAGCTGAACGAGGAGCTGGGCCACGGCACGGTGAAACTGATCAAGGTGCAGGGGCCTGCGGGGCCCACGCGTTCCTACGGTCGGCTGAGGGCCCCGGGGAGCAAGGGTCCGGGTGACACCTGGGGGTGAGCGGCGGGTCACCGACTGGACCGGCTGAGTGCCCATGTGAGCCCATCTCGCCCCCCGGGCGTGTGGAGGAGACAATCCGCCCGGATTTCGTGCGGCACGGGGGAAGCCAGAGGCCGCCAAAGGCCCATGAGTGTCAGTCGCACCGGTACACTGGACAAAGAAACCGCCGCTTGCGGTGACGTAGCAGTGACCTAGCAGTGACTGAGTCGAGTGCCGAGGCCGCTCCGGTCCCACCCACGGGGTACGGAGACGGTCCGAGCTGTGCCAGAAAGGGCGCTTCGTGGCCGATTCCGGCGACCCCAGCCAGACCCCCGAAAACCTGTCCGCCGAGGCCGCCGCTGCCGCAGCGCCCGTGACCGAAGAGGTCGCGGAGGTGTTGGAAGCCCTCGCGCCCTCCTCGGGCTCGCTCTCGGAGAACAACTCGTCCTACGACGCCAACGCGATCACCGTGCTGGAGGGTCTGGACGCGGTCCGCAAGCGCCCCGGCATGTACATCGGCTCCACCGGCGAGCGCGGCCTGCACCACCTGGTCTACGAGGTCGTGGACAACGCGGTGGACGAGGCCCTCGCCGGGCACGCCGACACCATCGGGGTGACCATCCTCTCCGACGGCGCGGTCCGGGTCAGCGACAACGGCCGCGGCATCCCGGTGGGCATCGTCCCCGGGCAGGGAAAGCCCGCCGTCGAGGTGGTGCTGACCGTGCTGCACGCGGGCGGCAAGTTCGGCGGTGGCGGCTACTCCGTCTCCGGCGGTCTGCACGGCGTCGGCGTGTCCGTGGTGAACGCGCTGTCGCAGCGTCTCGCCGTGGAGATCCGAACCGACGGCTACCGCTGGACGCAGGACTACAAGCTCGGCGCCCCCACGGCCGAGCTGGAGCGGCACGAGGAGACCGACGAGACCGGCACCACGGTCACCTTCTGGGCCGACGGCGACATCTTCGAGACCACCGAGTACTCCTTCGACACCCTGTCGCGGCGCTTCCAGGAGATGGCCTTCCTCAACAAGGGCCTCACCATCGGGCTGACCGACGAGCGCCCCGACCACGTCGACGACGACGGCAAGCCCTTCACGGTGACGTACCACTACGAGGGCGGCATCTCCGACTTCGTCACGTACCTCAACTCCCGCAAGGGAGACGTGATCCACCCCACCGTGATCAGCTTCGAGGCCGAGGACAAGGGCCGCACGATCTCGGCGGAGGTCGCGATGCAGTGGAACACGGCGTACAGCGAGGGTGTGTACTCCTTCGCCAACACCATCCACACGCATGAGGGCGGCACCCACGAGGAGGGCTTCCGCGCCGCGCTGACCGGTCTGATCAACCGCTACGCGCGCGACAAGAAGCTGCTCCGGGAGAAGGACGAGAACCTCACCGGCGAGGACATCCGCGAGGGCCTGACCGCGATCATCAGCGTCAAGCTGGGCGAGCCGCAGTTCGAGGGCCAGACCAAGACCAAGCTGGGCAACACCGAGGCCAAGACCTTCGTCCAGAAGGTGGTCCACGAGCACCTCAACGACTGGCTGGACCGCAACCCGGTGGAGGCCGCGGACATCATCCGCAAGTCCATCACCGCTGCGACCGCCCGCGTCGCGGCCCGCAAGGTGCGCGACCTGACCCGTCGCAAGGGCCTGCTGGAGACCGCCTCGCTGCCCGGCAAGCTCTCGGACTGCCAGTCCAAGGACCCGTCCGAGTGCGAGATCTTCATCGTCGAGGGCGACTCGGCCGGCGGCTCCGCGAAGCAGGGCCGCGACCCGCGGGTGCAGGCGATCCTGCCGATCCGCGGCAAGATCCTCAACGTGGAGAAGGCCAGGATCGACAAGGTCCTGCAGAACGCCGAGGTCCAGGCGCTGATCTCGGCCTTCGGCACCGGTGTCCACGACGACTTCGACGTCTCCAAGCTGCGGTATCACAAGATCGTGCTGATGGCCGACGCCGACGTCGACGGCCACCACATCAACACCCTGCTGCTCACCCTGCTGTTCCGGTTCATGCGGCCGCTGATCGAGGGCGGCTACGTCTTCCTGGCCCGGCCGCCGCTGTACAAGATCAAGTGGGGCAAGGACGACTTCCAGTACGTCTACTCCGACCCCGAGCGCGACGCGGTCATCGCCGCCGGGCGCGCGGCCGGCCGCAAGCTGCCCAAGGACGACGCGATCCAGCGCTTCAAGGGCCTCGGCGAGATGAACGCCGAGGAGCTCCGGATCACCACCATGGACCGCGACCACCGGCTGCTCGGACAGGTCACCCTGGAGGACGCGGCCCGTGCCGACGATCTGTTCTCCATCCTGATGGGCGAGGACGTCGAGGCCCGCCGCTCCTTCATCCAGCGCAACGCCAAGGACGTCCGCTTCCTGGACGTGTGACGGCCGCTCGGCAGTACGAGCCCGTCAGACAGTCCCTGGCAGCACGCACGAGAGGAAACTGACCAGCAGTGGTCGACGACGACAACCCCACCACTCCCGAGGGCCCCGAGGGCGACGCAGCCGAGGGGCAGTCCGCCGCGGTCGAGGTCGACCTGCGGATCGAGCAGGTCGAGCTCGAGAGCGAGATGCAGCGCTCCTACCTCGACTACGCGATGAGCGTCATCGTGAGCCGCGCCCTGCCGGAGGTCCGCGACGGGCTCAAGCCCGTCCACCGCCGGGTGCTGTACGCGATGTACGACGGCGGCTACCGCCCCGAGAAGGGCTACTACAAGTGCGCCCGCGTCGTCGGCGACGTCATGGGCAACTACCACCCGCACGGCGACACGTCGATCTACGACACCGTGGTGCGCCTGGCGCAGCCCTGGTCGCTGCGGATGCCGCTGGTGGACGGCAACGGCAACTTCGGCTCGCCGGGCAACGACCCGGCGGCGGCCATGCGCTACACCGAGTGCCGGATGATGCCGCTGGCCATGGAGATGATGCGGGACATCGACGAGGAGACCGTCGACTTCTCCGCCAACTACGACGGCCGCTCGCAGGAGCCCGACGTTCTCCCGGCCCGCTTCCCCAACCTGCTGGTCAACGGCGCCACCGGGATCGCGGTCGGGATGGCGACCAACATCCCGCCGCACAACCTGCGCGAGGTCGCCTCCGGCGCGCTGTGGTACCTGAACAACCCCACCGCCTCCAGCGAGGAGCTGCTGGAGGCGCTGATCGAGCGGATCAAGGGCCCGGACTTCCCCACCGGCGCGCTGATCGTCGGCCGCCGCGGCATCGAGGACGCCTACCGCACCGGGCGCGGCTCGATCACCATGCGCGCCGTGGTCGAGGTCGAGGAGATCCAGGGCCGCCAGTGCCTGGTGATCACCGAGCTGCCGTACCAGGTCAACCCGGACAACCTGGCGCTGAAGATCGCCGACCTGGTCAAGGACGGCCGGGTCGGCGGCATCGCCGACGTCCGTGACGAGTCCTCGTCCAGGACCGGCCAGCGGCTGGTGATCGTGCTCAAGCGCGACGCGGTCGCCAAGGTGGTGCTGAACAACCTCTACAAGCACACCGACCTGCAGACCAACTTCGGCGCCAACATGCTGGCCCTGGTCGACGGGGTGCCGCGGACCCTGGCGGTCGACGCCTTCATCCGGCACTGGGTCAACCACCAGGTCGAGGTCATCGTCCGGCGCACCACCTTCCGGCTGCGCAAGGCCGAGGAGCGGGCCCACATCCTGCGCGGCCTGCTCAAGGCGCTGGACGCGATCGACGAGGTCATCGCCACGATCCGGCGCTCGCAGACGGTCGAGGAGTCCCGCCGGGGCCTGATGGCGCTGCTCGCGATCGACGAGCTCCAGGCCAACGCGATCCTGGAGATGCAGCTGCGCCGGCTGGCCGCGCTGGAGCACCAGAAGATCACGGCCGAGTACGACGAGTTGATGGCCAAGATCAACGAGTACAACGCGATCCTGGCCTCCCCGGACCGGCAGCGCGCGATCATCGCCGAGGAGCTGGCGGTCATCGTGGAGAAGTACGGCGACGACCGACGCTCCACGCTGATCCCCTACGAGGGGGACATGTCGGTCGAGGACCTCATCGCCGAAGAGGACATCGTCGTCACCATCACCCGCGGCGGGTACGTCAAGCGCACCCGCAGCGACCTCTACCGCTCGCAGAAGCGCGGCGGCAAGGGCGTGCGCGGCGCGCAGCTGAAGCAGGACGACATCGTCGACCACTTCTTCGTGACCACCACGCACAACTGGATCCTGTTCTTCACCAACAAGGGCCGGGTCTACCGGGCCAAGGGCTACGAGCTGCCGGACGCCGGGCGCGACGCCCGCGGCCAGCACGTGGCCAACCTGCTGGCGTTCCAGCCGGGCGAGCACATCGCCCAGGTGATGGCGGTGCGCACCTACGAGGCCGCCCCGTACCTGATCCTGGCGACCCGCGAGGGCCTGGTGAAGAAGACGCCGCTGAAGGACTACGACTCGCCCCGCTCCGGCGGTCTGATCGCGATCAACCTCCGCACCGACGAGGAGGGCCGCGACGACGAGCTGATCGGCGCGGTGCTGGTGTCCGCCGAGGACGACCTGCTGCTGGTCAGCAAGAAGGCCCAGGCGATCCGCTTCACCCCCACCGACGAGGCGCTGCGGCCGATGAGCCGGGCCACCTCAGGTGTGAAGGGTATGAGTTTCCGTGAGGGCGACGAGCTGCTCTCGCTGAACGTCATCCGCCCGGGTACCTATGTGTTCACTGCGACCGACGGCGGTTACGCCAAGCGGACGAAGGTGGACGAGTACCGTGTTCAGGGACGTGGTGGGCTGGGGATCAAGGCAGCCAAGATCGTCGAGGACCGGGGTACCCTGGTCGGCGCTCTGGTTGTGGAGGAAACGGACGAAATCCTGGCAATCACCCTGGGCGGCGGAGTGATTCGCACCCGGGTTGCCGAAGTTCGTGAAACCAGTCGTGACACCATGGGCGTCCAACTGATCAACCTGGGTAAGCGGGACGCCGTCGTCGGCATCGCCCGCAACGCCGAGGGAGCCGGTGAGGACGACCTGGACGAGAACGGCGAGGACGGCACCGAGGGCACCGCGTCAGCGGACTCCGGTGCTGCCGAGGCCACCGCAGTCGAGGTCACGGCCGGGGCAGTCGACAACGGGGACGACGACCAGGCGGACGGCTCGTCCGAGTAGTCGCCGCACCGGCTGCGACCTCGAACGGGCACGACGGCGACTGGCAAGACTGCGACTGACAAGACGCCGACTGACATGGACACGGGCCAGCACCGACCGGTGCCGGCGGGGAATTGCGGGAGGACCAGGGTGAGTGGAGCCAACGGCGCGGCAGGTGGTGCCGGCGGCGCCGCCGCGGGGCGGCAGGGACCGGGTGCGCCCCCGGGCGGTGCGGCAGGCGGATCCGCCGACCACACTCCGGGATTTGGGCCGGCCGGGCAGAACGCTGCCGGAACGACGTCGATGATGCCGACGGTCACGGGGGGCACGCCGCCGCGCGCGCCTGCCGTGGGCGGCGGCAGCGGCGGCGGTAATCCGCGCCGCCGCCAGGGCGGGGCGCAGGGCCAGCAGGCCACCGCGACCCCGGCCGCGGCCGGGACGGCCGCCCCGGCGGCTCCGGAGCGGTCCGGCTACTCGACGCCGACGACCTACCAGAAGGGCCAGGCGACGCCTGCGGCCGGCACCCGGGTGCCGCCGGCGGTGGCGTCCCCCGCCGCCGCGGCAGCGCCCGCCGCCGCGGCCGCCAGGCGTCCCGGACCCGCCGCCGGGCCCGCGGCGCCCCCGTCGGGCCGTACCCGCAGGGCACGGCTGCGGGTCTCCCGCACCGACCCCTGGTCGGTGATGAAGATCAGCTTCCTGCTGTCCATCGCGATGGGCATCGTCACGGTGGTGGGCGTCTCGCTGCTGTGGATGGTGCTGGACACCGCCGGGGTGTTCAGCTCGATCGGCGGCACGCTGAAGCAGGCCACCGGCTCCGACACCACCGGCGGGTTCGACCTCCAGTCGTACCTGTCCTTCGGCAATGTGCTGACCTTCACGGCCCTGATCGCCGTGATCGACGTGGTGCTGATGACGGCCCTGGCGACGCTGGGATCCTTCATCTACAACACCGCCGCGGGCATCACCGGCGGCGTCGAGCTGACCCTCGCGGAGGAGGAGTAGGCCCTCCGCGGACCGTTCGCAGCCCGCCGTTACGGGGGCTGCGAACGGATTTGGGCAGATCGGCATAGGTGCGCTAATCTTTCAACGCAACGCAGCGCGGACCTATAGCTCAGACGGTTAGAGCGCTTCCCTGATAAGGAAGAGGCCGGAGGTTCAAGTCCTCCTAGGTCCACCGCACTCGGAGGCGGACATCGGAAACGGTGTCCGCCTCTTTTGGTTCTGCCCGACCTGTGGGGCAGGTCCGGCGGGCCTGTGCACGAGCTGATACCACGTCAACCCGCTGCGGTGGGGCCCTGAGCGCAGCCAGTCCTGCCCTGCCTACCAGGTGTGTATCATCGGCCGGAAGGACGGCAGCCCCTCCCGGCTGCCGCCGTTCCAGTACCGGCACAGAAGGACGAGGTCGCGCGGTGAAGAAGCTTCTCCTGGTAGTCCTGGCTGCTCTTGGTGGGTACTTCGTGTACCGCCAGGTCCAGGCGGACCGCGCCGAGCAGGACCTGTGGACCGAGGCGACGGACGCGGTCCCGGTCGGCGCCCGCTGACGGCCCGCCGCTGACGGCCCGGCCGGTTCCGGCCCGGGTCCGGGCCCGGAACAATCGAGGTCAGGAATGCCTCCGGGAACCGGTACCCTAGTGCGCGGCGGTTCCGACAGGTCCCGCTGAGGGGCCTTAGCTCAGTTGGTAGAGCGCCGTCTTTGCATGGCGGATGTCAGGGGTTCGACTCCCCTAGGCTCCACAGAGTTCACAGCACGCAGAACCAACGGAGGAGCCCCCGTCCGCAGCGCGGACGGGGGCTCCTCCGTTCCTCAGGCCTTCTTCTTCCGCCTCGGGTTCCCGTTGTCGGCCGGGTCGTCCGTCCCGGTGCCGTCCACCTGATCGGCGTATCCCTCGGCGTCGGCCTCCGCGGCCGCCTTGGCCTCGACGTCGGGGGCCAGCGGCATGATCGAGTCCTCGGTGTCCACGCTGGAGACCGGGGTCGTCGAGGAGACCGGGGAGGAGACGGTGGAGCCGTGCGCGGCCGTGGCCGGGGTCGAGCGCAGCGGGAGCGAGCTGGACGGGGGCTCCACCAGCCAGTCGGGGTTGCTCTGCTTCTGCCACCACTTCCAGGCGGCCAGGCCGCCGCCGGCCACCGCGCCGAGGCCGGCCAGCACCAGGAAGCGCCGGAGCCTGCGGGAGCGCCGGGAACGGCCGTGCGCGGCGGTCAGCGCCTCGATCTCGGCGAGGGACACCTGGCCGCGCAGGACCGGCAGGGCCGCCGCCCCGCGGTCGTGGGCCAGCTGGGCGGCCTGGGCCGCGGCCAGCGCGGCCTCGTCCCAGGCGTGGGCGACGGCCGGTCCTGCGGTCTCGCGGGCCTGGAGGGCGGCCGCGGCGGCGGACCTGCGCGCCGACCTGGCGGCCCTGCGGGTGCGCCGGGCGGCTTCGCCCACCGCGTCCTCGACGGCCGGCGGGACGTGGTCCCGCGCCTGCTCCCAGAGCGGGGCCACCCGGGGCGCCACCTTGCCGTCCACCGTGCTCTGGGCGGCCTGCTGGGCTGCGGAGGCCGCCGCTCGCGCCTGCTCAACGGCGGACTCGATGCGCGGGGCCAGCCGCTGCCATGCCTCGTCGGTGTAGTGCGCTGCCGCGTCCCGTGCGCTCACGGCATAGGGGGCGAGCTGCTCCCGGGTCTTCCCGGCAGCCTCGCGCGCTGCGTCGATGCGGGTCACCAGTACCTCCTCCTCGATGGCGTCCGATTTCTCACCTGTCCACCCAGTTAAGGTTCATGCGCCCGGGAACGATCCAAGGCGCGCCGGTGCGGCCTCAGGGTGGACCGGGTGTACCGGACGTCTCCTCGCATCCTGCTCCTCTGCGCCGCTTTGTGCAGGGCATGGGAGGATTCCTGGTGTCAGATCCGTACGTGATGTACGCAGGACTGCAGGAAGGCACATCGTGGCCGAGGAACTGTTCGCCACTCTCAGGACCAACCACGGGGACATCGAGGTCAAGCTCTTCCCGAACCACACCCCCAAGACGGTGGCCAACTTCGTGGAGCTCGCCGAGGGCACCCGGGAGTGGACCGACCCGCGTACGGGTGCCAAGTCGCAGGCGCCGCTCTACGACGGGACGGTCTTCCACCGGGTGATCTCCGACTTCATGATCCAGGGCGGTGACCCGCTGGGCACCGGCACCGGCGGCCCGGGGTACCAGTTCGCCGACGAGTTCCACCCCGACCTGGCCTTCGACCGCCCGTACCTGCTGGCGATGGCCAACGCGGGACCGGGCACCAACGGCTCGCAGTTCTTCATCACGGTCGCGCCGACCACCTGGCTGAACCGCAAGCACACCATCTTCGGCGAGGTCAGCAGCGAGGCCGGCCGCAAGGTCGTGGACGCCATCGTGGGCACCAAGGTGACGCCGTTCAACGACCGCCCGGTCGAGGACGTGGTGATCGAGTCGGTGCGGATCTCCCGCCGCTAGCAGCCCTCTCCCGGGCCCGGTCGCCTGCAGGCTTGTCCTGCGGGGTGCCGGGCCTGGAGCATGTCTTGAGAAGCTGCTGCCTGAGAAGGCACCCAGAAGGCAGGATGAGATGCTCTCCGACCAGCCCGTTCCGTCCGACCACCCGCAGGAGCACACCCTGCCCGACTGCTACCGCCATCCGGGGCGGGAGACCGGGGTGTCCTGCACCCGGTGCGGGCGTCCGGTGTGCCCGGAGTGCCGGGTCGAGGCCGCGGTCGGCTTCCAGTGCCTGGACTGCGTCCACGGCGGCAACGCGGCCGTTCGGGAGGCGCGCACCGAGTTCGGCGGGCGGCTGGTCGGCGACCGCGCGCTGGTCACCAAGATCCTGATCGGGATCAACGTGGTGGTGTGGGCGCTGGCCTGGAAGGTGCTGGGCACCAACACGCTGGACCACCTGTACATGTACGGCTACGGGGTGGCCGACAACGGCGAGTGGTACCGGATGATCACCTCGGTGTTCTTCCACACCGCGCCCCTGCACATCGCCATGAACATGTGGTCGCTGTGGGTGCTGGGTCCGCCGCTGGAGCAGCTGCTGGGCCGCTGGCGCTTCCTGGCGCTGTACCTGGT
This sequence comes from Streptacidiphilus sp. EB103A, assembly GCF_041261405.1. Classification (NCBI taxonomy): domain Bacteria; kingdom Bacillati; phylum Actinomycetota; class Actinomycetes; order Kitasatosporales; family Streptomycetaceae; genus Streptacidiphilus; species Streptacidiphilus sp. EB103A. The sequence goes on along the minus strand of NZ_JBGCAQ010000010.1, from coordinate 216,460 downwards.
GTCGGGGCTGGCCGGTTCGGCGCTGCAGCTGATCGCGGCGCCGGGCACCGCGGCGCTGGGGGCCTCCGGGGCGATCTTCGGACTGCTGGGCGCGCTGCTGGTGATCCAGCGCAGGCGCGGCTTCTCGCTGGGGCCGATCGTGGCGATCGTGGTGGTGAACCTGGTGGCGACCTTCTCGATCCCCGGCATCAGCTGGGAGGCCCATATCGGCGGCCTGGTCGGCGGCCTGCTGATCGGTTTCGGACTGGCGCACGCACCGGCGACCCCGCCCCGCAGGCGGGCCCTGGTCCAGGCGGGCTCGGTGCTGGTGGTGTTCGTCCTGGTGCTGGTGGCGACCCTGGTCGGGGTGTCGGCGATCAGCTGACCTGCCGTCGAACACCCGAGTTGTCCACAGGTGGCCCGCACGGATGTGCGGGCCACCTGTGTTGATCGTTGTCTACCCGTGTCCACCTGCTGATTCGTACGCCTGTACGGCTCTGCTGCAGAGGATTTGCGGGGCTAAGGAATCAAGTTATCCACAGATAGTCATGGTTTTCCCCACTGTGGATAACCATGTGGACAACGCCGCCGGGCCGTGAGGTCAGCGCTACTTCCACTGCGTGGAGACGCCGAACCCGCCCGCGATGAACGCGAAGCCGATCACGATGTTCCAGTTGCCGATGGCCGAGATCGGCCAAGCCGCACTGGACACGTAGTAGACGACGATCCACACGAGTCCGAGCAGGAACAGCCCCAGCATCAGTGGCGCGATCCAACTGCGTCCCGAACTCAGCCGCACCGCGGTGGCCGTGGCCGGCGGCGGGGTGTAGTCCGACTTCTTGCGGATCCGGGACTTCGGCACGAGGAGCACTCCTGTCGATGCGCTGCACTGCATGGCCCTAGCCCTAGGGCGCCTGCTGAGCTGTGGGGTTGTGTGGGCAGGCGATGGCGCGGGGCCCGGGGGCGCCGCATACCTCTCCAGCGTCCGTTAGCGTAGTGGCTCGCGGAGTCAGAAGGAGATAAGGGTACGTGGCAGATTCGCAAGAAGTTCCGCCCGTGACCGATCCCGGGACCGAACCGTCATCCAGGAGGCCCCGAATTGTCGGGCGTATCGCGACATGTATGGTTTTCGCCCTCGCCGGATTTCTGTTCTATGTGAGTTCCCTGGCCGCGCACGGGACCTCGCTCCGCAATGACGACACCCTGCTCCGGCTCTCCGACCTGATACAGCAGCGGAGCCAGCAGAACGCCCAGTCCGAGAACGCCGTCGCCGGTCTGCGGGCGCAGATCGACGCGCTCGCGGCGCAGCACGCCCAGAACCCGGCGGACGCCAAGCGGCTCGCCACCCTCGAACAGGCGGCCGGGCTCGACCCGCAGCAGGGGGCAGGGGTGACCGTCACCCTCAACGACGCGCCCAGCGGCGCCACCGCGAAGATCCCCGGGGTGCCCCAGCCGCAGCCCGACGACCTGGTGGTGCACCAGCAGGACCTGCAGGCCGTGGTCAACGCGCTGTGGAAGGGCGGCGCCACCGGCGTCCAGGTCCAGGACCAGCGGCTGATCTCCACCAGCGCGGTCCGCTGCGTCGGCAACCAGCTGATCCTTCAGGGACGGGTCTACTCCCCTCCCTATGTGATCCGGGCGGTCGGCGACCAGCAGCACCTGCTCAGCGCCATCGACCAGGACAGCTACATCCAGAACTACCTCCAGTACGTGGCCGCCTACGGCCTCGGCTGGAAACTGGACCAGTCCAGGGCGATGACTCTGCCCGCCTACTCGGGCACGGTGGACCTGCAGTACGCCCAGGCCGAGTAGTAGCCGGCAGACGCTCAGCAGGCAGACAGAAAGACCGGACAGAACGGTCGGTTCCGGTGGGAACGGTAAAGGCTGGCCGGGTGCAGCACTCTGGTGCGCGATCGACCCGTACGCTGGTGCGGCAGTGACAGTGGAGCAGGACAGCGGAGAACGAGGACAGAGGAGGGAGCGCGGTGTACGCCTGGATCTGGAACCGGCTGCCCGGCAACGCCCTGGTGCGCCTGTTCCTCTCGCTGGTGCTGTTCGTCGCTGTGGTGGCGGTCCTCTTCACCTGGGTCTTCCCCTGGGCGGAACCGCTGCTCCCCTTCGGCGACGTCACAGTGAACAACGGCGGCACCACCGGCGTGCAGCCGGTCGGCACGTCCGCCACCCCCTCGGGGACGGCCAAGCCGTCCGCCAAGCCGTCCACGGCGCCCTCGCTGAACGGCGCCGCGCTGCCCACCTATGTGCCCCTCGTACCGACCGGAGTCGCTGCCTGATGGGTTCCCGCATCCTTGTCGTCGACAACTACGACAGCTTCGTCTTCAACCTGGTCCAGTACCTCTACCAGCTCGGCGCCACCTGCGAGGTGCTGCGCAACGACGAGGTGACGGTCGACGCGGTCACCGCGGCCGGCTACGACGGGGTGCTGCTGTCGCCGGGCCCGGGTACGCCGGAGGACGCCGGGGTGTGCGTGGAGATGGTGCACCACTGCGCCGCAGCGGGCATCCCGCTGTTCGGCGTCTGCCTGGGGCTGCAGTCCATCGCGGTCGCCCACGGCGCCGTGGTCGACCGGGCTCCCGAGCTGCTGCACGGCAAGACCTCGGCGGTGACCCACGAGGACGGCGGGGTCTTCGCCGGACTGCACTCCCCGCTCACCGCCACCCGCTACCACTCGCTCGCCGTCGAGCGCGACACCGTGCCGCCGGAGCTGGCGATCACCGCGTGGACCGACTCCGGCATCGTGATGGGCCTGCGCCACCGCGACCTGCCCATCGAGGGCGTGCAGTTCCACCCCGAGTCGGTGCTGACCGAGGGCGGCCACCGGATGCTCGCCAACTGGCTCGCCGAATGCGGTGACCCGGACGCAGTCGCCCGCTCCGCCGGCCTGGCGCCGGTGATCGGGCGGGCGGTCGCATGACCGCGCTGCGCCCGGAGCGCGGCGACAGCGACAGCGCCGACTCCGGTCCGGAGCCCTGGCAGGAACCGAGCGTCTACTGGCCCGAGGACGGCTACGACGGCTCGGAGACGCTCAAGCTGCGGCTCCCCTTCGGGGGACCGCCGCAGGGGCCCGCGCCGCTGTCGCAGGAGCCGGCCGCGGGCGGTGGCGGTGGGCGGGCCGAGCGGCGCCGCGCCCAGCAGCAGTCCAGGCGACGCGGCGGCCGGGCGGGCTCGACGCCCCGGCCGCAGCAGCTGAAGGTCAGGGAGAGCGCCGGGATCATCGTGGTGCGGCTGATGGGCGAACTGTTCATCACCCTCGGCGTGGTGATGTTCCTGTTCGTCGCCTACCAGCTGTGGTGGACCAACGTCACCGCCGACAACTACGCGCACGGCTCCGCGAAGACCCTGGAGCAGCAGTGGCAGCCGAACGGCTCCACCGGCAGCGCGGCCAAGGCCCACCCGGCCTACCCCACGTCCATAGCCGCCGGCACCAAGTTCGCCATCATCTACATCCCCAAGCTGGATGTGATGACGCCGATCGCCGAGGGCGTGGACAAGGCGTCCATCCTCGACAACGGCCTGGTCGGGCACTACACCGGGGACCTGGAGACGGCCTTCCCATGGGCCGCGTCCGGCAACTTCGCACTGGCCGGGCACCGCAACACGCACGGTGAGCCGTTCCGCTACATCAACAAGCTGGTCCCCGGCGACAAGATCGTCGTGGAGACCGCCTACGACTACTACACCTATACGGTGACCAGCACGCTCGGGCAGACCTCGCCGACCAACGTCAGCGTGATCCAGCCGGTGCCGCCCCAGTCCGGCTACACCAAGCCGGGCCGCTACATCACCCTGACGACCTGTACGCCGGAGTTCACCTCCAAGTACCGGATGGCGGTGTGGGGCACGATGACCGAGGACCTGCTGAAGAGTTCGGGGAAGAAGCCCGCGGCGCTGCAGCAGGGCTGACGGGACGTCGGGCGGGGCGTGCGGTCACGGACCGCAGGCCCCGCGCCGAGGAGAACCCGTTCCATGCCGCTGTCGCCGTCCTCCCCCGGCCTCCGCCGACCCCGTCCTTTGCTCATCGCTGCAGCTGGTGTGCTGGGCGAGCTGCTGATCACCCTCGGGGTGCTGCTGGGGCTCTTCGTGGTCTACTCGCTCTGGTGGACGGACGTGGTCGCCGACCGGCGCGCGGACGGTGACGCGGCCAGGGTCAGGCAGTCCTGGGCCGCTCCCCCGGCTGCCGCGGGCGCGGATTCCCGTCCGCCGGCGCCCCGGGACTACCAGGCCGGGGACGGGGTGGGCTTTCTGCACATCCCCAGGCTGGGGAAGGACTACGAGGTCCTCATCAGGATGGGCACCGGCACCGACGTCCTCAACGAGGGCGTGGCCGGGGTCTACCAGCAGCCCTACGTGGCGACGATGCCCTGGGCCGGCTCCGGCAACTTCGCCATGGCCGCGCACCGGGACGGCCACGGCGCCAGGTTCCACGACCTGCCGGAGCTGCGGCCCGGCGACAAGGTCGTCGTGGAGACCCGGTACACCTGGTACGTCTACACGGTCGACCGCACCCTCCAGCAGACCAGCAAGTACGACGTGGACGTCACGGCCCCGGTCCCCGCGGAGTCCGGCTACCGCAGGCCCGGCCGCTACCTCACCCTGACCACCTGCACCCCGGCTTACACCTCCCGCTACCGCATGGCCGTCTGGGCCTCGCTCACCCGCACCCAGGGCGTCGACAAATCCCGCGAGCTTCCGGCGGAACTGCGCTGATGATCGGTCTGAACGGGCAGGCGTAACCGATTGTCTGATCGGTCGTTGGTCCGGATGTAATGAGAGTGCCGGGTGCATCCCGGTCGACGCCAGGGGAACGTGTTCACGTTCTCCGCGTGGGTGATGTCGACCGGTTTCCGCATGCCCTTGCCCAGCCTCTCGATGCCACCCTCGCGCCGACCTCCGTGGCCGCGCCTTGGTTCTCTCTCCGCGCTGAACGAGAGGAACCCTGCGATGACGGATCAGATCGTTCTGTTGGAGTCCCGGACCATGCGCTCGGCGCTGGGGAGCCGAGTGGAGGTGCTGGACAAGGTCAAGGCGCTGCACCTGCTGCCGGACGGCGTGCACGTCACCGCGAGGATGGCGGCGGACTACTTCGAGGTTGGGTACGAGGTTGTGCACAAGGTGGTTCAGCGCAATCGGGCTGAGCTCGATTCGAACGGACTCGTCGTGCTGCGAGGTGAAAACCTGCAGGTCTTTCAGAGGGACATTTTGTCCCTCTCGAACACGGGTTATCCACAGGCGCGGACAAACCTGACGCTGCTGCCGCGTCGGGCGGTGCTCAACCTGGCCATGCTGCTCCGCGACAGCGACGTGGCACGGCGGGTCCGGACCTACTTGCTCGACGTGGAGGACGCGGCACGCAGCGCATCCTCGGTCAACCGTAGGACGTTGGAGCTCCACGCCGAGCTGATCGGGGCCATGAGCGTGCGGCTCACGCATCTGAAGACCGCTGTGGAGGACCTCTCCGAGAAGGTGGAGGCGCTCCGCCAGGAGGTGGCGGAGCTGCGGATCGATCGTGGCCTGGAACTGCGTCGCCGTCGAAAGGGCAGGGGCTGAGGGTCTCACTCGGCAAGGTCGGCGAGCGCGACAACCTTTTCGATGCGGACCCGGACCAGCAACTCGCCAGGTACGCCGTTGCGCTCGCCATAGGCCTCGGCCTTCTCCTCGCCCATGTAGCGGGCGGCGATCCTGGTCGCCCAGTGCTTGACCTCGGCGAGGTCCTCGCTGAGGACCGCCCGGCCCTCGGCGATGGCGAAGGAGAACGGCGGGCGGTCGTCGTCCACGCACAGCGCGACCCGGCCGTCCCGGGCCAGCGTGCGGCCCTTGACGGTGTCCTTGCCGGTGTTGAACACCAGGTAGTCCCCGTCCAGCAGGAACCAGATGGGTGCGAGGTGCGGTCGGCCGTCGGCGCGGGTGGTGGCGAGCTTTCCGGTGCGTGTGCCTTCACTGAGGAAGGCCCGCCACTGGGGTTCGGTCATCGGGGTAGCCATGCGCCCATGATCGGGCAGGCGGACGGATCGTGCAGGGAGACGGCCAGAACAGCCCGAGGGGCTGTGGGCGCCTGGTGCGGCGGCCACAGCCCCTCGGGGTTGTGCGAGTGTCCCTGCTGCTGGGGTCAGGGGGCACACAAGCCCGGATCTGATCCGGCGGGGTTATGGGTCACGGGTTGGTGTTGCCGTTCTGGCCCCCGTTAACCCCCCCAATGATGCTTGTGGCCCCCGACTGAGGGCTTGACGACGCCGAGGCGCTGGTGCTGGGCGAAGCTGAACTCGGCGCGGCTGGGTTGAGCACCAGATTCACGGTGGTGCCCTTGTCCGCCTGGGTCCCCGACGTGGGGACGTCCTGACCGTTGATCTGTTCGGAGATCACCGCGCCGGCCTGGTAGTTGGTGTTGAAGGTGGCGCTCACCGTGGTCAGCGGAGTGAGCCCGGCGCTGGTCAGGGTCGTCTGGGCCGACTTCCCGTCGCTGCCGACCAGGTACTGCACCGTCACCTGCGCCTTGCCCGTGGAGACGATCAGGTTGATCGTCGAGCCGAGCGGCTGCTGCGAGTTGGCGGCCGGGTTGGTGCCGATGACGTTGCCGTTGGCGACCGTGTCGCTCGACTGCGAGGTCTGGGTGCCCAGGGTGAAGCCTGCGGCGTTGAGCGCCGAGGTGGCGTCGGCCACGGACTTGTTGGCCACGTCCGGGACGGCCTTCGCCGCTGCGCCGGTGCTCAGGTGGACGGTGATCGTCGCGCCCGACTTCAGCTGGGTGCCGGCGACCGGGTCCTGGGTGCAGATCTTGCCCTTGTCGGCGGTGTTGGGGTCGCAGGAGATGGAGCTGCCCTGGACCACCGTGATGTTGCCGCCGGTGTTGGTCGCCGACGTCTTCGCGGAGGCCAGGTCCTCGCCGACCAGCTGGGGCGCTGCCACCGTGCTGCTGCCGTTGCCCTTGAACATGGACGTGGCCACGAAGTAGGCGCCGACCAGGACCAGCACCGCGGCGACCGCGAGGATGATCCACGAGGTGTTGCGGTTCCCGCCGCCGCTGCCGCCGGCCTTGCGGCGGTCGCTGCGGCCGCCGTAGCCGTCGTCGTAGCCCGGGCCGTTGTCGTAGCCGTCGCCGCCCACGTCGTAGCCCTGGCCGACGCCGGGGAGCAGGCTGGTCTGGCCTGCTGCCCCTGCCTGCTGCGGCATGGCCGTGGTGCGGCCGTACGGGTCGGCCTGGCCGTAGCCGGCCATCTGGCCGGCGCCGTAGGCGACGGTCTGGGCGGCGGCGACCGGGAGGCCGTCGAGGGCGCGCTCGATGTCGGCGCGCATCTCGTCGGCGCTCTGGTAGCGGTAGTCGCGGTCCTTGGCGAGCGCCTTCATCACGATGGCGTCGTATTCGGGCCGGATCTCCGGGTCGTACGTCGAGGGAGGCGCTGCCTCCTCGCGGACGTGCTGGTACGCGACCGCCACCGGGGACTCGCCGATGAACGGCGGGCGCATGGTGAACAGCTCGTACAGCAGGCAGCCGGTGGAGTACAGGTCGGACCGGGCGTCGACCTGCTCGCCCTTGGCCTGCTCGGGGGAGAGGTACTGCGCGGTGCCGATGACCGCCGCGGTCTGCGTCATGGTCATTCCGGCGTCGCCCATGGCACGGGCGATGCCGAAGTCCATCACCTTGACGGTGCCGTTGCGCGTCAGCATGACGTTCGCGGGCTTGATGTCGCGGTGGACGATGCCGTTGCGGTGCGAGTACTCCAGCGCCTGCAGCACGCCGGTGGTCATCTCCAGGGCGCGCTCGGGCAGCAGCCGCCGCCCGGAGTGCAGGAGCTCGCGCAGGGTGGACCCGTCGACGTACTCCATCACGATGTACGGGATGGAGATGCCGTCGATGTAGTCCTCGCCGGTGTCGTACACGGCGACGATCGAGGGGTGGTTCAGTGACGCGGCCGACTGAGCCTCGCGGCGGAAACGGGCCTGGTACGACGGATCGCGGGCCATGTCGGCCCGCAGCGTCTTCACAGCGACGGCGCGTCCGAGCCGGATGTCGTGGCCGAGGTAGACCTCTGCCATGCCGCCGCGTCCCAGGACGCCGCCCAGCTCGTACCGGCCGCCGAGGCGACGCGGTTCTTCCATGGTTCCAACCCTCTCCCTCGCCACTGCCGAGGTTGATCTGTCGGTCCTGCTGCGGTCTGCGGTCATGGGTGCCCGGGTGAAGCTCTGCTGCCGTTCCCTCGGCACCGGTAGGGCAGACCGCTGCTTGCGGATACGCTACCGGGCCCGGAGTCGGTTCCGACGCGGGAGGGGCAGCTTGATATGAGACCGGTATCGAGTGTCGGCGGTTCCCGGGCGGGCGGAACCCGGGCGGAACCCCAGCTGGGAGCGGCCCGGGCGGGTCGCCGGAGGGCCGGTCACTTGCCGAGGCCGGCCTCCATCATCTTCTTGGCGATCGGCGCGGCCAGGCCGGAGCCGGAGATCTCGTCACGCTGGGCGTTGCTGTCCTCGACGACGACGGCGACCGCGATCTGCTTGTCGCCCATCTTGGCGTAGGAGACGAACCAGGCGTACGGATTGTCGGAGTTGTTCTCGCCGTGCTGGGCGGTGCCGGTCTTGCCGCCGACGGTGGCTCCGGAGATCTGCGCCGGGGTGCCGGTGCCGTTCTGGACCACGTTGACCATCATGGTCTGGATCTCCTGGGCGACCTGTGGCGTGGTGGCCTGGGAGAGCACGGTCGGCTTGGTGGTGTCGATCACATTGACGTTGGCCGAGCGCTCCTGGGCGACCAGGTAGGGCTTCATCAGGGTGCCGTTGTTGGCGATGGCGGCGGCGACCATGGCCATCTGCAGCGGGGTGGCCCGGGTGTCGAACTGGCCGACCGAGGACAGCGCGTTGGACGGCCGGTTGATGTTGGTGTCGTAGTTGCTCTTGGTGACCCCCACCGGGATGGTCAGCGAGGAGCTGTTGAAGCCGAACTTCGCCGCCTCGGCGGCCATCTTCGCGTTGCCGACCTCGTCGCCGATCTTGGCGAAGACCGTGTTGCAGGACACCCTCAGCGCGTCGTTCATGGACACGTTGAGGCAGTTGTCACCGGCCTCGTTCGGCAGCGTGGTGGTGGTCTGCGGAAGGGTGTACGGGTCCGGCGAGTCGGTCTTGGCGTTGATGTCGGTAATGACGCCGTTCTCCAGCGCAGCCGCCGAGGTGATCAGCTTGAAGGTCGAGCCGGGCGGATAGGTCTGCCGCAGGGCCCGGTTCAGCATCGGCTGGGACTTGTCCGCGTTGAGGCTGGTCCAGGCGGCCTGGTTGTCACTCCCGGCGATCGTGCCCGGGTCGTAGGAGGGCACGCTGACCAGGCCGAGGATCGCGCCGGTGGTCGGGTCCAGGGCGACCGCCGCGCCCTTCTTCCCGGCGCTGGTGAAAGCGGTGTACGCGGCCTGCTGCACCTTGGGGTCGATCGTGGTGACCACGTCGCCGCCCTGCTTGGGCTTGCCGGTGAGCAGGTCCAGGGTGTTGCGGATGAACAGCCGGGAGTCGTTGCCGCTGAGGATCGGGTTCTCGACGTTCTCCAGCAGGTTGCTGCCGTAGACCTGGGAGGAGAAGCCGGTCACCGGGGCGTAGACGGCCCCGTCGGTGTAGCCGCGCTTGTACTTGTAGGTGTTGCCGTCGACCTCGATGTCCTTGGTGACCGGCTTGCCGCCGACGATGATCTGGCCGCGGGGGTAGCTGTACGCCTCGATCAGGCCGCGCTTGTTGTTGGCGTTCTTGTTGAGCGAGCTCGCCTGCACGCCCTGGACGTAGTTCACCCTGATCATCAGCGCGAGGACCAGGACCAGGCAGAACACCGACACCCGGCGGATGGGTTTGTTCATGTGCCTTCTCCTCCGGGTACCGGGCAGTCAACCACTTGTCTACAGGTCCATCTTGTCCATCTTGGCTACGCTCATCTTGTCTACACGGTCATCATGACGGTCCGAGCACCTGGGTCGGTTCTGCCGCGGTCTCCGGCGCCGGGGCCGGGCGCCGGGCCACGTCGCTGATCTTCAGCAGAATGGCGATCAGGGCCCAGTTGGTGATGACGGAGGAACCGCCCTGGGCCATGAACGGCAGAGTCATACCGGTCAGTGGGATGGTACCGGTCACTCCGCCCGCGACGATGAAGACCTGGAGGGCGAAGGCCCCGGACAGGCCGACGGCCAGCAGTTTGCCGAAGGGGTCGCGGGCCGCCAGCGCGGTCCGCAGGCCGCGTTCAAACAGCAGTGCATAGAGCAGGAACAGGGCCATCAGCCCGGCCAGACCGAGCTCCTCGCCGATGGTGCCGAGGATGAAGTCGCTCTTGGCGGCGAAGCCGATCAGCCAGGAGTGGCCCTGGCCGAGCCCGGTGCCGAGGACGCCGCCGGCGCCCAGCGCGAACAGCGACTGGCCGATCTGGCCGACCCCGCCGCCGTTCGGGGCCGCGGTCAGCGGGTGCAGCCAGTCGGTGATCCTGGACTGCACATGGGCCTCGGTGGCGGCCACCGCCCAGAAGCCGAGACCGGCCATCAGCAGCCCGAAGAGGATCCAGCTGGTGCGCTCGGTGGCCACGTAGAGCATGACCACGAACACGCCGAAGAAGAGCAGCGAGGTGCCCAGGTCGGTCTCGAAGACCAGGATCAGCAGGCTGAGCAGCCAGACCGCGATGATCGGCCCCAGATCGCGGCCGCGCGGCAGGTAGAGGCCGAGGAAGCGGCGGCTGGCCAGCGCCAGCGCGTCCCGCTTCGCCATCAGGTAGCCGGCGAAGAACACCGACAGCACGATCTTGACGAACTCCCCGGGCTGGATCGAGAAGCTGCCCACATGGATCCAGATCTTCGCGCCGAAGTCCGAGGCGCGGGTGGGCATGAAGGCCGGGGTGGCCAGCAGCACCAGGGCGACCAGACCGGCGATGTAGGTGTAGCGCTGCAGTAAGCGGTGGTCCTTGAGCAGGGCCATCACACCGATGAACAGGGCGATCCCCAGGCCGGTCCAGATCAGCTGGTTCTGTGCGGCCGGGAAGTTGCGCGCCAGCTGGCGGGCCTTGTCCAGACGCCAGATGAAGACCAGGCCCAGGCCGTTCAGCAGGGCCGCGATCGGCAGCATCAGCGGGTCGGCGTAGGGGGCGAAGCGGCGTACCGCGAGATGTGCCAGCAGCGCGAACAGGCCCATCCCCAGGCCGTACTCCAGCATCCCGGCCGGGACCCTGCCGTCCATGGCCAGGCCGGTGTCGGCGTAGGCGAACAGCGGGATCAGGACGGCGAAGACCAGCAGCACCAGTTCGGTGTTGCGGCGGTTGGGTGCGCCCTGCGGCACGATCGTCGCGGTGGCATGGCCGCGCGGAACGCTGCCCCGGGCAGCGGCGGCGGTCACGGTGCCGCCCGGGGCGTCGCCGCCCCGGGACCGGTGTTCCGAAGGTTGCTCAGGCGGCGACGCACAGGGCAGCCAGCTGTTGCTGCTGTTGGGTGCTGAGGGTGGAGGAGGCCGACGGGGAGGGGTTCACGGCCGGGGCGGTCGCGGAGGCGGTCGCGGTCGGCTTGGCGCCGGCCTTGGCGCTCGCGCCGGCGCTCGGAGAGGCACTGGCGGTGCTGCCCGGCAGGGTCCCGGCCTTGACGGACTTGCAGACGTTCGCCTGGGTCTGCAGCTGGGCCAGCTGGGTCTGGGCGTCCTTGAGGCTGGCCGTGGTGATGGTGTTCTTCACATGCGTCTGGTCCATCTGCGGCAGATCGCTCAGCTGGACCGTCGAGGGCTGGTAGACCTTGGACAGGCTGAGGCCGGCCAGGTTCTGGTTGACGCCCTTGTAGATCGCCACGGTCGCGCCGTCGGCGCCGATGAAGTACTGGGTCTGGGTCCAGCGGTAGCCGAGGTAGCCGGCGCTGCCGATCAGCGCCAGCACCACCAGCAGCACCACGGCCGGAACGGCCCAGCGCCTGCGGCCGCTGCGCCCCCTGCGGCGGCTGCGGCGGCTGCCCTCCTCGGGGAGGTAGTCCTCCTCGTCCTGGGCGTAGCCGTCGGTGTGCTCGTCGTACCCGGTGTCCTGATACGCGCCGTCCTGGTATCCGGCGTCTTGATACGCGCCGTCTTGATACTCGGCGTCTTGGTACTCACCGTCTTGATACTCGCCGCCGTCGTAGCCGGGCTCGGCCACGGCCACGCCGCCGGGCTGCTGCCGGCGGCCGAGCGAGGCGGCGCGGGCCGCCGGGGTGTTGGCCATGGTGTGGTGGCTGATCGTGGGGGGCCCGTCGGCGACCGCGCCCACCACCACCGGGGTGTCGGTGAAGTGGCCGGCCACGGTGTCGCCGTCGGTGACGTCCAGGACGTCAGCGACCACGCAGGTGATGTTGTCCGGGCCGCCGCCGCGCAGCGCCAGCTGGATCAGCTCGGCGACGGTCTGCTCGGGGGCGTAGTAGCTGCCGAGGGTCTCTTCCAGGGTCTGGTGGCTCACCACGCCCGAGAGGCCGTCGGAACAGATCAGATAGCGGTCCCCGGCCCGCACCTCACGGATCGACAGGTCGGACTCGACCTCGCCGGTGCCCATCAGCGCGCGCATGATCAGCGACCGCTGCGGATGGGTGCTGGCCTCCTCCTCGGTGATCCGGCCCTCGTCCACCAGCCGCTGCACCCAGGTGTGGTCCTGGGTGATCTGCGACAGCGAGCCGTCGCGGAGCAGGTAGGCACGGGAGTCGCCGATGTGGATCAGGCCGGCGCGCTGGCCGTCCCAGAGCAGCGCGGTGAGCGTGGTGCCCATGCCCTCCAGCGCGGGATCGCCCTCGACGAGCAGCCGCAGCCGCTCGTTGGCGCGGTCGGCCGCCTGGCTCAGTGCGGTCAGCGGGTCGGTGCCCGGCACGTCCTCGTCCAGCTCGACCATGGTGGAGAGGACCTCGGAGGAGGCCACCTCGCCGGCCGCCTGGCCGCCCATGCCGTCGGCCACGGCGAGCAGCCGCGGACCGGCGTAGCCGGAGTCCTCGTTGCCCTCCCGGATCATGCCCTTGTGCGACCCGGCGGCGAAGCGCAGCACGAGGCTCATGTGCCGTCCGCCCCCTTCCCTCGGTCCCCTGCGCGATGCCCCGGTGCAGCGTGCGTTGATGCATCGTACGGTGCGCGGCGCCGGCTGTCCGGGCGCGGGTGCGCCGAACCGATACCGTCCCCGCTCGGGTCGGGGACGGGGGGCTGCTGCCCATGCCTCATGCGTGACTACTTCCGCAGCTCGATGACGGTCCTGCCGATGCGGATGGCCGCTCCCGGCTGGAGCGGGGTGGGGCTGGTCAGCCGGGTCCGGTCCAGATAGGTGCCGTTGGTGGACTGCAGGTCCTCGACGATCCACTGGCCGGTCTGGTCGGGGTAGATCCGGGCGTGGCGCGAGGACGCGTAGTCGTCGTCCAGGACGATGGTCGAGTCGTGGGCCCGGCCGAGGGTGATGGTCTGGCCCTGGAGCGCCACCGTGGTGCCCGCCAGCGACCCCTGGGTGACCACCAGCTGGGTCGGGCCGCCGCGGCGCGAACGGCCGCCGCCCTGGGTCTGCTGCCCGCGGGCCTCGCGCTGCGGCGGGGGCTGCTGACGGCCCGTCGGCGCGGCGCCGGCGTTGGTGCGGCGCGCTGCCGCGGTGGTGCGCTGCACGACCTTGGTGCCGAACAGGTCGCTGCGGATGACCTGCACCGCGACGATGACGAACAGCCACAGGACTGCGAGGAATCCCAGTCTCATGACGGTGAGGGTCAGTTCTGACATGTGCCCCGCGTCACCCTTCGGCTTGCCGGTAGACGATGGTGGTGCTGCCCATGACGATCCGTGAGCCGTCGCGCAGCGTAGCGCGCTGGGTGTGCTGTCCGTCGACCACGATGCCGTTGGTGGAGCCGAGGTCCAGGACCATCGAGGGCGAACCGATCCGGATCTCGGCGTGCTTGCGGGAGACTCCGGGGTCGTCCACCCGGATGTCGGCCTCGGTGCTGCGGCCCAGGACCACCACCGGCGTGCTCACCTGGTGGCGGTCGCCGTTGATCTCCAGCCAGCGCCTGGTGGTGGCGGCGCCGTAGCCGCTGCCGGGCAGCGGCCGGACGTTGTTGTGGTCGGCGGCGGAAGCCTCGGGGTGGACGGCCGCAGCCGGGGGCGGGGAGCCCGGCTGCACTGCGGGGAAGGCCGGTGCGGTCGGCGGCAGCGGCGGCACCTGGGGCTGCCAGGCCTCGGCCTGGCGCCCACCGTAGGGCTGGCCGGCTCCGGGTGCCGCGCCGTAGGCCGGCGGCTGGGGCCGGGCCGGGGGCTGCTGGTACGGCTGCGCGTAGGGGTCGGCGGCCGGGGACTGGGCCTCGGGGGTCGACTCGATCCGGCTGCGAACCCGGTACAGGCCGGTGTCCAGGTCCGCGGCCTGCTCCAGGGCCACCTTGAGCGGGCCCATGAAGGAGTAGCGCTGCGCCTGGGCGTATTCGCGGACCATCCCGGCCAGTTCCCCGCCGAGCTGAGCGGCGTAGGGGCTGAGCCGCTCGTAGTCGTGGGTGCTGAGCTCCACGATGAAGTCGTTGGGGACGACCGTGCGGTCGCGGTTCCAGATGCTGGCGTTGTTGTCGCACTCGCGCTGCAGCGCTCCGGCGATCTCCACGGGCTGCACTTCGGACTTGAACACCTTGGCGAAGGCGCCGTTGACGAATCCCTCGAGTCGCTGCTCGAACTTCTTCAGGGCTCCCACGGGGCACCCCCTTCCATCGGGCGTTCTGTCTCCGCCGCGCGGGCGCGCGGCGGCAGCATGCTTGTCGTCCTACTGATCGTATCTACGCCCGGGGCCGACGTGCGGTTCCTCGGTGAAGAGGAGTGGCCACGTGGGGTCGGTCACGGTGGGACGGCAGGCGATGCGGTTGTTCGCGTTCTTGCGGGGTGTCACAGTATGAAGAATGCCATTGCGAGGGGCCCGACCGGTAAGAGTCGGGGCGTGCAGGCTGAGACGTACCCGGAGGAGGGGGTGGTCATCCGTGGATCACCCGTTCGGCTTGGGCCGGGACGGCGCCCGAGGCCGTCCCCGGCACGGTAATGGGTGGGCAGGAGCACCCCTCCGACGTGCTAATGTTCTTCTTGTCGAAAGGCGCTGCCGCAGGAACGCAGAGGTGGCGGGGCCGACGACATCACTCACTGCGCGAGTGGCGGAATGGCAGACGCGCTGGCTTCAGGTGCCAGTGTCCGAAAGGGCGTGGGGGTTCAAATCCCCCCTCGCGCACAGCGAAGCACCGACGAAAAGGTGCCTCCAGCAGAGACGGAAGTCGCTGAGGGAGGCACCTTTTCGCGTTGGGCGCCGGCCCGGGGCGCCCCTCCCCGGGGATTACTCGGGCGCGGGGGTCGGCGTGAAGCCGGTGTCGCCGGGGGTGATGTCCAGGCCGCGCAGGACGGTCTCGGTGTCGAGGGTTCCCTCGGTGACCTGACGGGCGAGGTCGCTCAGCCGCAGTCGGTGGCTCCGGGCGTGGTTGCGCAGGATGGTGAAGGCGTCGTCGATGGTGGTGTGCCAGCGTTCGGCGAGAATGCCCTTGGCCTGCTCGATGACGATGCGGGTGTTCAGGGCGGTCTGCAGCTGGACCCGTTCGAGCTGGCTCTGGTGCAGGGTGCGCTGCTGCAGGATGGCGATGGTGGCGATGTCGGCCAGCGCCTGCGCCAGCAGCTGGTCGGCGGTGGTGAAGGTGCCGGGCTGCTCGTGGAAGAGGTTGAGGGCGCCGACCACGCGCTGGCGCAGCCGCAGCGGGATGGCGTGGGTGCGGGCGAATCCGCTCTGCCTGGCCTGCGCGGTGAAGCGCGGCCAGCGGGTGAGGGCGGCGGCGGTGGTCAGGTCGATGTCGGTGCGGGCCTGGCCGCTGCGGTAGCACTCGACGCAGGGGCCCTGGTCGTGTTGCAGGGCGAAGAGTTCCAGCATCCGGGTGTTCTCGTCGGAGGCGGCCAGCAGCTGCAGTTCGTCGTACTGGTTCGCCAACAGGATCCCGGCGGCGGAGACGTCCAGGAGTTCCACGCAGCGCTCCGACAGGCGCTGCAGCAGGTCGATGATGTCGAAGTCGTCGGTCAGGGAGTCGGCGACCTCCACGAAGACCTCGGTGATGCGTTGCTGCGCGGATGTCATCTCGGGTCAGTCCTTGTCTTCCGTGTCCAGGCGTAGCTGTCGGGTGACGATGTCGTGGGAGACGTCGTTGACGGGGCGTCCGCTCCGGTAGGCGTAGGCGCGCAGGCGGAGCAGGGCGTCGGCCAGGGGGAGGGCGAGCTGGACGCTGAGCATGCCCACGGCCTGGTGGACCACGGCGCGGTAGAGGGTCTGCGGTGGTTCCCAGCGGTCCAGGTAGTGCGCGGTCAGGGCGACGGCCAGCCCCAGGGCGTCCCGGGTCTGCGGGTCGCCGAGCACCCCCGGGGCGGTCCTGACGGCGGTCAGCGCCCCCAGCCGGATCGCGCCGATGCCCAGCGGGAAGCAGAACACGGCGCGTACGGGCAGGAGTTCGGCTTCGGCCGGCAGGGTGCCCCAGCGTTGCGGCTGGACCTGGCGCAGGTCCGGTTCCAGGACCGGCAGGCCGCTGCGGGCGGCGTCGAGGGCGGGTCCGCAGCCGAGGGTGAACTGGAGGTCGTCGAAGCGGCGGGAGAGAGCGGAGGAGGACCACAAGACCTCGCCGGTCGGGCCCGCGCTCTGCGGGGTGACGGTCACCGACAGGCCGTCCACGCCCAGCACCCCGGCTCCGAGCCGGCCCGGATCGGACCGGCCGGGGCCCTGCAGTCGGGCCAGCACGGCGGCCATCCGGTCACTGACCATGGCGTACGCAGGGTGTGTCGGTGTTCATCGCGCCCCCTGGTTCCGGTGGCGCTTGGCCGGTGCCGGGCGCTGTACTCAGCGTAGTGCGGAACCCCCGGTGACGGGCTCGGCCGGGCGGTTGGCGAGGGCGTCGGCGACGGTGGCGTGGCGCGGGAACTGGCCGCGCAGCCCGGTCACCGTCAGCAGTCGGGTGATCCGGTCCTGGGCGTAGACCAGCCGCAGCCAGCCGCCGCTGTGCTCGGCCCTGGCCCGGGCCGAGCACAGCACCCCCAGCGGCGCGCAGTCCATGAAGGTCACCTCCAGCAGGTCCACGACCAGACCCCGGCCGGCCGCGCCCATCGCACCGCCTCCGGCGCGGATGCCCCCGAGGAGGTCGAACCGCAGATCCTCCGCGGTGACCAGATCCAGTTCCCCGGACGCGGTGACGACCCGGTGGCGGGCGAGGATCACCTTGACGCCATATCCGCTGCCGACATCCATCGGAACGTCTCCCTGCCTCGGCCTGCCTGCTGCTGGGCGAGACCGGGGTCCCGGGTTCCGCTGTCACGAGCGTAAGCGAGTGCGCCGGACTTTCAGGAGTTCGACGCCTTGTTGCCAGGTAGCGTCCGCTTGTGGCCACATTCTGGCCGTATGCCGACCCCACCAGGCACAAAGGCACAAGAATCCGCGTCCGCGGGTCAGCGTCGGGTGCCGCAGTCCGGGCAGAAGGCCGCGCCCTGGGGGATCTCGGCGTTGCAGGAGGCGCAGTGGTCGGCCTGGGCGAGCCGGTGGCCGCAGCCGGGGCAGAAGCGGGCGCCGTGGGTTTCGGTGCTGCACTGGGGGCAGACCAGTTGCCGGCGCTGGTCGGTGTCGAAGGAGGCGGCCTGGGCGCTGCCGGTCTCGTAGGCGCGCTGCGAGACCGCGTCGTTGAGCCCGCGTTGCTGGGCGGCGAGGGCCTCGGCGGCGGTGTCGGGGGCGCAGCCGAGGCACAGGCCCTGGGCGGCGTTCCAGCAGCGGGCGCAGACGTAGTTGGTGCAGCGGCCGCAGCGGTTGAAGTGGGTCTTGGCGTCGTCGATGGACTTCTGGAAGGCGGCGTCCTTGGCCGGGCCCCAGTTGGCGCCGACCAGCCCGCCCAGCGCGCTGGAGGCCTCGCTGCCGGCGCGGCCGAACGCGCCCCAGGCGCTGCCCACCACGCGGTCGGCCCAGCCCGCCATCCGTCCGCTGGTGTAGGGCTGGAAGGCGGAGCGCCAGGTGTCGGAGCAGCGCCAGCAGGAGAACTCGAACTGGAACCCGGCTCCGGTGCCGTGCTGTTCGCACAGGTCACGGTAGTTGTTGCTGAAGTAGATCTCGTTGCTCATGGCGCTGCTTCCCCCACACCTGCTGTACCCGGTCGGATCCCTGCAGGCACAGGGTGGCACAACGGCACGGCGGAGGGCACGGGTCGACGGATGTTCCGTTCAGAACCGTTATGTCCGCCGTGCCGCAGCGCCGTTGGGCCTCAGCGGTCGGCGATCAGCGTTCCGCCGGTGGCCCAGTTCTCGGCGGGCAGTTCGTCGATGGTGACCCATACCGACTCGGGCTTGTTCCCCATCACCCGTACGTAGGCGTCGGTGAGTTCGCGGGCGAGGGCGCGCTTCTGCTCCTCGGTGCGTCCGGCGATCTGCTTGACCTGGATGAGCGGCACGGTGCTGACTCCTTGTGAGGAAAGGACGGGGACGGGATGACTCGGGTGCCATCCTCGCCGACGGCGATGGCGAAGAAGACCGACGGCCCGTCAGCCGGGTTGCTGACGGGCCGTCCAGGTCGTGCGGTCAGGTCGTGCGTTCCGACTGCGGGTCGAGGGCTGCGGTGCCGCCCCGGGCCGCCGGTGCCGTGCCCGGTGCGGTGATCCGGCCCAGCGCGCTGGGCCACCACAGCCGCCGGTCCAGGTCCATGGCCAGCGCGGTGACCAGGATCGAGCGGACCACCAGGGTGTCCAGGAGCACGCCCAGGCAGACCGCGAAGCCGATCTCGGCGAAGCCGACCACCGGCAGCGTCCCCAGCACGCCGAAGGTGCTGGCCAGGATCAGACCGGCCGAGGTGATCACACCGCCGGTCGCGGCCAGCCCGGCGAGCGCGCCGCCGCGGGTGCCCCGGTTGAAGGACTCCTCCCTGACCCGGGTCATCAGGAAGATGTTGTAGTCGATGCCCAGGGCCACCAGGAAGACGAACACGAACAGCGGGAAGGCGGTGTCCTCGCCCTGGAAGTGGAACAGGTGGGCGAAGGCGAACGAACTGACGCCCAGGGCCGAGGCGAAGGACAGCACCACCGTCGCGATCAGCAGCAGCGGCGCCACCACCGCCCGCAGCAGCAGCGCCAGGATCAGCAGCACCACCACCAGCACGATCGGGATGATCAGGTAGTCGTCGTGCCGGGACGCCCGATGGGTGTCCAGCTGCACCGCGGTGTTACCGCCCACCTTGGCCTGCGCCCCCGGGAGGGCGTGCTCGGCGGCCCTGACCCGGTCCACGGTGTCCTGGGCGGCCTTGCTGTCGGGTGCGGAGGACAGGGTGCCGGTGAGGTAGGCGAGGTCGCCCTTGACCACCGGCGGGGTGGTCGAGGCGATGCCCTGGACCCCCGCCAGGGTCGACTGCGCCTGCGCCGCCGCGCCGGCCGTGGTGATCACGACCACCGGCGATCCCGAGCCGGCCGGGAAGTGCTCGGCCAGTACGGTCTGGCCGACCACCGAGTCGGGCTTGCCGGTGAAGGCGCCGGCCGTGGACAGGCCGTCGGCCTTGAGGCTGAACAGGCCGAGCGCCAGTGCCCCCAGGGCCAGCGTGGTCCCGACCCAGACCAGCCGGGGACGGCGGGAGATACCGCCGCCGACCCTGGCCCAGACGCCGCTCTCGGTCGGCTCGGCGGTGCCGAAGGCCGGCTTGACCGGCCAGAAGATCCAGCGCCCGCAGATCACCAGCAGGGCCGGCAGCAGGGTCACCATCGCGGCCAGCGCGACCGCGATGCCGATGGCGCAGACCGGGCCGAGGCCGCTGGTCGAGTTCATCCGCGCGAACAGCAGGCAGAGCATGCTGACGGCGACGGTCGCGGCGCTGGCGATGATCGCGGGTCCGGCCCGGTGCATGGCCTCGGCCATGGCCTCGTGCCGGTCCTCGTGCCGGCGCAGCTCCTCGCGGTAGCGGGCGACCAGCAGCAGGGCGTAGTCGGTGCCCGCGCCGATGACCAGGACCACCAGGATGCCGCCGCTCTGCGCGTTGACGGTCAGTCCGGCGTGCTTGACCAGCAGGTAGATGACGGCTTCGGCGGCGGTCAGGGCCAGCCCGGAGGACAGCAGCGGCAGCAGCCACAGGGTCGGGCTGCGGTAGGTGAGCAGCAGCAGGACGACGACCACGCCCAGGGTGGCGTAGAGCAGGGTGCCGTCGATCCCGGCGAAGGCCTTGCTCTGGTCGGCGCCGACCCCGCCCGGCCCGGTGACGTGCACGGTCAGGCCGGGGTCGCCCTGGGTCGCGGTGCTGCGCATTTTGTCGACGGCCGGGGTGAGGTTGTTCCAGCCACCGCTGGCCATGTCGATGGGCACCACGGTCTGCAGGGCCTTGCCGTCCTGGGACTCGACCGGCCCGGTGATCCGCCCCTGGACGTGCGGGGCGGATGCGAACGCGGCGACGTCGGCGGTGGCCTTGGCCCTGTCGGCGGCGGTGATGCCGGAGTCGCGGACGTAGAGGACGACGGCCGGGGCGCTCTGGGTGCTGGTGAACCGTCCCTCCAGGTTCAGCACCTTGGTCGATTCGGCGCTGCCGGGCAGCCAGCTCGACGCCTGGTTGTCCTCGGCGCCGGTGAGCTTGCCGACCAGCGGTGCGAGCACGAGCAGCAGGATGATCCATGCGGCGAGGACGACCCACTTGCTTCGTCTTCCGCAGGGCAGGGCGGCGAGCCGCCGGGCGAGGTTCATATGTGTGTATCCCCCAATTGGACGCGATACATCGCGAGTCGTGGCTCAACGATGTGACGTCGCTGTGGACGGTGTCAAGCACCGCAGGTCCGCAGGGGGGCGGGCGCGGGGTCGGTCGTCGCGTCTCGTGTCAGGTACGAGCGTTGTAGAGGGTGAGATAGCAGGCGAAGCGTTCCAGGTCGTCGTCCGGCCAGTCGGCGAGGCGGCTCAGGAAGGCCTGGTGCCGCCGCTCGCGGACGTCGGCGAGCAGCTGCGCGCCGGCCGCCGAGGGGCGGATGATCTGGCCGCGCAGGTCTTCCGGATCGGCGGTCCGTTCGACCAGGCCGAGCCGCTCCAGGGCGGAGATCTGCCGGCTGACGGTGGACTTGTCCAGCAGGAAGTGGGCGGCCAGGTCGGTGCCCCGGCAGCCGCCGCGCTCGTGCAGGTGGTCCAGCAGGGTGTAGGTGACCAGGGTCAGGCCGGGGTGGATCTGCGCCGTCACCGAGCGGGCGCGGCGGGCCACGGCGGTCAGCTCGCGCTGGATCGAGTCGATCGAATCGGCGCGGGCGGCGGCGGGCATGGGGGTGGCGGGCATGGGGGTGGGGGGCATGGGAGTGGGGGGCAGTGGGGTGGGGGTAGGCATCGGAACTCCTTCTTTGGTTGCATAATACAACCAAAGAAGGGGTTCCGCAGACCGGCCGTCAGCCGCGGTGCGGCAGTGGCAGCTCGAACCAGACCACCTTGCCGACCGCCTTGCGGCTGGTCCCCCAGCGCGCGGAGAGATGGCTGACCAGGCTCAGGCCGCGGCCGTCCTCGTCCAGTGCCTCGGAGGGCTCCAGCGACGGCAGGTTGTGGTCGTCGTCGCTGACTTCCACCAGCAGTTTGCCGACCCGCATCAACTGCAGTTCGACCCGGTCCTTGGCCACCCGGAGCGCATTGGTCACCAACTCGCTGACCAGCAGCTCCGTCGTCTCGCTCAGCTCCTCCAGGCCCCACAGCGCCAGCTGCTCACGGACCATCATCCGGGCCCGGTGCACCTCGGTGGAGTCGAGCTGCAGCGACCAGGAGATCACGTCCTGCGGCGGAATGCCGTCGAAGCGGGCGATCAGCAGCGCCAGGTCGTCGCTGCGGTCGTCGGTGTGCAGCCGCTCCAGCACCGTGTCGCAGACCTCGTCCGGGCTGCGCCGCGGGTCGACGATGTCGCCGCACAGGGCGGCCAGGCCGTCCCCTATGTCGCCGCCGCGCATCTCCACCAGGCCGTCGGTGCACAGCACCAGCATGCTGCCGTCGGAGACCTTGATCTCCCGGGAGGCGAACGGCACCCCGCCCACGCCGATCGGCGCGCCCGAGGGGATCTCCAGCAGCTCGCCGCGCCCGTCCGGGTGGACCAGAACCGGCGGCACGTGCCCGGCGCTGGCCAGCGTGCAGGTGCGGGCGATCGGGTCGTAGACCGCGTACAGGCAGGTCGCCAGGTGGTCGTCGCCGAGCCGCTGGGAGAGGTTGTCCAGGTGCCGCAGGATCTGGCCCGGCGGCAGGTCCAGGGCGGCCAGGGTCTGCATCGCGGTGCGGAAGCGGCCCATCGCCACCGCCGAGTGCAGGCCGTGGCCCATCACGTCGCCGACCACCAGCGCCACCCGGCTGCCCGGCAGCTGCACCGCGTCGAACCAGTCGCCGCCGACCTCGGCCCGGCGGTCGCCGGGGATGTAGCGGTGCGCGATCAGCACCCCGGGGATCTTCGGCGGACGGCTCGGCAGCATGCTGCGCTGCAGCGTCAGCGCCGTCTTGGCCTCCATCCGGTGCAGCCGCGCGTTGTCGATGGACAGCGCGGCGCGGGCGGCCAGTTCCCGCAGGTACGCGGCGTCGGTCTCGTCGAACGGCGGCTGGTCGGCGTTGCGCAGCAGCGTCAGGATGCCCAGCACGGTGCCGCGTGCCGCCAGCGGCAGCACCAGCATCGAGCGGCCCTCGAACAGTGGCGCCAGCAGGCTCGAGCCGCGCCCGACGGCGCACTCCTCGGCCACGGCCGGCTCGACCACCGGCACCAGCACCGGCTGGTTGCTCTGCAGCGCCAGGCCGGAGGGAGTGGTGCGGGACAGTGAGAACAGGGTGCCCTCGTGGACCTGGTGCTCCCAGCCGGCCAGCGACTCGCTGAAGGCGCGGGCCACCCGGCGCAGCTGGGTCTCGTCGTCGGGGCGGTCGCGCGGCAGCTCGGTGTCGACGATCAGCCGGTCACGCAGGTCGACGCAGGCGAAGTCGGCGATGCCGGGGACGACGACCTGGCACAGCTCATGGACCGTCACATCCAGGTCCAGGGTGGTGCCGATCCGGGCGCCGGCGTGGCTCAGCAGCCGCAATTGCTCATTGACGGGGTCCGCGGTGGGCAGTGGGACGGGAGTGCTGCCGTCGGCGAGTCCGGCCGGCAGCAGCAGCGTCGGGACCGTCGGAGGGCCGCTGAAGGGCCCGTCCTCGGTGCCGGGACGGCGCAGCCGGACGCCGACCGGCCGCTCGCCGCGGGGCTGCTCGGCGCGGACCTGCTCGCCGCGGGGCTGGGGGAACTCGCGGAGCCGTTCGGTGTGCGGGTCGGGCCCGTGCCCGGTCGGCCCCCCGTGTCCGGTCGAAAGGGAGTGCTCGTCGGGGAACTCCTGCGGCAGCACCGGCAGCCGCAGGGTGCCGTCGACCAGCAGCGCGGGTGCGCCCCCGGCCGCGATCTGCCCGATCAGCCGCAGCCGTCGGTCCTCCGCGGTACGGGGCAGCAGCGCGCTCAGCCGCTCGGCGGTGCGGGCCGAGTCGGCGACACCGGTCGGTGCGCACCGGGCCGGCGCCACCTGGAGGCCGCCCGCGCCGGTGGCGGCCGTGGCCGCGTAGGGCAGCAGCTGGTCGCCGAGGGCGATCCGGGGCCCGGAGGCCCGGAGCGGCCTGGCGTCGGCGGCCAGCACCAGCAGGCTGCGTCCGGCCGGCTCGATCAACCGGTAGGCCCAGCACAGGATGTCGACGGCCCGGCCGTCGCGGTCGGTCACCAGCAGCTCGCCGGACCAGGACGGGTTGTAGGAGGTGAGGTCGTCCAGCTGGTCCAGGGCGCTGCCGAGGCGGCCGGTCGAGGGGGAGGCCGACGGGGTGGTTCTGGCCAGCGGGAGCAGCCCGGCGGCGGGGCGGTCGAAGACATCGTCGCGGCGGTGGCCGAAGACCTCCTCGGCCGCGCGGTTCCAGTGGCACACGCGTCCGTCGGGATCGATCATCAGTGCGGCCAGCCGCACCACGGCGACCACACCGGGGGGCGCGGAACGCGCCGGATCGGCCGACGGCGGACTGCTCGGACGTGCCGCACTCGCCAGGTTCGCCGGGTTCGCCGGGTTCGCCGGGTTCATGGCCTCGTACGGGGCAGGAGAGCCAAGGGCGGAGTCGTTCAGGGCAGCCTTGCGCCGCCCTCGCTCAGGAGCCGCGAAGGTCTCTTCCGCCATACTCACCCTCTCTCGTGCACCTGCCGCTCCGAGCGCCGGCACCTACTGGAATACCCCAGGCAAGCATGAAACCTGCCTCCGCTGCCTGACATCGGGGAACATTTAGCTCGGCCAGTGGTGCACGCGGGCTCGCACGCCCTAGTGTGCGCCCTCGGGCACAACCCGGGGACAGTAGGGTGACGGGGCTGACACGCGGGACAAACAACAAGCAGTGAGGTTGCGAGATGGCTGCCGACAGTCCGGTCCGCTGGATCGATCCGGAGGAGCAGCAGCTCGAGGAGCAGATCGCGGAGACCGAGGCCCGATGGGTCGACGCCGAGGTCGAGGTCGAGACCCTGCGGGTGGAGCTGGACAATTTCGCCCTGGTCCACCACCAGCGCCTGGGCCCCATGTATGTGCGCCTGGACGAGCTGGACGCGCTGATCGCCGAGGCCACGGCGGCCCGGACCGGCGACCCCGAGGACATCAGGCGGGCCTTCGAGGCGCGCAACGTGGTCGAGCCGATGCCGGACCTGGAGGCCTTCTTCGCCGAGGCCGACGCGGCGGCCCGCGGTGAGTCGGACGGGGCGGCCGAGGGGGACGGGCCCGAACAGCCCGTCATTCCGCAGGCGCCGCAGCGGATCCGGCCCGACAAGGAGGCCCAGCGGCTCTACCGGGACCTCGCCCGCCGGGCCCACCCGGACCTGGCCCAGGACCCGGCCGAGCAGGAGCTCCGCGGCGCCTTCATCGCCCGGGTCAACGAGGCCTATGCGCGCGGGGACGTGCTGGCCCTGGCGGCGCTCGCCGAGGAGTGGGCCGGCGAGACCGGCGACACCGGGGCCCCGTCCGAGGGCACCCCGGAGCGGCTGGCCTGGCTGCGGCAGCGCCTGGACTGGCTGACCGCGCGGCTGCGCAGGATCGAGGAGGCCCGCGCGGAGCTCGTCGACAGCCCGATGGGGCAGCTGCTGATGCTGCTCCCCGACGACCCGGACGCGCTGCTGGAGGTGCTGGCCGAGCAGCTGCTGGAGTCGGTCGCGACCCGGCAGGCCGAACTGGACCGGCTGGTCGGCACGGTGTGACCGCCGTCGGCGACAATGGCAGTACCCGACCCCTGGAGAGTCAGATGTTCCACGCTTCCGTCCCCACTGTGGACGCCGCTTCCGTGCCCGCCGAGGGCGCCGCGCTGCTCGACGTCCGGGAGCAGGACGAGTGGGAGGCGGGCCATGTCGACGGGGCGCTGCACATCCCGATGGGCCAGCTGATGGCGCGGATCGAGGAGCTGCCGGAGCAGAAGCTCTATGTGCTGTGCCGGGTCGGCGGCCGCTCGGCCCAGGTGGTGCAGTACCTGGTGGCCCAGGGCCGGGACGCGGTGAACGTCGACGGCGGGATGTACGCCTGGGAGGCGGCCGGCCGGCCGATGACGAGCGCGGACGGCAACCCCTTCGTGCTGTAGGACCGGTCCGCCTCTTGCGTGAATTCCCCTGTGCGGCCCCTGTCGGGTCCGTCATGCTGGCCTGAGTGGACAACCGGCGCAAAGGGGCCAGATGAACTACGCACGACCGGTACTGCGCACCGACCGGATCGAACTGCGCGCGATCGGCCCCGACGCCGCCGAGGCGCTGGCGCGCGGCGGGGACGGCGGGTTCGACTGGGTCCCCGACGGCCCGTTCCAGGGCACCAGGGACGCCTGCGGCGGCGTGGTGAGAGCGGTCGAGGGGGGCGTGTTCGAGCCGGAGTGGGGTGTCTTCGCGATCGTCCGGCTGCAGGACGGGGCGGCCGTCGGCGGTGCGGGCTTCCACGGCCCGCCGAGCGGCGGCGGTGTCGAGATCGGCTACGACCTCGCCGCGTCAGCGCGCGGCAACGGCTATGTCACCGAGGCAGTACGGCTGTTGACGGCCTATGCGCTGGCCGGGGAGGGCGTCGCCCGGGTGGTCGCGCACACCGAGCCGGACAACACGGCCTCACAGGCCGTGCTGCTCCGGTCGGGCTTCCAGCGGGACGGGGTCGCCGACGACGGACTGCCCAGGTTCGTGCTGCGCTCGGCGGGGAGGTCGGTCGGGCGGCAGGCCGGGCAGGCAAAGGAACGGGCAGAGGACCGGTCAGAGGTTGCGCAGTAGCATCACCGGGGACTCCACCGCGTCGGCGACGAAGCGCAGGAAGGCTCCGGCGACCGCTCCGTCGCAGACCCGGTGGTCGAAGGTGAAGGACAGCTGCACCACCTGGCGGACCGCCAGCTCCCCCTGGTGCACCCAGGGCTTGGCCGCGATCCGGCCCACCCCGAGCATGGCTGCCTCGGGATGGTTGATGATCGGCGTCGAGCCGTCGACGCCGAAGACGCCGTAGTTGTTGAGGGTGAAGGTGCCGCCGGTGAGCTCGGCCGGGCTGAGCCGGCCCTCCCGGGCGGCCGCGGTGAGCCGGGACAACTCGGCGGCCAGCTGCCCGGTGCTGAGCAGGTGCGCGTCCCTGACCACGGGAACGGCGAGGCCGCGCGGGGTCTGCGCGGCGAAGCCCAGATGGACCGCGGAGTGGCGGCGGACGCCGGTGGCGGCTCCGTCCGGACCGGTCACCACGCTGGAGTTGAGCTCGGGGTGCCGGGCCAGCGCGGCGGTGCAGATCCGGGCCAGCAGGGCGAGCAGTCCGAGGTCCAAAGTCCTGCGGGCGGCCAGCAGTTCGGTGGCGTCGGCGTCCACCCAGCAGGTGGCGTCCGGGATCTCGCGTCGGCTGCGGG
Source organism: Streptacidiphilus sp. EB103A (assembly GCF_041261405.1). Taxonomy (NCBI): domain Bacteria; kingdom Bacillati; phylum Actinomycetota; class Actinomycetes; order Kitasatosporales; family Streptomycetaceae; genus Streptacidiphilus; species Streptacidiphilus sp. EB103A. Next base: position 189,673 of record NZ_JBGCAQ010000010.1, on the reverse strand, counting down.
AGAAGGTCTCGGCGGCGAGGCGGGCGACGCCGCGCAGGGGGGTGACCTCCTCGGTCGGAGCAGCCGCTGCCTGGGGCGCCGTCCGAGGAAGCGTCACGTCGGCGCGCATGATCAGTCCGTCGGGGCCGCTGCCGGTGACGGTGGCGAGGTCGATGCCGTTCTCCCGGGCCAGTCGGCGCACCAGCGGGGAGATGACGGCGGGGACGGGTGCCGGAGCAGGTGCGAGGGCTGCCGCAACGCCGACGCGGCGGCGTCTGGTGGTGGACGGCTCGGCGGTGCCGTAGCCGACCAGGACGTTGCCCGAGCCCGAGCCCCCGGCCGGCTCGTCCGGTGCGGACGCCACCGCGACGGTGACCAGCGCCGCGCCCACCGGCACCTCGGTACCGGCCTCGCCGAAGCGGGAGGTGACCACGCCCGCGTAGGGGCAGGGCACCTCGACCACGGCCTTGGCGGTCTCCACCTCGGCGACCGGCTGGTCCACCTGGATCACGTCGCCCACCTCGACCAGCCAGCGGACGATCTCCGCCGAGGTCAGGCCCTCGCCGAGGTCGGGCAGCGGGAACTCGCGCACGGAAGGCATCGGGGCGATCACTGCTCCCACTGGAGTTTTGCCACGGCGTCGAGGATGCGATCCACCCCGGGCAGGTGGTGCTGCTCCAGCATCGGTGGCGGATAGGGGATGTCGAAGCCGGTGACCCGCAGTACCGGGGCGGCCAGGTGGTGGAAGCAGCGTTCGGTGACCCGGGCGGCGATCTCCGCGCCGACCCCGGCGAAGCCGGACGACTCGTGCACCACCACCGCGCGCCCGGTGGCCCGTACCGCCGCGGCGACCGTCTCGTCGTCGAACGGCGCCAGGCTGCGCAGGTCAACCACGGCCAGGTCCCAGCCCTCGGCGCGGGCGGCCTCGGCCGCCTCCAGGCACACCGGAAGGGACGGGCCGTAGGTCAGCAGGGTCGCCGAGGTGCCCTGGCGGCGGACCACGGCGCGTCCGATCGGCTCGACCTGGGCCGGGGCCTCGGCGGACCAGTCGTCCTTGGACCAGTAGAGCCGCTTGGGTTCCAGGAACACCACCGGGTCGTCGGAGGCGATGGCGGCCCGCAGCAGCCCGTAGCTGTCGGCCACGGTGGCCGGGGTGACCACGTGCAGCCCGGGGGTGTGGGCGTAGTAGGCCTCGGAGGAGTCGCTGTGGTGCTCCACGCCGCCGATGCCGCCGCCGTAGGGGATCCGTACGGTGATCGGCAGCGGCATCCGGCCGGCGGTGCGGTTGCGCATCCGGGCGACATGCGAGACGAGTTGCTCGAAGGCCGGGTAGGCGAAGGCGTCGAACTGCATCTCCACCACCGGGCGCAGCCCGTACATGGCCATGCCGACGGCGGTGCCGAGGATGCCGGCCTCGGCCAGCGGGGTGTCCAGGCAGCGGTCGGCGCCGAACTCGGCGGCCAGGCCGTCGGTGATCCGGAAGACCCCGCCCAGGGTGCCGACATCCTCGCCGAGGATGTGCACGGCGGGATCCTCGCGCAGCGAGTCGCGCAGGGCGCGGTTGAGGGCCGAGGCAAGGGTCGCGGTGCGGGGCGGCTGGGTGGGCTGGGCACGGGACGGGGCGGCGGTGGTCATCGTCGCTCCTCCGTCGCGGCCTCGGCCGCCAGCTCGGCGGCGAGCTGCGCCGCCTGCTCCCGCAGTTGCGGGGTGGGCTCGGCGTACACATGGGCGAACAGCGACATCGGGTCCAGCTGAGGTTTCACGTGAAACAACGTCCGCATACGATCGGCCAGTTCCTCGGCCTCGGCCGCCGCTTCTGCGACGTCGGCGTCGCCGATCACCCCGGCCTCGCGCAGATGGCGTTCCATCAGCGTCAGCGGGTCGCGTGCCTGCCAGCGCTCGACCTCCGCGGCACTCCGGTAGCGCCCGGCGTCGTCTGCGTTGGTGTGCGCCTCCAGGCGGTAGGTGACCGCCTCGACCAGTACCGGCCCGCGCCCGGTCCGGGCGTGCTCCACCGCCTCGCTGAGGACGGTGTGCACGGCGACCGCGTCGTTGCCGTCCACCAGGCGGCCCTGGATGCCGTAGCCGACTGCTTTGTGGGCCAGGGTCGGCGCCGCGGACTGCTTGGCGAGCGGGACGGAGATGGCGTAGCCGTTGTTCTGGACCAGGAAGACCACCGGGGCGTTCAGGACCCCGGCGAAGTTCAGCGCCTCGTGGAAGTCGCCCTCGCTGGTGCCACCGTCGCCCACCAGGGCCAGCGCCACGGTGGACTCCCCGCGCAGCCGGGCGGCATGGGCCAGGCCCACCGCGTGCGGCGCCTGGGTGGCCAGCGGGGTGGAGAGCGGCGCGACCTGGTGCTCGTAGGGGTCGTAGCCGCAGTGGGCGTTGCCGCGCAGCAGCGTCAGCGTCTGCAGCGGGTCCACGCCGCGGGAGACCACCGCGAGGGTGTCGCGGTAGCTGGGGAACAGCCAGTCGCCTGGACGCAGCGCGCTCGCCACGGCGATCTGACAGGCCTCCTGGCCGGTCGAGGCCGGGTAGACGGCCAGCCGGCCCTGCTTGGTGAGGGTGGTCGCCTGCTGGTTGAAGCGCCGTCCGACGACCAGCCGCCGGTGCAGGTCGCGCAGCAGTTCGCGGCCGCCGGGGGAGTCGGCGGTGCGGCGCAGGGCGGGCGTGCCGAGGATGCGCACCGGCTCGCTGTCGGGAAGCAGCGGTGCGGGGTCACGGCGCGGGCCGTGCGCGTCCGGCGTCCAGGCGGCCGCCAGGTCATGATCGAGAACGGTCATCGGGCTCCTCCGGTGCGGGCCACTGCTCCCTACCGATTGTTCGGTCGATTGATCGAATCGGCTACTGTCGCGAGCAAGTGGTGGACAAACGGCTGCTCCCGCGCTGTGCTGGAATCAGGGTGTCCACCAGGGGAGGCGAAAGAACCATGTCCGCTGAACAGATGGCCGGACCGGGTGAGCCCCGCCGAACCCGGCACTCGCCGCTGCCCCCCGTCCGGTCGGGATCGGCGGCCGAATGGATCGCCGAACGGGCCCGTCAGCGCTCCGCGTCGGCCGCTGTTCCCGGCTCGGTCGGCGGCCGGGCTGCGCATCCGGCGGCCCCCGCCGCGCGCCCCGGGGCCGGCCGTCAGGAGCCGGAGCGGAGGAGCGGCCGGAAGCCGGCCGGTTCGGCGTCCTCGTCGGGGTCCTCGTCACTGTCCGACGGGGTGGGGGGAAGCGGCACTGGTGGTGCGGATGCCGGGGGCTCCGACTCGCGTCAGCTGGACCGGATCGACCGGGCCATCCTGCGGCTGCTGCAGCAGGACGGGCGGGCCTCGATCCGCTCGGTCGCCGAGCGGGTCCATGTGTCCAGGGCCAATGCCTATGCGCGGATCGCGCGCATGGTCGAGTCCGGCGTGATCAGGGGGTTCACCGCGCGGGTTGACCATGAGCGGGCCGGGCAGGGCGCCTCCGCGTACATCACCCTGAAGATCGTTCAGAACTCCTGGCGCACCGTCAGGGGGCAGTTGCTGGAACTGCCGGGGGTCGAGCACATGGCCCTGGTCAGCGGGGAGTTCGACGTACTGATGCTGGTGCACACGGTGGACAACCGGGCCCTGCGCGAGCTGGTGCTGAACCGGATCCAGGCGATCCCGGAGGTGCTCGGCACGCACACCCTGCTGGTCTTCGACGAGACCGACCGGACGCCGGTGCTGCCGGACTGAGCACCCGGCGCCTGTCGTTCAGGGCGCGCGCAGCCCGCCGAAGGCGAGCAGGGTCACCGCGTCGGCGATGTGCTGCGCGGACTTCTCGTCCGGTCCCGGCCGGTACCACTCCACCAGGGAGTTGATCATGCCGTAGAGCAGCCGGGTGGCCAGCCTGGGCTCGATGTCGGCGCGCAGGTCGCCGTCGCGTACGGCCTCGGCCAGCAGCTCCGCGACCCGGTGGTCGTAGGCGCGGCGCTGCTGCAGCGCCCACTGCTCGGTGGCGGTGTTGCCGCGGACCCGCAGTAGCAGGGTGACGTACGGCAGTTCGGCGGCCAGCACCTCGGTGGTTCGGCGCACCACGTGCTCCAGCCGGTCGACCGCGCGGCCGGCGGTGGCGGCGGGCTCGTCCAGGATGCCGAACAGGCCGTCCAGGGCCCGGCCCACGGCCAGCCGCAGCAGCTCCTCCTTGCCGCGGACATGGTGGTAGATCGACGACTTGCTGATGCCGGCGGCCCGGGAGAGGTCCTCCATCGAAGTGCCGTCGTAGCCGCGCTCGTTGAACACCCGCACCGTCACCGCGAGCAGCGTCTCGACGGTGTAGGCGTCACGGCGCTGCACGCGCGGGTTGTCGACCATGCTGCGCAGCCTAGCGGCAGCCCCTGGGTGGCACCCACGGGGAGATAGTTGTACTGTCATAACGGTTATAGAAGTCCAACTGATGAAGCAGGTCGCCATGGAGGAAGCCGATATACCGGTCACCACCGGAGCACCGCTGAGCGCCCGAAGGCGCTTCCTGATCCTCGCCATCTGTTGCATGAGCCTGTTCATCGTCGGCCTCGACAACACGATCGTGAATGTGGCGCTCCCCTCCGTCCAGCGCGATCTGCACGCCTCCGTCTCCGGGCTGCAGTGGACGATCGACGCGTACACCCTGGTGCTGGCCAGCCTGCTGATGCTCTCCGGCTCCACCGGGGACCGGATCGGCCGGCGCCGGACCTTCCAGGCCGGTCTCGCCCTGTTCACCCTGGGCTCGCTGCTCTGCAGCCTCTCCCCCAGCCTGGGCTGGCTGATCGCGGCGCGGATGGTCCAGGCCGTCGGCGGTTCGATGCTCAACCCGGTGGCCATGTCGATCATCACCAACACCTTCACCGACCCCCGCGAGCGCGCCCGGGCCATCGGCGTCTGGGGCGGCACCGTCGGCGTCAGCATGGCGCTCGGACCGGTCCTCGGCGGGCTGCTGGTCGGGTCGGTCGGCTGGCAGTCGATCTTCTGGATCAACATCCCGGTCGGCATCGCCGCGCTGGTGCTGGCCGGACGCTTCGTGCCGGAGTCCAAGGCGGCGAAGGCGCGCCGGGTGGACCCGGTCGGCCAGCTGCTGGTGATCACCCTGCTGGCCTCGATCACCTACGGCATCATCGAGGCGCCCACGGCCGGCTGGACCTCGGTGCAGACCATCGGCTGCTTCGCCCTCGGCGTCGCCGCCCTGGCCGGGCTGCTGGCCTATGAGCCGCGCCGCGACGAACCCCTGATCGACCTGCGCTTCTTCCGCAGCGTCCCGTTCTCCGGGGCCACCGTGATCGCGGTATGCGGCTTCGCGGCGCTGGCCGGCTTCCTCTTCCTCAACACCCTCTACCTGCAGAACGCCCTCGGCTACAGCGCGCTGAGAGCCGGTCTCTACACCCTGCCGATGGCCGCGATGACGGTGGTGTTCGCGCCGCTGTCCGGACGGATCGTCGGCGCCCGCGGCCCACGCGTCCCGCTGATCGTCGCCGGGGTCACCATGTCCGCGAGCGGGCTGATGCTCACCGGGCTCAGCCTGACCACCCCGGTCGCCCAGCTGATGGCCGCCTACCTGCTGTTCGGCCTCGGCTTCGGGATGGTCAACGCGCCGATCACCAACACCGCCGTCTCCGGGATGCCGCGCAGCCAGGCCGGGGTGGCCGCCGCGGTCGCCTCGACCAGCCGTCAGGTCGGCCAGTCGCTGGGGGTCGCGGTCATCGTCTCCGTGGTGACCTCCTCGGTGCACGGATCCGCCGGCGCGGCGGCCTTCACCGAGGCCAGCCACGTCGGCTGGTGGATCACGGTGGGCTGCGGACTCGCGGTGCTGGTCCTGGGCGTGCTCACCACCGGCGCCTGGGCCCGGGGGACCGCCGCCCGCAACGCCGCCAGGCTCAGCGGGCCCGCGGCCGTCAGGACGGAGGTCGCCGCATGAGTGCCGCCGCAGAGGACGGGCAGCAGGGGCTGGTCGCCGCGACCCGGGCCTACCGGGTGATGCGCGAACTCGTGCTGGAGGAGGACGAGCGTCTGGTGCAGCTGGCCGAGGTGACCGGCATGAGCTTCATCCGCAGCAAGGTCCTGCGGCGGCTGGCGGCCGGGCCGCTGCGGATGAGCGAGCTCACCGCACGGCTACGGACCGACAAGCCGTACACCACGCTGGTCGTGGACGATCTGGAGCGGCGGGGTCTGGTCGTCCGCAGCGTCCACCCCGACGACCGCCGCTGCAAGATCGTGACGAACACGCCGGCCGGGCAGGAGATGGCGGAGCTGGCCGAGTCGATCCTGGCCCGGCCACCGCAGCGGCTGCTGGCGCTGGACCAGGAGGAGCTGGCGCTGCTGGAGCGGGTGCTGGGGAAGGTGACGGGGGCGTCCGCGTCCACCCCTTGAACCGACCGATCATTCGGTTAGTCTGAGTTCCGGCAGTGTAGCCAGGACTCACTGAGGAGTGCCTCCATGTCCCACGAGAAGTCCCCCGAGCAGTACGCCGAGCTGATCGACCGTCACCGGGCCACGCTGGACCAGGCCCTCGCCGCGCTCGCCGCACGCGACTACTGGTCGCCCTACCCCGAGTCGCCCCGGGCGTACGGGGAGCCGGTCGGGATGGACGCCCTGCAGGGTCGGGAGCTGCTGCTGGACCAGCCCGGGACGGACGGGCTGGTCGGTCCGGCGCCCGAGCAGGGCGGCGAGCAGTCGCCGTTCGGGCCCGCGCTGGGGGTGGCCTACCCGCACGCCGGCGACCCGGAGGCGCTGTTCGCGGCAGCCCGGGCCGCGCGCCCCGGCTGGGCCGCCGCCGGACCGCTCGCGCGGGCCGCGGTCTGCTGCGAGATCCTCGCCCGGATCAACGCCCGCTCCCCCGAGTTCGGCGCCGCCGTCATGCACACCACCGGACAGGCGGCCGGAATGGCCTTCCAGGCCGGCGGCCCGCACGCCCAGGACCGGGGCCTGGAAGCGGTGGCCTACGCGTACGCCGAGCAGACCCGGCTGCCCGAGCGCGCCGAGTGGACCAAGCCGCAGGGCAAGCGCGAACCACTGCGCCTGGTGAAGGAGTTCACCCCGGTGCCGCGCGGGACCGCGCTGCTGGTCGGCTGCAACACCTTCCCGACCTGGAACGGCTACCCGGGCCTGTTCGCCTCGCTGGCCACCGGCAACCCCGTCCTGGTCAAGCCGCACCCGCGGGCCGTGCTGCCGCTGGCGCTCACCGTCTCGGTCGCCCGCGAGGTGCTCGCCGAGGCCGGCTTCAGCCCGGACGTGGTGCTGCTGGCCGCCGAGCAGCCCGGGGAGGGCCTGGCGAAGACCCTCGCCCTGCACCCGGACGTGCGGATCGTCGACTACACCGGGTCCAGCGAGTTCGGCGACTGGCTGGAGCAGAACGCCCGGCAGGCGCTGGTCTACACGGAGAAGGCCGGGGTCAACACGATCGTGATCGACTCCACCGCCGACTACGCCGGGATGCTCGGCAACCTGGCCTTCTCGCTGGCGCTCTACAGCGGCCAGATGTGCACCACCCCGCAGAACCTGCTGCTGCCCCGGGCCGGACTGGACACCGACCAGGGGCACAAGACCTTCGCCGAGGTCGTCGCCGACCTCGGACGTTCGCTGGACCGGCTGCTCGGCGACGACGCCCGCGCGGCGGGGCTGCTCGGCGCGATCGTCAACCCGGGCGTGCTGCACCGGCTGGAGCAGGCGGAGAAGGGCGAGTTCGGGGAGCTGCTGCATGCGCCACGGGCCGTCGCGGTGCCGGAGTTCCCGGACGCGGTGGTCCGCACCCCGGCGCTGGTCGGCCTGGACATCGCCAGGGACGCCCTGCCCGGGGAGTGCTTCGGGCCGGTCGCCTTCGCGGTCGCGGTGGACTCCACCGCCCAGGCCGTCGAACTGCTGCGCGAGACCGTGCGCGAGCGCGGCGCGATGACCGCCGCCGCGTACACCACCTCCCTGGAGGTGGAGGCCGCCGTGGTGGACGCCTGCCTGGACTCGGGGGTGTCGCTGTCGCTGAACCTCACCGGGCAGGTCTACGTCAACCAGACCGCCGCCTTCTCCGACCTGCACGGCACCGGCGCCAACCCGACCGCCAACTCCGCCTACTGCGACGCGGCCTTCGTGGCCAACCGCTTCCGGGTCGTCGAGGTCCGGCGCGAGCTGCGGTAGCGCGGACCGGTAGCAGCAACCTGTCAAGGACGCGTACGGACGACTGACGCACTGCCTGCTGATGTGCGGCGACACCAGGGCCCAGACTCTAGGGAAACTGGTGAACGCCCCTCCGCTTCCGGGTTCGGGCGACCGATTCCGGAGCAGGGATGCCGCACATGACGCTCAAGCCGCAGGGGCCGCACGGGGATTCTCCCGTACGGCCCCTGCGGCTTTCGGCTGTCAGATGTGCAGGGCTTCTGTTGCGCCTTTTACATCCTGTATCTGGCTTTCGGGACGCCGGGTGACTCAGGGTGAGCGCTAATGCGGATCACGTTGCCAAATGGCGTGAACGATAACGATTCCGCTGTCGAACACGGCTGGAAGCCTGGAAACCGCAGCTTTTCGCCCTAATCTCGGTCCCCATCCCCTTCCGTGCCGCCTGACAGAAAGGCCACATCACTCCCATGAAGGGCCTCAGCCTCGAAGACCTGGCGCGGTTCACCAACCGCACCCGCGCCCGTTCCACCACCGCCGCGATGAGTCGCCGCTCGCTGCTCCGGGGTGCCACCGCGGGCGGTCTCGCCGTGGCGGGCGCCGGAGCGCTGTCGGCCTGCGGCGTCCAGGGGCATGTCGTCCCCGACGGCGCCAAGGCGACCGGACAGGCGGGCAAGGACCACTCGGCCACCGAGAAGAAGGTCGTCTGGGCGACCTGGCCGGCGTACATCGACATCCAGGACGACAAGCACCCCAGCGTGCACCCCACGCTGAACGCCTTCACCAAGCAGACCGGTATCCAGGTCGACTACCTGGAGATCATCAACGACAACAACGACTTCTACACCAAGGTCGACCCGTACCTGGTCAAGGGCATCGACACCGGGTACGACGTGCTGGTCGTCAGCGACTACATGGTGGCCAAGTACCGGACGTACGACTACATCCAGGAACTGGACCTCGCCAACATCCCCAACCACGGCAACCTGCTGCCGAGCGTCCTCAAGGACCCGGTCGACCCCGGCCGCCGCTTCTCCGTCCCCTGGGCCTACGGCTTCACCACCATCGCGTACAACACCAAGCTGGTGAAGACCCCGATCACCTCCATCGCCGAGGTGTTCACTCGGGCCGACCTGCACGGGAAGGTCTCGCTGTTCAGCGAGATGGAGGACACCGTGGCGCTGGCGCTGCTCGCCCTGGGCCACAACCCGGAGCAGTTCACCGACAAGCAGTTCAACGAGGCGCTGGAGTACGTGCGCAGGGCCCTGAGCTCGGGCCAGGTGCGGAACTTCACCGGCAACGACTACCTGAGCGACTTCCAGAACGGCAACACCGCCGTGACCATGGCCTACTCCGGCGACGTGGCCCAGCTCGGGGTGGACTACCTGGTCACCCTGGACCTCCCCAAGGAGGGACTGCTGGCCTGGTCCGACAACTGCGTCATCCCCAACTTCGCCCGGCACAAGACCAACGCCGAGAAGATGCTCAACTACTACCTCGAGCCGGATGTGGCGGCGCAGCTCTCCGACTACATCGACTACGTCCCCTCGGTCCAGGGCGCGGTGGCGGCGCTGCAGAAGCTGGACCCGCCGACGGCCGCCTCGCCGCTGATCGTCCCCACCAAGCAGATGCAGGCGAACGCGCACGGGTTCATGAAGCTCACCATCGCCCAGCTCGACGACTACACCAGCCGGTTCCAGCAGGCCATCGGCCAGTAGGCCGCCCGCCCCCCGTTCGACGGACACCTCACCGACGCCGATGCGAAAGAAGAATCTCGATGGGCTCCACTGACGTTATGGGCCGGACCGAGGGCGGCGACCTCCGCCTGGTCGGCCTCACCAAGCGCTTCGGCGCGTTCACGGCGGTCGACAGTATCGACCTGACCATCCCTCAGGGCTCCTTCTTCGCCCTGCTCGGCGCGTCCGGCTGCGGCAAGACGACGACGCTGCGGATGGTCTCCGGCCTGGAGGACCCGACGGCGGGCCAGATCTTCCTCGGTGACAAGGACGTCACTGACGCCAAGCCCTACCGGCGGCCGGTCAACACGGTGTTCCAGAACTACGCGCTCTTCCCGCACCTGGACATCTTCGAGAACGTCGCCTTCGGGCTCCGACGCCGCGGCTTCAAGAGCGTCAAGCCGCAGGTCGAGGCGATGCTCGAACTGGTCGAGCTGGGCCACCTGGCGAAGCGCAAGCCCACCCAGCTCTCCGGCGGCCAGCAGCAGCGCATCGCGCTGGCCCGGGCCCTGATCAACGAGCCCCAGGTGCTGCTGCTGGACGAGCCGCTGGGCGCGCTGGACCTCAAGCTGCGCCGTCAGATGCAGATCGAGCTCAAGCGGATCCAGACCGAGGTCGGCCTCACCTTCGTGCACGTCACCCACGACCAGGAGGAGGCCATGACCATGGCCGACACCATCGCGGTGATGAACCACGGCCGGATCGAGCAGCTGGGCTCCCCCGCCGAGCTCTACGAGAACCCGGCGACCACCTTCGTGGCCAACTTCCTCGGCCAGTCCAACCTGATCCCCGGAACGGTCGAGACGGCCACGGACGACGTGGTCACCGTCTCCGCGCACGGCCGCAAGCTCACCCTGGACGCCAAGCGCTGTCGCTCGGTGTCGGGCGAGGTGATCCTGGGTGTCCGTCCGGAGAAGGTTCAGCTCGCGGTGAGCGAGGCCGACGTCCCCAGCGGATTCAACGCACTCAGCGGCACCGTGTCCGACACCTCGTTCATCGGCGTCTCCACCCAGTACCTGGTCAGGCTGCCCTCGGGCGAGGAGCTCTCGGTCTTCGAGCAGAACACCGGCCGCGAGATCCAGCGCCCCGGCAGCGAGGTCTTCGTGCACTGGGACCCCAGCCAGGGCTTCGGCCTCGACGGCGCCCAGGACATCGAGGCGGGCGCGGCCCTGGACGAGGAGGGCGCCGCATGAGTACCGCCCTGCTCGACAAGGCCCCGGCGGCCGAGGCGCCCCCGGAGGACCGCAAGCCGCGCCGCAACATCACCCCCTGGGTGCTGCTGCTGCCCGGACTGCTGTGGCTGATCCTCTTCTTCCTGATCCCGATCCTCACCTCGGTGTCGGCGTCGGTCCAGACCGGCAACTTCGACGACGGCTTCAAGCTGACCTGGCACTGGGCCAACTACGCGGACGCGATCAAGCCGTACTGGCGCCAGTACCTGCACTCCGGGATCTTCTCGGTGGCGACCACGGTGCTCTGCCTGGCCCTGGGCTACCCGGTGGCGTACTTCATCGCCTTCAAGGGCGGCAAGTGGAAGTCGCTGCTGATGGCCCTGGTGATCGTGCCCTCCTTCACCAGCTTCCTGATCCGCACCATCGCCTGGAAGACCATCCTGGCGGACAACGGCTTCGTGGTCCGGGTCCTGAACGACCTGCACATCCTCGGGGTGACCCGCAGGCTGGGGATCACCGTGGGCACGCATGTGCTGGCCAGCCCCGGTGCGGTGGTCTGCGGCATGGTCTACAACTTCCTGCCGTTCATGATCCTCCCGCTGTACACCTCGCTGGAGAAGATCGACCCGCGGCTGCTGGAGGCCGGCAACGACCTCTACTGCGGCACCTTCCAGACCTGGCGCCGGATCACGCTCCCGCTGTCCATGCCCGGCGTGATCGGCGGCACCCTGCTGACCTTCATCCCGGCGATCGGCGACTACATCAACGCCCAGCTGCTCGGCAACGCCAACACCGGCGTGGTCGGCCAGAGCATCGAGAACCTGTTCCTGCGCAAGACCGACGGCTACCCGGTCGGCTCGGCGATGTCGGTCATCATGATGGTCGGCACGCTGGTGCTGGTCATGCTGTACATCCGCAAGGCCGGTACGGAGGACCTGATCTGATGGCGACTCAAACCGCTTCCCCGGCCCCGGTCTCCCCGGCGCCGATCTCCAAGGCACCGCTGAAGATCCGCCGCCGCAGCCCGCTCGCCTGGATCGGCGACCACGTCCTGCTCGCCGCCACCGTGGTGATCTTCATCTTCATGCTGCTGCCGAACGCCGTCATCCTGGTGATGTCGTTCAACCAGCCGATCGGCAAGTACGACTACACCTGGAACCAGTTCTCCACCGAGGCGTGGGCCCACCCCTGCGCCAACCAGGAACTGTGCAGCAGCATGGGCCTGTCCCTGGAGATCGGCCTGATCGCGACCCTGGTCTCCACCGCCCTGGGCACGATGATCGCCTTCGCGATGGTCCGGCACCGCTTCAAGGCCCGCTCCGGCATCAACGCCCTGCTGTTCCTGCCGATGGCCGCCCCCGAGGTGGTCATGGGCGCCACCCTGACGGCGCTGTTCTTCAACACCATCGGCCCGGGCTCGCTGGGCTTCTGGACCATCACCATCGCGCATGTGATGTTCTGTCTCAGCTATGTGGTGGTGACCATCAAGTCCCGGCTGGCGGGCATGGACCCGACGCTGGAACGGGCCGCGCAGGACCTCTACGCCACCCCGACGCAGACGTTCATGAAGGTGACCCTGCCGCTGGTCGCCCCCGGCATCGCCGCCGCCGCGCTGCTGGCCTTCGCGCTGTCGATCGACGACTACATCATCACCGCGTTCACGGCCGGCCAGCGCACCACCTTCCCGATGTACATCTTCGGCTCGGTGCAGCGGTCGTACCCGGCGCAGATCAATGTGATCGGCTCGATCATGCTGATCGGCACGATGGTGATCATCGCCGTGTCGACGGTCCTCGGTAGGATGCGGGCGACGCGGAGGTAGGGCGCGCTGTCAGCCGCGCTGTCGGCAACGTGCCTTGTCCCGCTGGCTTCTCAGCTCAGCGGGACAAGGCACGTTGTGCGTTCGCTGCCGCCGTGCCGAGGTCAGTGCGGCGGTACCGGATCTCGTGGCGGTGGCGCTCGCCGACGACGAAGCCGGCGTCGCGGAGGATGGTCAGATGCTCGGAGACCGTGCCGGGGGCGAGCGCGTAGCGGTGCGCGAGGAACTGGGTGCTGGCCGGGCTGTTCAGGCCGGTGAGGAGGGCGGCGCGGGTGCGCCCGATCAGCCGGGCGAGGGCGGCGGTGCCGTCCGTGGTCGGGGCATCGGCGGACCGGGACGGCCAGAGGGTGCCCAGACCCCGGACCGGGTAGACCACGGTGGGCTGCCAGGGCGGGTCGACGATGACCACGACCTCCTGCCACTTGAAGGCGCTGGGCATCAGCACCAGCCCCTCGCCGTCCAGGTCCCGGTGGTCGTCCTCGCCGCACACCCGGGTCAGCACATTGCCCTGCCAGCGCAGCATCGGGTGCAGTTCGGCGAAGAGCCGGTCCAGGCCGCCCTCGGCCAGGCGTCGGCTCTGGAACGCCACATCGGCGTCCAGCAGCGCCCGCACCTGTGGCCACACCGGTTCGACCAGCGCGGTCCAGGCGGTGCGGATCAGCCCGGTGATCAGCTGGAGCACCTCCGCGGGATCGCCGAGCAGCAACCGTCGCCCGGTGGCGGACTCGGCGGCGCCGGGGGTCTCCCGGAGCGAGCGAACGATCTCGGCGCGGACCTGTGCGGGCGGGGTGGCGGCGATCCGGGTGAGCTCGTCCTCGAACCGGGCCTGCGGGCCGGTGGGCGGCGGCGAGAGGAAGTCGGGGGTGTAGCCGCGGCGCGGCTGCAGCAGGGTGAGCGGACGCAGGTCGGGGGCGTCGGGCCGGTCCAGGAGGGGGCGGACGGAGTCCAGCCAGGGGCGGTGGTGGTCCGGCGGCTGCTGGCCCGTGGTGACCCGCACGGCGGACAGGGTCTCGAAGGCGGGCGACACGGCGAACCGGCACCGCCGCAGGTCAGCCGGGCTGAAGCGGAGGGTGACGGCGATGGGGAGCTCCGGCGGGGGGGAGGGACGGCAGTGATTCGGCTTCAACCTAATCACTGGCGTCCGACCGGGCAAGGTCGCCAAGCTCCTCCCATGACCACTGCAATCAGCGAAGAATGGGACCAGCGCAGCATCGCCCTCTGGCTGGAGTTCCCCGCGCTGCCCGAGGAGGAGTTCCGGGCCCGGCACGAGAAGCTGCTCGGCGAGCTCCCCGAGGGTCACCCGGTGCTGCTGTTCGAGCGCGGCGCCTTCCAGGACTCCACCGGCCACTCCGACCTGGCCGTGCCGCTCTACCAGCAGGCGCTGGCGGCCGGACTCGACGGCGAGCGGCGGCGCCGGGTGGCGATCCAGATGTCCAGCTCACTGCGGAACATGGGCCGCCCGGAGGAGGGCGTGGCGCTGCTGCGCGCCGAGCGGGAGCGCGGCTCGGACCACCTGGACGACGCCATCAGCGCGACCCTCGCCCTCTGCCTGGTCGACTCCGGGCACGAGCGCGAGGCCGTCGCGGAGGCGGTGGCGGCGCTCGCCCCGCACCTGCCGCGCTACCAGCGGTCGATGGCGAACTACGCCCGGCTGCTGCTGGAGCCGGAGCCGGAGCAGCCGGTGGAGGAGCCGGTGGAGTAGCCGGACGTAGTGTTGACCGGGTGACGGACGTGACACAGGTGACCCAGGCGACGGCGCGGTGGCGCACCGAGGCGGCGGGGGACGGTGTGCTGCTGGACGGGTTCCATGCGCTCAAGCACGCGCTGAGGTTCGGCGCCGAGGTGACGGTGGTGCTGACCAGCGACCGATCCGGGGTGGCGCAACTGGCCGCAGAGCTGGCGCCGGACGTGGCTGCCGCGGTGGACGCGCTGGCGGTCGAGGTCCCGGCGACGGTGCTGCGCGAACTCGTCCCCCGGCTCCACCCGACCGGCATCGCCGCCCTGGCGGCGCGCCCTCCCCGCGCCGCCAACCTCGCAGCACTCGCCCGACGCCCGCGCACCGCGCCCGTCGTCGTCCTCGACAACCCCCGCAACCTCGGCAACATCGGCGCCGTCGTCCGCCTCGCGGCCGGCTTCGGCGCGACCGGGGTCGTGACGACGGGGGACGTCGACCCCTGGCACCCGACCGTGGTCCGGGCCGGCGCAGGGCTCCATTTCGCCACGTCAGTCGAGCAGTTGACGCTCAGCCAGCTCCCGGACGGCCCGCTCTACGTCCTCGACCCGGAGGGCGACGACATCCGCACCGTGCCCTTCCCGGACGACGCCCTCATCGCCTTCGGCTCGGAACGGCACGGGATCTCGGAGGAGTTGCGGGGAATGGCGACGCGGGTGGTGGCGGTACCGATGCGCCCCCAGGTGTCCAGCTTCAACCTGGCGACGAGCGTGGGGATGGGACTGTTCCACTGGATGTCGGGGGTGGGGCGGGGGTCTGTGGGCGGGGGAGGCGGGGCGGCGTCCGCTGGTGCAGCGGAGTCCCTCTAGCGGCCGAGCCCCCGTCCCGACGCCGTCTGTGACGTGCGCGGTTGCTCCCGCTTACCGTCCGTCGCCTCCGTGGGGCACGATGGTCGGTCCCGGTCTGAGGTGGCTCGGCTCCGCCTCGCGGCAACCACGACGAGCGGGGCGGTTGGTGGGGCGTGCGTTGCCGGGTGGCGCGCCGGCGGTGGGACTGCAGAAACCTTTCTTCGAGCCGGATTGCCCATGCTGGGGGGAGTTACAACCATGCTGGGGTGAATTACACCCATATATGGTTGCTACGCCCCCCAGCCTGGTTGTAACTCTCCCCAGCTAACCCATATGGGGGACACACTCACCCCGCCCCGCGCCCCCGGCGAGCGCTCCGCGCCGGGCCGGGCCGCCCCCGGCTCTTGTCGCGCGGCGAAGCCGCTTCCTTCCGGGCGCGAGCCCGGGAAACGGCGCCCGGCACGCCCCACCGCACGCTGCCGTTGCAAGCGTGGAGCGCCACCCCCGCCCACCGCCAAACGCTCCGCGCCAGAGCGCCCCGCCCCCGGCCCTTGCCGCGCGGCGGAGCCGCTTCTGTCCGGGCGTGAGCCCGGGAGACGGTGGTCAACTCGCCTCACCCCACGCTGCCGTTGCAAGCGTGGGGCGTCCCCGCGCTGGAGCTTCGCCCGGCAATGCACGCTCCGCGCAAAGATGCCGCTCCCCGCCGTAGTTGGCGCTTTGCGGCGGAGCCGCGAGATGGTGGGTGAGGTCGCGGCATGTGAGTGCCGTTGCAGGTGTGGGGCGACCAACCCTGATGCCTGCCTGCGGGGCTATCCCGCTTCCACCCCCATCTCCTTGAGCAGTGCGGCGATCTCCTTCGCCGTTCCCAGGACCCGGGCCTGACCGATCTTCAGGGACAGCAACCCCGCCGACAGGGGGGCCTGCGGCGGCGTCGGCGGCTGGGGCGGGGCGGTCGGGGTCTCGGGCTCTCGGGGGGCGGCGAGGCGGCGGACCACGTCGACGAAGCGGATGGTGCCGCAGCTGCGGATGCCCTTGCCGCCCCGGATGCCGACGCGCTTCACTTCCGGGCAGCGGAAGTAGGGGCCGAAGGCCGTCCCGCTGTCCTCACCGCGCCTGGGGACGCACGCCTCCGTACGCCCGTGCGGGCAGTGCACGGAGCCGTCGGTGAGGACGCGGAAGTCGCCCTCGGAGACTCCGTCGATGCGGGCGACGAGGTCGACAGGCTGATGCCCGATCGCCTCGGCGAGGGTCTCCGCCATCCGCCGTCGTTCGCCGTCGACATCGGTGTCGCCACGGCGGAGGGAGGGGAGGAGCTCGGAGGTGACCCACTGCTGGAAGGGCTGGGCGGAGGGCTTCTTTGAACGCATGATGAGCGTGTAGAGCCCGCTCTCGCTGACCAGGTTGAGGGTTTGGTTTCCTCGGCCGTAGGCATTGCGACCTGTGGTTTCCTTGTATGCCTCGCTTGAAGTGAGGCATACGGTTCGCATGTCGATGGTCTGCGTCTCGGCTCGCTGGAGCGACTTCACCGCATCGCTCGGATTGTTTCGCCCCAGGATCTTGCAGACGTCCGCCGTGGCGAACCAGGGCTCGCCGTCGATCATGATGACGCGGACCGGCTGCCCGGTGACCGGGAAGGCCGAGTGTTGCAGGGTGGGCTGCTCGGTGCGTTGCATGACGTCCCTCTCAGGTGAGTGGTGCTGACGTCATGAGCAACGCGATTGTCAGACTGTGGTCACTCCTTCGGAGGAGTGCGGCAGTTCGGTACTGCGCCTGAACACATGTCGCACGAGGGTGGCGAGGGGGGTGGCGCAGCGGGAGACCCCGTCGCCCGCCCGGACCAGGAACCAGGTGGGCAGGAAGACCGCGTCCGCGCTGATCATCGCCAGTGAGAAGAACGGCAGACCGAGGGTCACCGCGATCGCTGCGTGCTCGGTCATCATCAGCACCAGCAGCACGTTCTTGATACGCCGGTTGAAGACCAGGAACGGGAAGGCCACCTGCACGATGACCGTCCCGTAGCTGATCAGGAAGACCGGGATCGGGTGCGCCGAGAGCTGTTGCGACAGGGCGGGCCAGGGGTCGAAGTAGTCCAGGTGCAGCGGGAAGTAGAGCGCGGTGCCGCCCTGCCAGAGCGAGCCCTGGATCTTGTACCAGCCGGCGGTGGCGTAGATGAAGCAGACTTCCACCATCACCACCAGCATCGCGCAGTTGTGCAGCATGGTCGCCATCGCGTCCAGCGCGGCCCGGGGTTCGCCGTCCGGCGCGCGGCGGTCGAGCAGCCACTGTGCGCCGCTGACCAGCCAGAACGCCCAGAAGACGGTGCTCCAGGTGTACAGCCCGGGGTTCAGCGTCCCCGTCCCGCCGGGGTCGGTGAGTTGGACGAAGAGCAGGGCGAGGCCGAGGGCCGACCAGAGCGCCACCCCGGTGCGGTCCGTCCGCTCCGTCCGCTCCGTCCGTTCCGGGTGGAGACGGTGGCGCCGGGCGTCGAGGGACCAGACCGTGCCGCAGCGGGTGAAGGCGAGGTAGATCGCCATCAGGTGGATGACGTTGTCGCTGCCGTCGCCGATGAGGACGCTGCGGTTCTGGATCGACAGCACGCACACCAGGAACAGCACCGACATGGCGCGGGTGCGCCAGCCGAGCATCAGCAGCACGCTCACTGCGATCGCCGCCGTGTACACGGTCTCGAACCACCAGTGGTTGCCGGACCACGCCAGCACCGTGAACGCGTGGTCGCTGGCGAACATCTGTCGGGCCAGGTCGAGGCTCCAGGCCGAGCGGTCGCCGTAGAGGACCCGACGATGCGGCCACTCGCGGAGCAGGAAGCCGCCGAAGCACAGGGCGAAGCCGATCCGGACGACGGCCGCCTGGTAGGGCGCGAGGACCCGCCCGGTGAAGGCCGTCCAGCCGGTGAGGATGCTGTCGCGGGCGTTGTCGAGGGCGCTGGGGCGTGCGTTCATCCGAGGATCCCGAGGCCGGTGTAGTCGTCGTCGGAGACCGCCCACCACTGCAGGGTGACGTAGCTGGTCTGCTGCTTCTGTGCGGCGGCGGTCCAGGACGGTCCGGTGACCGGGGTGGTGGCGGAGCGGAACTCGATCTGGATGATCTGGTTGCCCCGCCAGTCGCGGCTGCCGATCCGCTGCAGCGCGATGCGCTTCAGGTACTCCTTGGACAGCGGGCCGCCTACGCCGAGGGAGGTCTCGCTCGGCAGGTTGTGCCAGGAGGTGTAGTAGTCCCAGGCCCGGCGCAGCTGGTTCTGGTCCAGATGGCTGGGGGCGGGGTTGCCCCTGACGGCCGCGATGTCGTGGGCGGTGAGGCTGATCCAGCCGGACTGGGCGCGGCTGCCGTCGGGGGCGAGGGTCTGCAGCCGGGCTTCGACGGCGATGTTGTTCTGCAGCGGGTTGGGGGCGAAGAGCTGCCAGTTCTGTTCGAACTCGGGCATGACATGGGCGTTGATCGCCGACTGGTAGCGCTGCGAGGCCGGGTTGGAGGGGGCTATGGAGAGGAAGACGGTGCCGAGGTGCCAGGCGGTGGCAGCGATGAGGACGGTGGCGGTGAGCGCGAGGGCGATCAGTGCGGGCAGGGACCAGAGGCGGGGGGAGGAGCCGTCGCCTGCGGGAGCGGGGGCAGGGGCGGCGTCGGGGCCAGCGTCGGGGTCAGGGTCGGGAACGGGGCGCGGTTCAGGAACCGACTCGTGCTTCGGCTCCGACGGCAGTTGCGGCGGCGTCGCCGCCTCGTCCTGCGTCGCCTGGTTCGGATGGTCTGGCACGCGTACCTGCTCGCTCGCTCGCTGAGGCTCTGTCCGCCCCGAACGGTACTGACCCTGTGGTTCCTGTGACAGGGGGAGTGAACCATTGACCGATTTAGTTGGAATGTCGCAATCGGCGGTTGCGCCCCGCAACGCCCTGGCCCTTCCCATCCACTAGAACCCGTTCTAATCTGACGGTCCGTCATGGGGTCGGGCAGCAAAGGGGAGAGCCGTGGACTTCACCTTCACCGAGGCGCAGCAGGCCGCAGTCGAAGCCGCTCGCGCAGCCTTCGCCGATGTCGCTCCGGACGGTGTGCCCAGCCCTGCGGTCAATTCCGAACCCGTCGCCGAGGACGTCGACCGCGAGCTGTGGCAGCGCCTGGCCAAGTCCGATCTGCCCGGTATCGCACTTGCCGAGGAGTACGGCGGCTCGGGCCTGGACCCCGTCGCCTGGTGTCTGGTGCTGCGCGAGTCCGCGCGTGTGCTCGCCCGCGTTCCGCTGCTGGAGACCGGCGCCGCCGCGCTCGCCGTGCAGCGCTACGGCAGCGAGGCCCAGCGCCGGCAGCTGCTGCCGGAGGTCGTGGCGGGACGGCTGCTGCTCGGGGTCGCCCCGCACGGCCGTACCGGGCACGAGTCGGCCGACCAGGGCGTTCGCGCCGTGCCGGCGGACCCGTCCACCGGCTCCGGCGGCGGCTGGATCCTGGACGGCGTGCAGACCGGGGTGACCTCCGCCCAGGTGCTGGACCGGATCGTGGTTCCGGCGCGCTGCGACCAGGGTACCCTGCTGCTCCTGGTTGACCCGCACGCCCCCGGTGTGGAACTGCGGCGCCAGGTCACCACCCATGGGGAGCTGGCCGCAGAGATGGTCCTCGACGGCGCGCGGGTCGACGTCTCGGCGCAGCTGGGGGAACCCGCGCCGGACGCCGCCAACTGGCTCTACCTGCGCGGCCTGCTGATCGTCGGCACCGCGGCGCTGTGCCTGGGCCTGGGCGAGCAGATCCTGCGGATCACCGCCGACTACACCGGCAAGCGGGTGCAGTTCGGGCATCCCATCGCCACGTTCCAGGCCGTGTCGATGCAGGTCGCCGACCGGTACATCGACCTGCGGGCGATGGAGGTCACCCTCTGGCAGGCGGCCTGGCGTCTGGGCCTCGCCACCTCGGCGGAGGGCACGGACGGCGCGGACTGCGCGGACGACCCGGAGCGCATCCCGCTGGCCGCCGATCTCGCCACCGCCAAGGTCTGGTCGGCCGAGGGTGTCCGCTCGATCGCCGCGACCGCCCAGCACCTGCACGGCGGCATGGGCGCGGACCTCGACTACCCGCTGCACCGCTACCACGCCTGGGCCAAGCACCTCGAACTGTTCCTCGGCCCGGCCGCCGCGTTCGAGGACGAGGTCGCGACAGTCCTGGCGGAGTACCAGCTCTGACCCGGTCCGTTCCGGAGACATACTGGTCGGATGGACGGTGGGCCGGGTACGTACGACGCGGTGGTGCTCGCCGGCGGCACGGCCCGGCGGTTCGGCGGGGCCACGGACAAGGTGGCGCTGGAGGTCGACGGGACCGCGCTGCTGGACCGGGTCCTGGCCGGCTGCGCGGGGGCGCGGACCACGGTCGTGGCCGGTCCCCGGCGGCCGACCCGTCGACCGGTGAGCTGGGTGCGCGAGCAGCCGCCCGGCGGCGGACCGGTGGCCGCGGTGGCGGCGGCGCTTCCGTCGGTGACCGCGGACCGGATCCTGCTGCTCGCCGCCGACCTGCCGTTCTTCGAACCGACGACCGCCGCGCTGCTGCTCCGGGAGCTGGACGGGGACCCGGACGCGGACGCGGCCGTCCTGGTCGACGCCGACGGTCGGGACCAGCCCCTGGCCGCCGCCTACCGCACCGCACCGCTGCTGACAGCCCTGGCGGCCCTGGGCGATCCGGCCGGGCTTCCGCTGCGCCGCCTCGTCGGCGGCCTGACCACCCGTCGGATCGCCGATGCGGACGGGGCCGCGCTCGACTGCGACACCTGGGACGACCTCGCCCGGGCCCGTGCTCACGCCCGGGCGCGTGCGCCGAGAGAGATGTGACACGACAGCGAAACGTTACCTTGCACGCCACGGGCCCGGGGATCAGCGACGATGGGACTGTGCTGGATGACTGGATCGCCGAAGCGAAGTCCGAGCTGGGGATCGACCTGGAGGTCGATGTTCCCGGTCTGCTCGACATGACCAAGGACGTGGCCCATGGCGTGGCCCGGCCGGCCGCGCCGCTGACGGCGTTCCTGGTCGGCTATGCCGCGGCGCAGGCCGGTGGCGGCTCCGCGGCGGTGGCGGAGGCCAATCGCAAGGTCGCGGCACTGGCCCGGCGCTGGGCCGCGGAGCAGGAAAGCAGTGCGCAGGCGAGTGGCGCGCAGACGAGCGGCGGGGAGTCGGGCTGATGGGCGGTGAGGGGAGTACCGATGGGGACCTGCTCGATGCCTATCCGTTCCTGGTCCGCACGGCCGTCGTGAGCGGCGACGGTGCTGCTGATGGCACTGGGGACGGTGCGCCGTTCGACTACACAGCGCCCATCCCGGAACCCGCCCAACCGTCGACGCCTGGCCGGGCCGGTCAGCCCGGTCGGCCGGCCACCCCAGCGCCGTACGACTACGCCGCCGCCGAGGCCGCCGGCAGCGGGGCGAAGGGCGTGCCCTCCGAGCCGCTCGGCTGGGCACAGGCGCGCGGACGGGCCCTGCGCGCCGTGCTCCGGCCGCTCCCGCCGGTGCGTGTGCCCCTCGACGACGCGCTCGGCGCCGCTCTGGCCGCCCCCCTCGAAGCGCTCACCGACCTGCCCGCCTTCGACACCTCCGCCATGGACGGCTGGGCGGTGTCCGGCCCCGGACCGTGGCGGATCAGTCCCGCCCTGGCCGACGACAGCGACCAGCTGCTCGCCGGTCGCGGCAGCACGGCGCCGCTGCCCGACGGCACCGCCGTGCGCATCGCCACCGGGGCCCAGCTGCCGCCGGGGGCCACCGCCGTGCTCCGGCGCGAGGACGGCGGGATCCGCCGCGACCGGAGCGGCGCCGAGCTGCTGCACGACCGCGGCGGGACTCCGCTGGAGCAGGGCCGCGACATCCGTCCGCGCGGCCAGGAGTGCCGCACCGGCGAGCCGCTGCTGCCGCAGGGCGCCACCGTCACCCCCGCCGTGCTCGGCCTCGCCGCGGCGGCCGGCTGCGACCTGCTCACCGTGCACCGCCGCCCCACCGTGGAACTCCTGGTCCTGGGCGACGAGCTGCTGGACTCGGGGCTGCCCGGCGCGGGGCGCACCAGGGATGCGCTCAGCCCGCTGCTGCCGCCCTGGCTGCGCGCCTACGGCGCACGGATCACCGCCGTACGCCGGGTCGGCGACGATCTCGGCCTGCTCCGCGACGCGCTGCGGCGCAGCCCCGCCGACGTGGTGGTCACCACCGGCGGCACGGCGGCGGGACCGGTCGACTACCTGCACCGCGCGCTGGCCGAGGTCGGCGCGGAACTGCTGGTCGACGGCGTGCGGGTACGCCCCGGGCATCCCATGCTGCTGGCCGTGCTGCCGCCGCCTGCGGGCGGCGACAGGCCGCGTCACCTGGTCGGACTGCCGGGCAATCCGCTGGCGGCCGTGGCCGGGGTGGTCACCCTGGCCGAGCCGCTGCTGCGCGCCCTCGCCGGCTTCCCCCGTACCGCGACGTACCTGGTCGAGGCCGCCGTTGCGCTCCCGGGGCACCCGGTGGACACCCGGCTGCTGCCGGTGGTGCTCCCCGAGCGCGGGGCGGTGCCGCTGGCCTTCGACGGCCCGGCGATGCTGCGCGGCCTGGCCCTGGCCGAGGGGCTGGCCGTGGTCCCGCCCGGCGGGTGCGCGGCGGGTGCGCGGGTGGAGGTACTGGAGGTCCCGACGGGATGAGCGGGATGAGCCGCACGAGCGGGACGGCGCGCGCGGGCCGCAGAAAGCGCGCCGGCCGGAGCGGCCGGGACCCCGGCGAGCTGCAGCTCCGCCAGATCCTGCTGCCGGAACCGGCGACGTCCCCGTCGCAGCAGGTGCGCCGCCGCTTCGTGCTCGCCCTGCTGGTCATGCTGGTCACCATCGCCGTCGTCTACTTCGGCAGGGACGGCTACCGCGACAACGCCCACGACCACCTCGACCTGCTCGGCGCCGCCTACTACGCCACGGTCACCCTCTCCACCACCGGCTACGGCGACATCACCCCGGTCAGCGACAGCGCCCGGCTGGTCAACACCCTGGTGATCACCCCGCTGCGGGTGGTCTTCCTGATCATCCTGGTCGGCACCACGCTGGAGGTCCTGACCACCCGTACCCGTCAGCTCTGGCGGATCAAGCACTGGAAAGCCGCCATGAGCCAGGAGTCCTCCGAGGGACATGTGGTCGTCGTCGGATACGGCACCAAGGGCAGCAACGCCGTGGAGACGCTGCTGCTCAAGGGCGTCGCCAAGGACCGGATCGTGGTGGTCGACCACCAGCACAGGGCGATCGAGGCCGCCAACGAGGACGGCCTGGTCGGCATCCTCGGCGACGCGACCCGCACCGAGGTGCTGCGCCGTGCCCAGGTCGAGCGCGCCGCACAGATCATCGTGGGCACCCAGCGCGACGACACGGCCGTCCTGGTCACCCTGACGGTTCGACAGCTCAACAAGCACGCCACGGTCGTGGTCGCGGTGCGGGAGGACGAGAACGCGCCCCTGTTGCGGCAGAGCGGTGCGACCGTCGTCGTCACCAGCTCCAGCTCGGCCGGACGCCTGCTCGGCGTCTCCACCCTCAGCCCCAACGCCGGCGCGGTGCTGGACGACCTGCTGACGGTCGGCGACGGCCTGGACGTCATCGACCGCCCGGTCGGCCCCGCCGAGGTCGGCGGCCACCCGCTCGCCTGCGACGACCTGGTCGTCTGCGTGGTCCGCGGCAACCGCAGGCTCCCCTACAACGACCCCGAGGCCGCCGCGCTGAAGGCGACCGACCGGGTCATCGCCATCAGGCGGGTGGAACCCCAGCCGGCTTGATCCCCTCGAACCCTGCTACTTCTTCTCCGGGTCGACGATGTCCTGGGCGAACACCATCCCCAGCGGCTCCGGTCCGATGTACTGCTGGCAGTTGCACGGCCGGGCCTCGTACTGCAGCGGCTTGCGCTGGGCGTCCCAGGCGGTCGGGGCCTCCACCGTCTCGTGGCACTTGCCGTTGCGGTCGTGCTTGGCCAGGTGGTGGGTGCAGCCGCAGACCGGCTCCGGCGGGCGGTTGGCCGCGTCGATGGCGAGCTGCCGTCGCTCGCTGGCCTTGAGCAGCTCCAACTTGCGCTCGTGCCGGGTGCGCAGGGTGCTCTGCATCAGCTCGCCGAGCCGCCCGCCACCGACGATCACGGCGGGGATCAACAACCACAGCCAACCGCCCATGCCGACCTCCCATGAGAGCGCTCCCCTGGCGTCCAGCTTATCCAGCGTCAGCACACAGCCGTCAGTACCTCGTTGACCGCGGTGCCCGACTGCGGTGCCCGACTGCGGGGGAGCGCGGCTCGCCGGGGATGCTCCGGTAGCGTCGGACCCATGCGAGCGATCACGATCACAGAGCCGGGCGGCCCCGATGCGCTGACCTGGAGCGAGGTCCCCGATCCGGTTCCCGGCGAGGGCGAGGTGCTGGTCCAGGTGGCCGCGTCGGCCGTCAACCGGGCCGATGTGCTGCAGCGGCAGGGTTTCTACGATCCACCGCCGGGGGCTTCGCGCTACCCCGGTCTCGAGTGCTCGGGGCGGATCGCCGCGCTGGGCGCGGGCGTCTCCGGATGGGCCGTCGGCGACGAGGTGTGCGCGCTGCTGTCGGGCGGCGGGTACGCGGAGAAGGTCGCGGTGCCGGTCGGACAGCTGCTGCCGGTCCCCAAGGGCATCGACCTGGTCACCGCGGCCGCCCTGCCGGAGGTGACCTGCACGGTCTGGTCCAACGTGTTCCAGGTGGCGCATCTGCGCCCGGCCGAGACGCTGCTGGTGCACGGCGGCAGCAGCGGGATCGGGACGATGGCGATCCAGCTGGGCAAGGCGATCGGCGCCAGGGTCGCGGTGACGGCGGGCAGCACGGAGAAGCTGGAGGCGTGCCGCGCCCTGGGCGCGGATGTGCTGATCAACTACCGGGAGCAGGACTTCGTCGAGGTGCTGGGCCCCGATGGCGCGGACGTGATTCTCGACGTGATCGGCGCCAAGTACCTGGACCGCAATCTTGACGCCCTGGCGGTCAACGGCCGTCTGGTAGTCATCGGCATGCAGGGCGGCATCAAGGCCGAGCTCAACCTCGGCAAGCTGATGGCCAAGCGCGCCGCCGTCGCCGCCACCGGCCTCCGCGCCCGGCCTCTGGACGAGAAGGCCGCCATCGTCGCGTCCGTCCGCGAACACGTCTGGCCCCTGTTCGAGTCCGGCACGGTCAAGCCCGTCGTCGACCGCGTCATCCCGCTCGCCGATGCCGCCGAAGCCCACCGGCTCATGGAGAGCAGCACCCATATCGGCAAGATCCTGCTCTCGGTCCGAGCCTGAGCTCTCCTGAGCTCTGACGACAGGCCCGGGCTCGGACGGGTCCTCCGACCGGCCGTAGGAATGGCTGTCTGAAATGCCGTGTATGACGGTATATGTAATGGTCGCAGGGACAGCTGTGGTCGGGTGCGGGTCGGCGGGTCCCGTTCAGGTGGGGCCGGGTCGGCGGCGGTCTGGAGGGTGCGGAGCATGGCCATGTCCTCCCCCTCCGCTGCTGTGCGGGGCACCGCCCTGCTGCTGGGCATGGGGATCGCGCTGGCGTTCGGCCCGGTGCCTGCGGCTGGGGCCGCACAACCCGCGCAGGGGGGCCGTACGCCGGCTCCGTACCGGCCCGACGGGCTGCTGGTGCGGCTGCCGGGCGGGGGGAACATCCGGTTGGTGTGGCCGAGGGAGGGCGGCCGGACGGAGACGGCGCCGTCGGGCCCCGCAGCACCCTCGCAGCCGCTCCCCTCGAAGCCGGGCCCGCCCAAGCCCGTCCCGTCCAGGACCGGCCCGGCCAAGCCGGTCTCCTCGGCTTCGGCCTCCCCGAAGGCTGCGCCCTCGAAGCCCGGGTCGCCGTCGGACTGCGCTTCGGCGGCGGCGTCGGTGTTCCCGGTGCCGCTGCTCAGCACCTTGTTCCCGGCGGCCGTCCCCGGGCCGCCGTACCGGACCCCGGGCGCCGACTCGTCTCCGGTGACCGCAGCCGCGTCGAGCGCCGCGGCTGCCGCGGGTACGCCGAGCGCCCCGGCGGGGGCCGGCTCGCGGCACTTCCGGCCGTCCGAGGACCAGAACCCCGGTCGGACGCCGCCGCGCGGGGGTCCGCCGCCGCTCGGGCCCGATGCGCTGGCGGCGAAGCCGCTCCCGGGGCAGCCGGTCGCCGTGCGCGGCGGATCCGCGCGGGAGCTGCTGAGCCGCAGGCTGCTGCCGCTCGGGATGGGTCTGTCGCTGATCGGCTGCGGGGCCGCGCTGTTCGGCTGGCGGCTGCGGCGGCTGTAGCGGCGGATGCAAGGGTGGATGTGAGCGGCGGGATCCGGCGGCCGTCGCGCCCGGCCGTACAGGTGTTCTGTGGGCTGCCGCCCCAAAGCCGGTCCGTTGGGGCAGAATGACGGCTATGAACAGCCCGAACGCGCGGCCCGAAGACGGCCCCCATGGCCCCCAGGTCCTGATCGTCGGCCCCGACGGGATGCCCGTCGGGGCACTCCCCGGCGGAGCCTGCCGCCCGGCCTCGGAGGATGAGGGGGCGACAGCCGAGGGTGAGCCCCGTGAGCTGCCCATCACCGAGATGGTCGAGCAGCCGGCGAAGGTCATGCGGATCGGCAGCATGATCAAGCAGCTGCTGGAGGAGGTCCGGCAGGCGCCGCTGGACGAGGCCAGCCGGGTCCGGCTCAAGGAGATCCACGCCAGTTCGGTCAAGGAACTGGAGGCGGGTCTCGCGCCGGAACTCGTGGAGGAGCTGGAGCGGCTGTCGCTGCCGTTCACCGAGGAGGCCATCCCCAGTGAGGCCGAGCTCCGGATCGCGCAGGCGCAGCTGGTGGGGTGGCTGGAAGGCCTCTTCCATGGCATCCAGACCGCGCTGTTCGCCCAACAGATGGCTGCCAGGGCGCAGTTGGAGCAGATGCGGCGGGCGCTGCCGCCCGGCCAGGGCGGTCTGGACGAGGGCGACGACGGCCAGGGACACCTCCGTTCGGGCCCCTACCTGTAATCGGTACCTGTTGGTCGGACCGGCGCCGGACCGCGGTCACGGACCGGATTCGGTCCGATGGCGCTGCGACGCCTGTCCGTGCGGCCCGCTAGCCTGATCCCCTGAGGCCGTGGGGGAGAAGAGAAGACAGATGAGCGAGCAGGGCAGCACCGGGCAGAGCGGCGCGGCGGGGCGGACAGTCGGTCACGGCCGTTACCTGCTGCGGGATTTGCTCGGGCAGGGCGGGATGGCGACGGTCCACCTCGCGGACGACACGGTTCTGGACCGCCCGGTGGCGGTGAAGAGCATGCTCGGCAACATGAGCGCCGAGCCCTCGTTCCGCGAGCGCTTCCGGCGTGAGGCGCAGGCGGTCGCCAGGCTCAACCACCCCAATATCGTCTCGGTGTTCGACAGTGGCGAGGACGTCAACGAGGACGGGGTGCACGCCCCCTTCATCGTCATGGAGTACATCGAGGGCGGTTCGCTGAGCTCGGTGCTCAGGGACGACATCGCCGCGCACGGCGCCATGCCCACCGACAAGGCGCTGAAGATCACCGGCGATGTGCTGGCGGCCCTCGGCGCCTCGCACGAACAGGGGTTGGTGCACCGCGACATCAAGCCCGCCAACGTCATGCTGACCAGGCGCAACACGGTCAAGGTGATGGACTTCGGCATCGCCAGGGCGATGCAGTCCGGGGTGACGTCGATGACGCAGACCGGCATGGTCGTCGGCACCCCCCAGTACCTCTCGCCGGAGCAGGCCCTCGGCAAGGCCGTGGACGCCCGCTCCGACCTCTACTCGGTCGGCTGCCTGCTCTTCGAGCTGCTCACCGGACGGTTGCCGTTCGAGTCCGACACCGCGCTGGGGATGGCCTATCAGCACGTCCAGGACACCCCGCCGGCGCCGTCCTCCTTCAACGCCGCCGTCACCCCCGCGGTGGACGCGCTGGTGGCGCGGGCGCTGCGGAAGGATCCGGGGCACCGCTTCCAGAGCGCCGACGAGATGCGCGAGGAGTGCGAGCGGCTGGCCGGGGTCGGCGGCGCCAACATCCCGCTGATCATCGGCGAGGGCCCGCGGGTGACCAATGTCGGTGGCTCGGGCGCGAACGCGGTCTTCCCGCCGGCGCAGGGTCAGCTGGGCACGATGCCCCCGCAGCAGCAGCCGTACCAGCAGCAGCCGATGCCGCCCCAGTACTCGATGCCGCAGCCTTCGATGCCGCAGAACTTCGCTCCCGGGCCGACGCCGCCGCCGTACGCCCGCCCCGGGGCGCCGCAGACGCCGACACCGTATCCACAGGTAGGTATGCAGCAGGGCGCACAGACTCCGCCGCCCTACCGGCCGACCCCGCCGCCCACCCCGATGCCGCGGCCGACGCCGATCCCCCAGCCGCTGCGCCCGGGAACGCCCGTCCCACGCCCGATCGGCAGGCCGATCAACCCCGGGCAGCAGCCGAACACCCCCATCCCCAAGGGCGGTCGGGGCTGCGGGGCCGCGGCCGCCGTGGTCGGTGTGATCGTGGGCGTGCTGGTGCTGCTGGTACTGATCCTGGTGCTGGCCCTGCAGAACGGTTCCGGTTCCAGCACCACCAACAACGGCTCGGGCCGGCTCGGGCCGGTCGCCGCCGCACCGGCCTCGGACGGCTCGGCCGGACTGGGCTGAACCGGGCCCCGGCCGGGCCCACACGGTGATCGGTGAACACGTGCGCTGCGAAAAACCAGTAGCGTGCACCTGCTGGGTCCTACCGGTCGGCGCTTCGTGCGCGGAGTGCGACCAGGGCGGGCAAGGGTGAGCTTCCGCGAGCGGAATGCGGGGGAGCGGTGCACAGGCGAACGACCGACGGCGGAGAGTAATGGCAGACAACGAGCAGGCCGACGGCGGGGCAGGCACCGGACCGGGCGGCACCCAGGGCGGCGGAGCCCCTGGCTACGGCGCCCCCGGGTACGGCGGCTACGGCTACGGTGACCCCGCCTCGACGCCGGTCCAGGGCAGCCCCTACCCCGGCGCTCCCGGTCAGGGTCCCGTCCCCGACGAGCCCTCGGTCAGCTCCACCAGCGGTCTGTCCGTCTTCGGCGAGGGCCGCTACCGGCTGACGCACCGTCTGGGCCGGGGCGGCATGGCCGAGGTCTTCGCGGCCAGGGACGTGCGGCTCGGCCGCACCGTCGCCATCAAGGTGCTCCGTCCGGAACTGGCCGAGGACACCACCGCGCGGATCCGCTTCACGCGTGAGGCCCATTCGGTCGCCTCGCTCAACCACCACGCCGTCGTCGCCGTCTACGACACCGGCGAGGAGGCGCAGCGCGGCGAGACCGTCCCCTACATCGTGATGGAGCTGGTCGAGGGCCACACGGTCCGCGAGCTGCTGCAGGGCGACGAGCCGCCGCCGGTCAGCCAGGCCCTGATCATCACCGCCGGGATCCTGGAGGCACTGGCCTACAGTCACCGCCACGGCATCGTGCACCGGGACATCAAGCCGGCGAACGTCATCATCACCAACACCGGTGCGGTCAAGGTCATGGACTTCGGCATCGCCCGCGCGCTCACCGGTGCGACCAGCACCATGACCCAGACCGGCATGGTCATGGGCACCCCGCAGTACCTGTCGCCCGAGCAGGCCCTCGGCAAGGCCGTGGACCACCGCTCCGACCTCTACGCGACCGGCTGCATGCTCTACGAGCTGCTGACGCTGCGTCCGCCGTTCACCGGCGACACCCCGCTGTCGGTGGTGTACCAGCACGTCCAGGACCTGCCGGTGCCGCCGTCGCAGGCCAACTCCCGGGTCCCGGCCTCGCTGGACGCCCTGGTGCTGCGCTCGCTGGCCAAGGAGCCGGACGACCGCTTCCAGAGCGCGGACGAGTTCCGGGCCCATCTGCAGCACGCCCTGCGCACCCTGGGCTCGGCCACCGGACCGACCGAACTGCTGCCGAGCGCCGCGGCCGCCGCGATGGCGCCCACGGTGGTCGGCCGCACCCTCGGCACCCCGCCGATGGGCACCCGGGCCATGCCGGCCGACCCCGGCAGCGCGGTCCCGCCCCGCCACCGGGACCCGAACGACGGAAACGGTGCGGGAGACGGCAACCGCCGGACCGTCTTCGCGGTGATCGCGGTCCTGGTCGCCATCGCGGCGATCACCATCGGCGTGGTGCTGGCGAACCAGGGCAACAGCGGGAGCCCGGGGACCTCGTCCAGTTCGTCCCCCGCGGTCACGCCCTCGGACACGACGGCCTCGCAGTCCCCCACCGAGTCCACCAGCCCCACGGCCAGCGCCACCCCGAGCACCCAGCCGCCGACCACCCCGTCGTTCACCGGCAACCGGACCACTGCCAGCAGTTCGGCCTCGCTGTCGAGCTCGCCCAGCGCGAGCATCAGCACCAGCCCGAGCGCGTCCGCCAGCGCGTCCAGCAGCGCGAGCGCACCGGTGAGTCAGTCGGCCAGCGGCGGCGCCAGCAGCACGGCGACGGGCAACTCGGCCGGCGGCCAGGCCGGCGGTCCCCCGTCGTCCTCCAAGAGCACGCCCACCTCCTGAGCCCCGTTCAGTTCACGCAGGCGTCGAGGACCTGCTCGTACTCCTCGCACCACCACACCAGCTGCGCCGCCGCCGCCGGGAACAGCGGGTCCGCCCGCTCGTCCCGGCGCTGGTAGCGCCAGCGCAGTATCCAGAAGTCGTTCAGCCGCTCCCACCACACCCGGTGCACCGCGGCAGCCAGGTGTTCCGGGCTGCTGCCGGAGGCCTCGCGGTAGCCGCGGGCGTAGTGCCGCACCCGGGACAGGTCGAGCACCCCGGTCTCGGGATGGTTGAAGAACAGCGTCGAGGCCCGGACCGCCTCCTCGGCGCAGGGCTTGATCCCGAGCCGGTCCCAGTCCAGGACGGCCACCGGGGCGGCGTCCCGGTAGAGCAGGTTCAGATGGTGGAAATCGCCGTGCACCCAACCGGAGGGCGGCGCCGCGTCCGGCTGCGGCCTGCGGTGCCGGTAGTCGGCCAGCAGCTCGCGGCGCTCCCGCAGCCGCTCCCTGGCCAGCGCGTCGAAGGGCTCCTGCGGGGTCCGCAGCTGGGAGCGTTCCAGCAGGTCGGCGATGGTGCGCTCGGTCTGCGTCGGATCGGCGCTCGGCAGCGAGCGGGGCTGCGGCACCGGCGGGTGCAGCTCGGCCAGGGTGGCGTGGATCCGGCCGAGCAGGGTGCCCAGGGCGGTGCACTCCTCCCGGTCCAGCGAGCGGCCGGTGCGGTGGCTCCCCTCGACCCAGGGGAACAGGGCGTAGCGGCGCCCCCGCAGCAGCACGCTGCTGCGGCCGTCCCTGGCGGTGAGCGGGGGTGCGGTCGGCAGGCCGCGGTCGCGCAGTGCCGCTATGGCCCGGTGCTGCGCGGCGATGGCGGCGCCGGACGCGTGCCCGGCGTCGTCCAGGTACTGCTTGAGGAAGTAGCCGCCGTGCGGCCCGCTGATCCTCACCCCTCGGTTGAGCAGGCCCTGGCTGACCCGTTCCACCGTCAGCTCCGGGTAGGCGTCGGGGAGGTCGTAGCGCTCCAGCACCCCGGCGACCGGGATGCCGTGCACCCTGTCCAGCAGCGCCGCCGGTGTCTGAGCCTGCGTCACGTTGCCGATGGTACTGCTGATGCAGCTGGGAAAGGCGACCACTTGACAGCAGCGCTCTCCGCATGATCCGGCGTCAGCGCGCTTCAGCGTTCTTCGGCGTGCATCTTCGCCACGTACGCCGCGGCCTGGGTGCGGCGCTCCATGCCGAGCTTGGCGAGCAGGCTGGAGACGTAGTTCTTCACGGTCTTCTCGGCGAGGTGCAGCTCATGGCCGATCTGCCGGTTGGTCATCCCCTCGCCGATCAGGTCCAGGATCCGGCGCTCCTGCTTGGTCAGCCCGCTGAGCCGCTCGTCCTCCTGGTTGCCCTCGCGCAGTCGGGCCAGCACCCGGCCGGTGGCGACCGGGTCCAGCAGCGACTTGCCGGCGGCGACGTCGCGTACCGCCGAGAGCAGGTCGGTGCCTCGGATCGCCTTGAGGACGTAGCCGGCGGCCCCGGCCATGATCGCGTCGAAGAGCGCCTCGTCGTCGGAGAACGAGGTGAGCATCAGGCACTTGGTCTCCGGCTGCCGCGAGCGGATCTCGCGGCAGACCTCCACCCCGCTGCCGTCGGGCAGGCGCACGTCCAGCACCGCCACGTCGGGACGGGTGGCCGGGATGCGGGTCAGCGCCTCGGCGGCGGTGCCGGCCTCGCCGACGATCTCGATGTCGTCGTCCAGCGAGAGCAGCTCATGGACGCCCCGGCGGACGACCTCATGATCGTCGAGGAGAAAAACCCTGATATGCCCGGATTGTTTCATGGCACAAGATTTGCACAGCAAGCCTCCGGCCACGCGGGCTGATGTCGAAAAATAGCCTGATTTGCCACAGGACGGGGTACTCGGAGGTTACGAGGACGTCCTACCAGCGGAGCAGCAGGCTCTTCCGCTGGGTAACGTTCTCCTGCAGGATCAGGGCACACCTACCGCCGGTCCGCACCCCGCGCACACCCCGCGCAGTGATACGGAGACGGCGACCGGACCGGTGGCCGGTACTGGCCCTAACCCAGGGACACAGACGGAGACCGGAGAGACCGAGGAGTGAACGTGACCGTCGACAGCACGGCCGGGGCGCCCACCATCGCCCCTGCCGCCAACGGTGGCACCGCGGACGCGGGCCCACCGGAGCTGGTACAACTGCTCACCCCCGAGGGGGAACGGGTCGAACACCCGGACTACTCCCTGGAGACCACCCCGGAGGAGTTGCGCTCCATCTACCGGGACCTGGTCCTGGTCCGTCGCTTCGACGCGGAGGCGACCTCGCTGCAGCGCCAGGGCGAGCTGGGCCTGTGGGCCTCGCTGCTGGGTCAGGAGGCCGCGCAGGTCGGCTCGGGTCGGGCGATGCGTCCCACCGACTACGCCTTCCCGACCTACCGTGAGCACGGCGTCGCCTGGTGCAAGGGCGTGGACCCGCTGAACCTGCTGGGCATGTTCCGGGGGGTGAACCACGGCGGCTGGGACCCGGACGAGAAGAACTTCCAGCTGTACACCATCGTCATCGGTTCGCAGACGCTGCACGCCACCGGCTACGCGATGGGCATCACCAAGGACGGCTCCGACGACGCCGTGATCGCCTACTTCGGCGACGGCGCCTCCAGCCAGGGCGACGTCTCCGAGGCCTTCACCTTCGCCTCGGTGTACCAGGCCCCGGTGGTGTTCTTCTGCCAGAACAACCAGTGGGCCATCTCCGAGCCCACCGAGAAGCAGACCCGGGTGCCGCTCTACCGCCGCGCCTCCGGCTTCGGCTTCCCTGGTGTCCGGGTGGACGGCAACGACGTGCTGGCCTGCCTGGCGGTCACCCGTTGGGCCCTGGACCACGCCAGGACCGGGCAGGGCCCGGTGCTGATCGAGGCCTTCACCTACCGGATGGGCGCCCACACCACCTCGGACGACCCGACCCGCTACCGGATCGCCGAGGAGCTGGAGTCCTGGAAGCTCAAGGACCCCATCGAGCGGCTCAAGGCCTACCTGGTCCGCGAGGGCTGGGCGGACGGCGCCTTCTTCGACGCGCTGGACGCCGAGAGCGAGCAGCTGGCCCGCCGGGTGCGCGAGGGCGTACGGACCATGCCGGACCCCGACCCCTCCTCGATCTTCGACCATGTGTACGCGGAGGGGCACGCCCTGGTGGACGAGGAGCGCGAGGGCTACCTCGCCTACGCGTCCTCGTTCGCGAGCGCGGCCGCTGAGATGACCGATGGGGAGGACGACTGATGGCGGTCGAATCCGGCCAGAAGAAGTCCTGGACCATGGTGCAGGCGCTCAACGAGGCGCTGCGCCGTTCCCTGGACGAGAACCCCAAGACGCTGGTCATGGGTGAGGACGTGGGCCGCCTCGGGGGCGTGTTCCGGGTCACCGACGGTCTGCACAAGGACTTCGGCGAGGAGCGGGTGATCGACACCCCGCTGGCCGAATCCGGCATCGTCGGCACCGCGATCGGCCTCGCCCTGCGCGGCTACCGCCCGGTGGTGGAGATCCAGTTCGACGGGTTCGTGTACCCGGCGTTCGACCAGATCGTCACCCAGCTCGCGAAGATGCACGCCCGCGCGCTGGGCCAGATCAAGCTCCCGGTGACCATCCGGATCCCCTTCGCCGGCGGCATCGGCGCGGTGGAGCACCACAGCGAGTCCCACGAGGCGTACTTCGCCCACACCGCGGGCCTCAAGGTGGTCGCCCCGTCCAACCCGGCGGACGCGCACTGGATGCTGCGTCAGGCCATCGCCTCGGACGACCCGGTGATCTTCCTGGAGCCCAAGCGGCGCTACTGGGACAAGGGCCAGCTGGACCCGAACGGTGCTCCTGAGCTGGGCCTGCACCAGGCCCGGGTGGCCCGCTCCGGCAGCGACCTGACCCTGATCGCCTACGGGCCGATGGTGAAGGTCTGCCTGGAGGCGGCCGAGGCCGCCGCCGAGGACGGGCTGAAGCTGGAGGTCGTGGACCTGCGCTCGCTGTCCCCGGTCGACTTCGACGCCCTGGAGCAGTCGGTCAGGCGGACCGGGCGCGCCGTGGTGGTGCACGAGGCCCCGGTGTTCCTGGGGATGGGGGCCGAGCTGGCGGCGCGGATCACCGAGCGCTGCTTCTACTCGCTGGAGGCCCCGGTGCTGCGCGTCGGCGGCTACTTCGCCCCCTACCCGCCGTCGCGGGTCGAGGACGCCTTCCTGCCGGACCTGGACCGGGTGCTCGACGCCGTCGACCGCGCCATGGCCTTCTGAGGGGTTGAGGAGACGTCATGACGACAGCAGTCGAGTCGGTACGTCAGTTCAAGATGCCCGATGTGGGCGAGGGGCTGACCGAGGCCGAGATCCTGAAGTGGTACGTCCAGCCCGGTGACACCGTCACCGACGGACAGGTGGTGTGCGAGGTCGAGACCGCCAAGGCGGCGGTGGAGCTGCCGATCCCCTTCGACGGGGTGGTCCGCGAGCTGTTCTTCGACGAGGGCACCACGGTCGACGTCGGCCAGGTGATCATCACCGTGGCGGTGGAGGGCGGCGCTGCCGCGGTTGTCCCCGAAACGGGGACGACCGCGCCCGCCGCGGTGGAACCCGAGCCGGAGCCCGAGCGCCGTGAGGTGCTGGTCGGCTACGGACCCCGGTCCGGCGCCTCCCGCCGTCGCCCCCGCAAGGTGGCGCTGACCCCGCCGGTGTCCGTCCCCGTCACGGCCCCCGTCACGGCCTCGGCCCCGGCGCCCGCCCCGGTTGCCGAGGACCGCCCGCTGGCGAAGCCGCCGGTGCGCAAGCTGGCCAAGGACCTGGGCATCGACCTGCGCACGGTCACCCCGACCGGCCCGGGCGGCACCATCACCCGTGACGACGTCCACGCCGTCGCAGCCCCGGCCGCGCCCGTCGCCGCCAAGGCCCCCGCCGCCGCCCCGGCGGCTCCGGTCGCTCCTCTCCCGGCTCCGGTCCTGGCGGTGACCAGCACCGACGGTGACCTGCGCATCCCGGTCAAGGGCGTCCGCAAGGCCACCGCGCAGGCCATGGTCGCCTCGGCGTTCACCGCGCCGCATGTCACCGAGTGGGTGCAGGTCGACGTCACCCGCACCATGAAGCTGGTGCGCAGCCTCAAGGCCAGCGGCGAGCTGGGCCCGAACGTCAGGGTCAGTCCGCTGCTCCTGGTCGCCAGGGCGCTGCTGACCGCGATCCGCAGGCACCCGGAGGTCAACTCCGCCTGGGACGAGGCCAACCAGGAGATCGTGGTGAAGCGCCGGGTCAACCTCGGCATCGCCGCGGCCACCCCGCGCGGGCTGATCGTCCCCAACATCAAGGACGCGGGCTCGCAGAGCCTGGCCGAGCTGGCGCAGTCGCTGACCGCGCTGATCGAGACGGCCCGCGAGGGCCGCACCTCCCCTGCGGACATGCAGGGCGGCACGGTCACCATCACCAATGTCGGCGTCTTCGGCGTCGACTCGGGCACCCCGATCCTCAACCCGGGCGAGGCCGCCATCCTGGCCTTCGGCCAGGTCAGGGAGTTGCCCTGGGTGCACAAGGGCCGGGTGGTGCCGCGACTGGTGACCACCCTGGCGCTCTCCTTCGACCACCGCATGGTCGACGGCGAGCTCGGCTCCAAGGTGCTCGCCGACACGGCGGCCGTTCTGGAGCAGCCCAAACGCCTCATCAGCTGGGGTTGACGCGCTCGGCCACGTACGAGTGAAGGCTCAACGGGTGACGCGTGGTCGGCCGAGCCCGGTGGGTACTCCTTCGCGGACCGCGTTGTCGAGGGGCGGAGGAGTACCCCATGCGACCAGAGGCCCGTGCCTTGGTCCTGTCCGGTTCCGTGCTGCTGTTGGTGTTCGCGCTGCTGGCGCGGGGACCGGTGCGGGCCGAGGCGGCCGGCTCCGGATCGATGGTGGTGGACAACGGGGATCCGGCGAAGCGGATCACCCTGGTCCTGCTGGGTGACGGCTATACGGCCGCCGACCTGCCCCGTTACCGGGCGCAGGCGGCGGCCGTGTGGCAGGCGCTGACCGTGGTGGAGCCGTTCCGCAGCTACCAGCACTTCTTCGACGTCCGCCGGGTGGACGTGGTCTCCCCGCAGTCGGGGCTGCGCCGGGGCTCGCCGCTGGGCATGCACTTCGGCTGCGACGGCATCGCCCGGCTGCTGTGCGCCGACGACGGCGCGGTGGCGGCCAGGGCGGGCGCACCGGCCGGGCCGCAGTATGTGCTGGCGCTGGCCGACTCGGACCGGTACGGCGGCGAGGGCGGCGGACCGACGACCACCCTGGCGGCCGGTTCCCCGGAAGCGTCGAGGATCATCCAGCATGAGATGGGCCATACCGTCGGCGGCCTGGGCGACGAGTACGACGCCGCGCCGGCCGACAGCTCCTACCCCAACCTCTCGCCCAGGGACGCCGCGGTCATGCGCGCCGACCGGGTCAAGTGGTGGCGCTGGCTGGGCGCGGCCGACCCCAGCGGCGGCACCGTGGGGGCGTACCGCAGCGGCAACGGGCTCTACCGGCCGACCCGGGACTCGGTGATGCGCACCCTCGGCGGCGTCTACAACCTGCCGTCCCGGGAGGCGATCATCGAGTCGATCTACCGTCAGGTGTCGCCGATCGACCACGCCGAGCCGGCTCCCGGCGTGGTGGACGGACGGCCGAAGCTCCAGGTCTTCCCGATTCCGCTGGCCGGCGGCCGTCGGCTGCAGGTGACCTGGCAACTGGACGGACACCCGGCGCCGACGGCCGCGGTCAGCGGCGACACTCTCGATCCCGGTCAACTGGGCCTGCTGCCTGGGGCGACGGGCGTGGTCACTGCGACGGTGCGGGACACCACGCCCTGGCTGCGGGACGAGGCGTTCCGCGCGAACAGGATGACCGGGACCGTCAGTTGGAAGGTTCGCGGCTGAATCGTTGCCACGCTGTTTGCCGTCGAACATATGCGCGCTGCTACATTCGTCGGATTGCGCGGCAGGCGGTGCCAGTGCGCTGGCGGTGAACGATGGGGGCGGCGTGCGGAAGAAGCGGATCGCGGTTCGGTCGGCGATGGCCGGGCTCGCAGTGGCGGCCGTCATCGCCGGACTGGAGCCTCCGTCGGCCCAGGCGGCGCTGACGGAGGCGGCCGGCTCCGGGATCGTCGTCACCACGGTGAACGGGCCCACGCTCAGCACCGCCGCCGCTCCATTGGTGGCGCAGGACGACTCGGCGGCGGTACGGCAGTTCTGGACCCCTGAGCGGATGGCCTCGGCCACCTCCGAGGACCGGACCACCAGCGGCAGCCGTTCGACCGCCGGAGCCACGACCGCTGCTTCGGTCGCCCGCTCGTACCCCAACTCCCGGCCCTCGATCGGGACCATCTTCTACGCCGGCAAGGATCTGAAGACCCACTACTGCACCGCCTCGGTGGTACGGAGCCCCGGCAAGAACCTGATCCTGATGGCGGCACACTGCCGCCCCGGCAGCTGGATGGCCTTCGTCCCCGACTACCGCTCCGGTGCGCGTACCCAGCCGTACGGGGTGTGGGCGGTGCAGAAGGTGTACAGCGACAGCCGCTTCAGCGAATCCAGCACCGGTATCAACTACGACTTCGCCTTCGCCAAGGTCGGCAAGGACAGCAAGGGCCGCCAAGTGGAGAACGTCGTCAACGGCAACTCCCTGAACGCGACCCCGGGCTACAACAACTGGGTCGGCGTCACCGGCTACCCCGAGGCTTCCGCGGTCCCCGCCGACCGGGCGATCACCTGCTGGAACCACACCACCAAGGTGCCCGGTTACAGCCAGATGCGGTTCCTCTGCAGCGGCTTCTACAGCGGGACCTCCGGCAGCCCCTGGCTGATCGACCTCGACCCGAAGACCGACACCGGCCGGGTCATCGGCCTGATCGGCGGCCTGGACCGGGGCGGACCCAACGACTGGACCAGCTACAGCCCGGTCTTCGGCGCGGTCATCTGGGGCGTCTACAACTATGCCAACCGGCACTGAGCGGGTACCGCCGACAGCAGCGAATTCATCCCACCATAGGATGGCAGCACTATGCCTGCCGATCCTGCCGTCACTGTGCCCTCGACCCTGACCACATCCGGCGCGGCATCCGCTCAGCCGCTCCGGGGCGCGACCCCGGTCCCCGGCGCCTGGGCGGCCTGGGGCATCGGCGTCGCCGTCTACATCCTCGCCGTGGTGCACCGCACCAGCCTGGGCGTGGCCGGGCTGGACGCGGCGGCCCGCTTCGGCATCGGCGCCTCCGCGCTGTCGACCTTCTCCATCCTCCAGGTGCTGGTCTACGCCGGGATGCAGATACCCGTCGGCCTGCTGGTGGACCGGCTGGGGCCGCGCCGGGTCCTCAGCATGGGGCTGCTGCTGCTCACCGCGGGACAGCTGGGCTTCGCCTTCTCCACCGCGTTCACCCCGGCGCTGGTGTCCAGGGCCGTCCTCGGCTGCGGGGACGCGATGACCTTCGTCAGCGTGCTGAGGCTCGGCACCCGCTGGTTCCCGCCCCGCCGCAACCCCTTCATCGCCCAGCTCACCGGCCTGGTCGGGACCATGGGCAACCTGGTCAGCACCCTGCTGCTGTCCCAGGTCCTGCACAGCGCCGGCTGGATGCCGACCTTCGCCACCACCGCGCTGCTCGGCCTCGCCGTCCTCGCGCTGGTCCTGCTGTTCCTGCGGGACACCCCCGAGAGCCCGCGCCGCGCCTCGCTGTTCCGGTCGCCGGTGGTGGCGTCACCGGACGGTCTCACCGAGGCGGCCCCGGCTGTGCCCCCTGCCCGATTGCCGCTGCGCGAGCAGATCGCGGCGGCCTGGCGCGAGCCCGGGACCAGGCTCGGCCTGTGGGTGCACTTCACCACGGCCTTCCCCGCCGCGACCTTTCTGCTGCTCTGGGGCATGCCGTTCCTGATGTCGGGTCAGGGCCTGTCCAGGGCGATGGCGGGCTCGCTGCTCAGCCTGGTCATCGTCAGCGGCATCGGCTTCGCGCTGCTGTTCGGACAGCTGGTGTCCCGGCGTCCAGGGGTGCGCACTCCGCTGGTGTTCACCGTCGTGCTCGGCACCGGTGCGCTCTGGGGTGTGGTGCTCAGCTGGCCCGGCGACCACATCCCCATGGGACTGCTGGTCCTGCTCACCGTGGTGATGGGCAGCAACGGACCGGCGTCCCTGGTCGGACTGGACTTCGCCCGCCCGGTGAACCCGCCGGAGCGGATCGGCACGGCCTCCGGGATCGTCAACATGGGCGGCTTCATTGCCGCCGTGCTGGCCCTGTTCGGCATCGGCCTGGTCCTGGACCTGCTCACCCCGGGCGGCGGGGACGGCTACACCCCGCACGCCTTCCGGCTGG
This sequence comes from Streptacidiphilus sp. EB103A, assembly GCF_041261405.1. Lineage (NCBI taxonomy): Bacteria > Bacillati > Actinomycetota > Actinomycetes > Kitasatosporales > Streptomycetaceae > Streptacidiphilus > Streptacidiphilus sp. EB103A. Next base: position 149,619 of record NZ_JBGCAQ010000010.1, on the reverse strand, counting down.
CCTTCTGCATGCTCTACCTGCCGATGGCGCTGGGCCTGACCCAGATCCTGCGGCTGCGGCCCCAGGCGGCCCGCCGCGAGGCCGAGCTCAGGGCGTGACGGCGAAGTTCTCCAGGATCCGTCGCGCGAGCGCCTCGTCGCCCTCGACCTTGACGTCGGCCGACTCCACCGGGATGCGTCCGCAGGCCAGCCGGGCGTAGGTCTCCCAGTCGGTGGTCAGCTGCACCGCGGGGGCCAGCGGCACGGTGCTGTCCACGCTGCCGAGCCCGTTCTCGTCCACCCGTACCGTCCGCATGAACTCCAGCGGGCCGTGGACGTCGAAGACCACGGCGGTGCCGGCCGGGGCGCCGGCCAGCTTGGCGACGGCCTTCGGCAGCATCTCGATCAGGTTGTCCCGGCTCACCACGGCGGCCGGGGAGTCCAGGTTGCCGGGGGTGCGCAGGGCGCGGCGCAGGTCCTGCTCATGGGTCCACACGTCGAAGGTCCGGTTGCGGAGCAGGTGGAAGTAGGGGATCTCCCGGCTGTACGGACCCATCGGCCAGCGGATCTCGTCGGTCGGCTGGTAGCGGGTGTTGTCGCGGAGCGCGCGCGAGCGCCGGATGATCGTGTACTCCAGCTCCGCCGTCATCTCCGGAGCGGTGTGGCAGCGCCGCTTGTCGACCGGGACCTCGCAGTAGCGGGTGAACTCGTCGACGACGTGCCGCAGATCGCGCGGCAGGGTGTGGATCGGACGCGGGTCGCCCAGAAGTTCCGTCTCCATGGCGATGACATGCGAGACCACGTCCCGCACTGACCAGCCAGGGCATTCCGTCGGACGGTTCCACTCACCCTCGGTCAGCGGCGCCACCAGTTCGGAGACGGCCTCGATGGACTGGGTCCAGGCGTCGGCGTAGGCCTGGACTATCTGCGTGTCGGTCACGTTTTGACCCCTCGGCCACAGGGCGGCGGTGTTGGCTGTACAGCGTTGTCGGTGTGAAGGTGCGGCCCGCTCCCCGGGCTCCGGTCGCTGAGCGGTGATGCCGTGCAGTGACCAGGACCGATCGGACCGACGAATGCGCTATTGGCACGTTACGCTCACCAGTGTTACCGGGTCAGCGCTTTCACATGTTGATCGCACCGATCGTAGTCCGCTCACCTGGGAGGGTGACAACGTGCGTGCCTCGCTCATCCAGCTCGACGTCGATCCGGCGGAGTCCCCCGACGACCGCAGGGCCCGTACCGCGGCCCTGGTCCGCGGGCTGCGCGGCTCCGACCTGGTGCTGCTCCCCGAGCTGTGGCCGCTCGGCGGCTTCGCCTATGACACCTGGTCAGCGGGGGCGGAGACGCTGGACGGGCCGACCGCTGACGCCATGTCGGCGGCCGCGGCGGACGCCGGGGTCTGGCTGCACGCCGGTTCGATCGTCGAACGCGATCCCGACGGCCCGATCTTCAACACCTCGCTGCTGTTCTCGCCCACCGGCGAACTCGTGCACACCTACCGCAAGATCCACCGCTTCGGCTTCGACAGCGGGGAGGCCGTCGCGATGGGCGCCGGCACCGAGATCGTCACGGCGGCCACGCCCTTCGGCACGCTCGGCCTCGCCACCTGCTACGACCTCCGCTTCCCGGAGCTCTTCCGGGCCCTGCTGGACGCCGGCACCGAGATCTTCACCATCCCCGCGGCCTGGCCCGCCCGCAGGGTCGAGCACTGGACCCTGCTGGCCCGCGCCCGCGCGGTCGAGGAGCAGGCGTACGTCCTCGCCTGCAACAACGCGGGCACCCACGGGGGCGTGCCGCAGGGCGGGCACAGCCTGGTGGTCGACCCCTGGGGCAAGGTCCTGGCGGAAGCGGGCGAGGGCGAGGAGATCCTCACCGTCGACCTGGACCCCGGCGTGGTGGGGAAGTCCCGCGCGGACTTCCCGGTGCTGCGGGACCGTCTGATGGGGATTCCGGCACCGGTGGAGCGCTGAACAGTGCACCTTGGTGCATGGTTGTTCGCGCAGTTCCCCGCGCCCCTAGGGGGCTGCAGCTGGCTCAGTTGCACGTGCTTTTAGGGGCGCGGGGAACTGCGCGAACAGCAACCACAGCTGACCTGCACCCTTCAGCTGACGGATTCCGCCAACGCACGGAACAACAACACCGTCGACGCCGCCCCCGGATCCAGATGACCCACGCTCCGAGCCCCGAGGTACGACGCCCTCCCCTTCCGGGCCTCCATCGCGACGGTCTCCTCCGCCCCGCCCTCGGCCGCGCCCGCAGCGAACAGCGCCGCCCCCTGCAGAGACCCTCCTCCCGCGAGGGCGAACTCGAACCCGGCGACGGCCGGGATCCACGCGTCCAGCATGGTCTTGTCGCCGCCCCGCGCCCCGCCGAGCCCGGCGATCGCATCCCGCGCGGCCGCCAGCGCAGCGCCCACCTGTTTGCCGTCCGCCCCCGGCGCATCCCCCAGCGCCTTGCCCATGGCCCGCAACGCGCTCCCGTACAGCGGACCGGACGCCCCGCCCACGCTGGAGACCAGCGTCCGCCCGACCAGCAGCAGTACCGTCCCCGGGAGTGAAAGCTCCGGTGCCGCCGCCAGCGCAACGCCCACCGCGGTGAACCCGCGCTGCAGACTCACCCCGTGGTCCCCGTCGCCGATGGCCGCGTCCAGCTCGGTCAGCCGGTCGCGCTCGCGAACGACGGCCTGCGCCGTCCCGGCCATCCAGGCGCGGACGGCGTCCGCATCCAGCAGCTCGGCCACCGCCTCACACCCCCCACCGCAGCGCGGGGGTGTTCACCGGAGCGTCCCAGAGCGTCAGCAGCCCCTCGTCCGCCCGGCACAGGGTGATCGACACTCCGGCCATGTCCAGGCTGGTGACGTAGTTGCCGACCAGGCTCCGGGCGATCCGCACACCCCGCGCCGCCAGCACCGCGGCCACCTCGCCGAAGACGATGTACAGCTCCAGCAGCGGCGTCCCGCCCAGGCCGTTGACCAGCGCGATCACCTCCTCGCCGGACTCCAGCGGCTGGTCGTCGAGGATCGCGGCCATCGCGTCGGCGACGATCTGCCTGGCCGGGCGGATCTTCTCCCGGCTGCGGCCGGGTTCGCCGTGGATGCCGACGCCGACCTCGATCTCGTCCTCCGGCAGGTCGAAGCCGGGGCGGCCGGCGGTCGGGGTGGTGCAGGAGGTGAGCGCCACCGCGAAGGAGCGCGAGGCGGCGTTGACGCGCCGTCCGGTCGCGGCGACCTCGTCGAGGCTTCCGCCGAACTCGGCGGCGGCGCCCGCGATCTTCTCCACCAGCAGGGTCGCCCCGGTGCCGCGCCGTCCCGCGGTCCAGGTGGAGTCCTGGACGGCGACATCGTCGTCCACCAGGACCGTCTGCACGGAGATGCCCTCCTCCTCGGCGAACTCGGCCGCCATCCGGAAGTTGAGCACGTCACCGGTGTAGTTCTTCACCACGAAGACGACCCCGGCCCCGCCGTCCACGGCCTTCGCCGCAGCGAGCATCTGGTCCGGCACCGGGGAGGTGAAGATCTCGCCGGGGCAGGCGGCGTCGAGCATCCCCGCGCCCACGAACCCCCCGTGCAGCGGTTCGTGGCCCGATCCGCCGCCGGACACCAGGGCGACCTTGCCGATCTTCGTCTGCGCGGCCCGGGTGATCACCCGGGCCTTGGGATCCACGCTCAGCCCGGGATGCGCGGCAGCGATCCCGGCCAGCGCATCGGTCACGACGTCGTCGGGGGAGTTGATCAGCTTCTTCATGCAGCGGCTCCTCATGGTGGCAGGGCCTAGGGGGTGGCCGGTGGATCAGGGCGACGCCGCCCTGATCCACCGGCCACCCCCTAGCATCAGCGCACATGAACGCAATTGATGGTGGTTCAGGTGGTTCGGTCACGCCGGTCGGCATCGTACTCGTGTCCCACAGCCCTGACCTGGCTTCGGGCCTGCGTGACCTCCTGACCCAGCTGAGCGCCGGCCTGGTCCCGGTCGCCGTCGCGGGCGGCACCGACGACGGCCGGCTGGGCACCAGCTACGCGCTGGTCGCCGGGGCCGTCGCGGAGGCGGACCGGGGCGCCGGTGTGCTGGTCCTCCCGGACCTGGGCAGCTCCGTCCTGACGGCCCGTCTGGTGCTGGAGGACCTCGGCCGGGAGGACGTGGTGCTGGTGGACGCCCCGTTCGTGGAGGGCGCGGTGGCCGCCGCGGTGCTGGCCTCGACGGGTGCGGGCCTGGCGGAACTGGTGGCGACGGCGCAGGACGCCCGGCGGATGCCCAAGTTCTGAGCCGACGGGGAGGACGTCACTTCCCGCGGGTCAGCGACAGCAGTTCCCTGGCCGGACCCGCCGGGCGTGTCCCGGTCGGCCAGACGGCCCGGAGCGGGCGGCTCAGGTCCAGGCCGGTCAGCGGGACGGAGACCAGGCGCCCCCGGGCCACCTCGTCCGCCACCGCGAGCTCGCTGAGGACGGCCGGGCCCGCGCCGTTCACCGCCGCCGCCTTCAGCGCCGTGGTGGAGGCCAGCACCAGCAGCGGCGCCGCCGTCCCCCCGTACGGGGCGAGGGCCCGGTCCAGCACCTCCCGGGTGCCCGATCCCTCCTCGCGCAGCACCAGCGGCGTCGCCGCCAGTTCCGCCCCGTCGACCGGTCGGCGGCGGCGCGCCCAGGGATGGCCGGGGCCGACCACGAGGTGGAGCCGGTCGGCGGCGATCCTGACCTCGTCCAGCCCGGCCGGGGTGCGCAGCCCCTCGACGAAGCCCAGGTCCGCCTCCCCCGCCAGGACCTGCGCCGCGACGTCTGCGGAGTTGGCGGCGCGCAGTTCCACGGCGGTGCCGGGCAGGGCCGTCCGCAGGGCCATCAGCCATCCCGGCATCAGGTACTCGGCGACGGTAAGGCTGGCCGACACCCGCAGCCGGGCGTCCCGGCGCTCGCGCAGCGCGCCGATGCCGGCGTCCAGCGCCTGTGCGGCGGCCAGGACGGGGGCGGCCCACTCGGCGACCAGCGCGCCGGCCTCGGTGGGACGCGAGCCCCGGGGTGACCGTTCCAGCAGCGCGACGCCGATCTGCCGCTCCATCCCGGCGATCCGCGAGGACGCCGCCGGCTGGGTCACCCCCAACTCAGCAGCCGCCCGCCCGAGGCTTCCCAGCCGGATCACGGCAAGCAACAGCTCCATCGCCCCCAGATCAGGAACCCGGTGCGAAAGGTGCGAGTGTGAACCGCTCATGCCTTCAGCGTAGGCCCCACCCATAGAGAGCGCTTATGTGCACATCGGCGGGGGTCGCCGTTTGCGCAGTTCCCCGCGCCCCTGGGGTGTTAGGGGCGCGGGGAACTGCGCGAACGGCAACCCCCGCCGACCCGCACCGTTACCGCTTCGGCCGCCAGACCACCAACGCACTGCTCTGCTGCACCTGCTGATACGGCACCAGATCCCGCCGGTACGACGCATGAACCGCCGCCTCCCGCTGAGAAGCCGCCGCGCCGGCCGAGGCGACCTCGCCCTGGAGCTCGGCGACCCGCGCCCGCAGCGCGGTCACCTGGTTCTCCAGCTCGATGATCCGCTTGATCCCGGCCAGGTTGATCCCTTCCTCCTGGGACAGCCGCTGCACCTCGCGCAACTGCTCGATGTCCCGGGAGGAGTACCGCCGGCCGCGCCCGGCCGTCCGGTCGGGGGAGACCAGGCCGAGCCGGTCGTACTGCCGCAGCGTCTGCGGATGCAACCCGCTGAGCTGCGCGGCGACGGAGATGACGTACACCGGCGTGAGTTCGGTCAGCTGATACGCGCCGCCGCCCCGCGAGGGCGCGCGCCCCCGGCCGGAGCCCGGCACGCCACCGGGCAGGCCGCCGCCCAGCCCCACACCGATCGACTGCTCCCGCCCGGCCGAGCCGGCTCTCTTGCCGTCCATCACCTCACCCCTCCTCTGCCGCCTTGAACAGTGCTGCCCTCGGGTCGTCCGCGGCGGTGGCCTCGCGGTACTTCTCCAGAGCCGACAGGGCCTCGCCGTCGGTCTCCGGGGGAACCGCCACCTCCACCGTCACCAGCAGGTCGCCGCGGGTGCCGTCCTTGCGGACCGCACCCTTTCCGCGCGCCCGCATGGTACGGCCGTTGGCCGTCCCCGCGGGGATCTTCAGGCTCACCGCGGGCCCGCCCAGGGTCGGCACCCGGATCGTCCCGCCCAGCGCCGCCTCGGGGAAGCTCACCGGGACGGTGACGGTCAGGTTGTCGCCCTTGCGGCCGAACACCGGGTGGTCCTGGACGTGCACGGTGACGTACAGGTCGCCCGGCTGGCCGCCGCGCTCGCCCTGGGCGCCCTTGGCCTTCAGCCGGATCCTCTGGTTGTCCGCGACCCCGGCCGGGATCCGCACCTGCATGGTGCGGGCCGAGGTGGCGCGGCCGCTGCCGTGGCAGACCTCGCAGGGGTCGTCGACGATCAGCCCGCGGCCCTTGCAGTCGCGGCACGGGTCGGACAGTGCGAAGCTGCCCTGGCCGCGCTGGACATGGCCGGTGCCGACGCAGGTCGGGCAGACCCGCGGGGTGGTGCCGGCCTTGGCGCCGGTCCCCGCGCAGGTCTTGCAGGCGGCCTGACTGGTCATCCGGAGCGGGACCGTGGTGCCCTCGACCGCCTCCATGAAGCTCAGCGTGACCTCGGACTCGACGTCGGCGCCGCGCCGGGGCTGGGCCGTACGGGTACCGCCGCGGTTGAAGATGCCACCGAAGACGTCACCGAGCCCGCCGCCGCCCCCGGAACCGCCGAAGGTGCCGGACTGGCCGCCCTGGCCGCCGTTGAAGAGGTCGCCGAAGTCGAAGCCGAAGCCGCCGGTCCCGCCGCCGCCGGTACGGAAGCCGCCGTTGGCGAACAGCGCCCGGGCCTCGTCGTACTCCTTGCGCCGCTTGGGGTCCGACAGCACGTCGTTCGCCTCGGAGATCTCCTTGAAGCGCTCCTCGGCGGCGCGGTCGCCCTTGTTGGCGTCGGGGTGGAACTCCCGGGCCAGCTTGCGGTAGGCCTTCTTGATCTCAGCGAGGGTGGCGTCCTTGGGCACGCCGAGGACCTTGTAGTAGTCCTTCTCCACGAAGTCCTTGCTGCTCAACGGAATCGCCTCCTTCCCTCACAGAAGTGTTCTCGGGGATGGTGCCGTGGGACCGCACCCCGGAGCAAGAAGCCCCGGCATACGGTCCCACGGACGCCACCGATTCAGTCCTCGTCGGCACCGTCGCCCTTGGCGCCGGTCGACTCGGCCTCGGTGCTGCCCTCGGACTCGCCCGAGCCGCCCGGCTCGGGCTCCGCCACGGCGACCCGCGCCGGCCGGATGATCCGGTCACCGATCTTGTACCCGGGCTGCAGGATCTGCACGCACGTGGTCTCGGTGACGTCGGACGAGTAACTGTGCATCAGAGCCTCGTGCAGCTGCGGGTCGAAGGGCTCGCCCTGCTTCCCGAACTGCTGCAGCCCGAGCTTGGAGACCACGGTCTCCAGCGACTCGCCCACGGACTTGAAGCCGCCCGTCAACTCCTCGTGCTCGCGCGCCCGGCCGATGTCGTCCAGCACCGGGAGCAGGTTCTCCAGGAGCGCGGCGACGGCGATCTCACGCACCGTCACCCGGTCCCGCTCGACCCGCTTGCGGTAGTTCTGGTACTCGGCCTGGAGCCGCTGCAGGTCCGCGGTGCGCTCGGCGAGCGCCTTGCGGGCCTCGGCCAGCTCCTCAGCTCCCGACGCTCCGGCCGCTCCGGCCTCAGTGGCTCCGTCGTTCCCGGAGCCCTCGGAACCTTCCGCGGCCTTCGCGGCGGAGTCGGCGCCGGGCTCCTTCTCGTCGCCCTGCGTCTTCTCCTCGGTCACTGCGCACCGCCCTCGCGCTTCTCCTCGTCGACGATCTCGGCGTCCACGACGTCGTCATCGGCGGCGGCGGAAGCGTCGTGCGGGGCGTCGGTCGGGCCGCCGGCCGCGGCCGCACCCTCGCCGGCCTGGGCGTAGAGGGCCTGGCCGAGCTTCTGCGAGGTGGCCGAGAGCTTCTCGGTGGCCTCGCGGATCACGGCGCTGTCCTCGCCCTTGAGGGCTTCCTTCAGCTCGGTGACCGCGGCCGCGACCTCGTCCTTGACCTCGCCGGGGACCTTGTCCTCGTTGTCCTTGACGAACTTCTCGGTCGAGTAGACGAGCTGCTCGGCGGTGTTGCGGGTCTCGGCGGCCTCGCGGCGCTTGTGGTCGTCCTCGGCGAACTCCTCGGCCTCGCGCATCATCCGCGCGATGTCCTCCTTGGGCAGGGCCGAGCCGCCGGTGACGGCCATGCGCTGCTCCTTGCCGGTACCGAGGTCCTTGGCGGAGACGTGCATGATGCCGTTGGCGTCGATGTCGAAGGTGACCTCGATCTGCGGGAGCCCGCGGGGGGCCGGCGGCAGGCCGGTCAGCTCGAACATGCCGAGCTTCTTGTTGTACGCCGCGATCTCGCGCTCGCCCTGGTAGACCTGGATCTGCACGGACGGCTGGTTGTCCTCGGCCGTGGTGAAGATCTCGGAGCGCTTGGTCGGGATCGTGGTGTTGCGCTCGATCAGCTTGGTCATGATGCCGCCCTTGGTCTCGATGCCGAGGGACAGCGGGGTGACGTCGAGCAGCAGGACGTCCTTGACCTCGCCCTTGAGCACGCCGGCCTGGAGGGTCGCGCCGATGGCGACGACCTCGTCCGGGTTGACGCCCTTGTTGGGGTCCTTGCCGCCGGTCAGGTCGCGGACCAGCTCGGCGACGGCGGGCATCCGGGTGGAGCCGCCGACCAGGACCACGTGGTCGATCTCGGACAGCTGGATGCCGGCGTCCTTGATGACGTTGTGGAACGGGGTCTTGCAGCGGTCCAGCAGGTCCGAGGTCAGCTGCTGGAACTGGGAGCGCGAGAGCTTCTCGTCCAGGTGCAGCGGGCCCTCGGCGGAGGCGGTGATGTAGGGCAGGTTGATCGTGGTCTCGGTCGAGGACGAGAGCTCGATCTTGGCCTTCTCGGCAGCCTCACGCAGACGCTGCAGGGCCATCTTGTCCTTGGACAGGTCGACGCCGTGGCCGTTCTGGAACTGCTTGACCAGGTAGTCCATGACCCGCTGGTCCCAGTCGTCACCACCGAGGTGGTTGTCGCCGTTGGTGGCCTTGACCTCGACGACGCCGTCGCCGATCTCCAGCAGCGACACGTCGAAGGTGCCACCGCCGAGGTCGAACACCAGGATCGTCTGGTCGTCCTTGTCCAGGCCGTAGGCCAGGGCGGCGGCGGTCGGCTCGTTGACGATGCGCAGGACGTTGAGGCCCGCGATCTCACCGGCCTCCTTGGTCGCCTGCCGCTCCGAGTCGTTGAAGTAGGCCGGGACGGTGATGACCGCGTCCGCGACCTTCTCGCCCAGGTACGCCTCGGCGTCACGCTTGAGCTTCTGCAGGATGAAGGCGGACATCTGCTGCGGCGTGAAGTCCTTGCCGTCGATGTTCACCTTCCAGTCGGTGCCCATGTGACGCTTCACGGACCTGATGGTCCGGTCGACGTTGGTCACCGCCTGGCGCTTGGCCACCTCGCCTACGAGGACCTCGCCGTTCTTGGCGAAGGCGACGACGGACGGTGTGGTCCGGGCGCCCTCGGCGTTGGTGATGACGGTGGGCTCACCGCCTTCGAGGACGCTGACGACAGAGTTCGTCGTTCCGAGGTCGATTCCGACCGCACGAGCCATCGTGGAACCCTCCAGAGGGGAAGTTGAGCTGAACAGGCTCAAGCATGCCTTGCGGATCTCTCCGCGTCAACAGAGCTGAGTGTGAAGGGCTCAACTTTATATAGCCCATACACCGAATGGGTCCATGTGACCGGCGGCATATGAACGGGAACTCCCCGTGCGGGGTAAGGTCCCGCTGATCGGAACCCGTCGGTTCCCAGCTAAGTTACCGACCGGTACACTCGGGACTGACCGTCCCACGCACCCTCACGCCAGCCCTAGGAGACGGAGCGATGCAGCTCGCCGCGATCGTGATCTCACTGGTCACGACACTGGTCGGTACCGCGCTGGCCGCGCGAGCCGCCCTGTTCATCTACACCTTCGTCAAGCTCGGCGCCGAGGTGCCGGCCGGGATGCGCACCGGCAACCCGGCACAGCGGGTGAAGACGGTGGCCAAGGAGTTCTTCGGTCACACTCGGATGACCACCTGGGGCGTCGTCGGGGTGGCGCACTGGTTCGTGGCCACCGGCTTCTTCTGCCTCATCCTCACCCTGGTGACCGCGTTCGGCCAGATCTTCAAGGCCGACTTCGCATTGCCGGTCATCGGGAACTGGTGGCCGTACGAGCTGTTCGAGGAGGTCGTCGGGCTGTTCACCACGCTCGGCATCCTCACCCTAATCGTGATCCGGCTGCTGTCGCTGCCGGGCCGGGCCGGGCGCAAGAGCCGCTTCGCCGGGTCGATCGCCTGGCAGGCGTTCTTCGTCGAGTACGTGATCCTCGGCATCGGCCTCTGCATCCTGATGCTGCGCGGGCTGGAGGGCGCGCTCGGCGGCGTCGGCCACTACGAGGCGGCGTACGCGGTCAGCTACCCGATCGTGCTGGCGTTCAAGGGGCTGAGCGCGTCCACGCTGCAGAACCTGATCTACCTCTTCGCGATGCTGAAGATCACGATCTCCTTCACCTGGGCGATCACCATCGGCCTCAACCCCTCGATGGGCGTGGCCTGGCACCGCTTCCTGGCCTTCTTCAACATCTACTTCAAGCGCGAGGAGAGCGGCGAGGTCGCCCTCGGCGAGCTGCTGCCGATGACCTCCAGCGGCACCCCGATCGACTTCGAGGACCCGGCCGACGACGCCGTCTTCGGCGTCTCCCAGGTCGAGCAGTTCTCCTGGAAGGGCCTGCTGGACTTCTCCACCTGCACCGAGTGCGGCCGCTGCCAGTCGCAGTGCCCGGCCTGGAACACCGGCAAGCCGCTGTCGCCCAAACTGCTGATCATGAACCTGCGGGAGCACGCCTACGCCAAGGCCCCCTACCTGCTGGCCGGCGGCGGCAAGGACGCCGAGGGCAACGAGACCGCCACCGCCGAGCAGCTGGCGAACGTCCCGGCGGCGGCGCTGGCCGAGGCCGAGCGCCCGCTGATCGGCACCGCGGAAGAGAACGGCGTCATCGACCCCGATGTGCTGTGGTCCTGCACCACCTGCGGCGCCTGCGTCGAGCAGTGCCCGGTGGACATCGAGCACATCGACCACATCGTCGACATGCGCCGCTACCAGGTGATGATCGAGAGCTCCTTCCCGACCGAGGCCGGGACCATGCTCAAGAATCTGGAGAACAAGGGCAACCCGTGGGGCATGGCCACCAAGGCCCGCCTGGACTGGGTGAAGGAGCTGAAGAAGGAGACCGGCATCGAGGTCCCTGTCATCGGCGAGGACATCGACCCGGCCGAGGTCGAGTACCTGTACTGGGTCGGCTGCGCCGGCGCCCTGGAGGACCGGGCCAAGAAGACCACCAAGGCCTTCGCCGAGCTGCTGCACACCGCGGGCGTGAAGTTCGCGATCCTCGGCAAGGAGGAGTCCTGCACCGGCGACTCGGCCCGCCGGCTGGGCAACGAGTTCCTGTTCCAGATGCTCGGCGCGCAGAACGTCGAGACCCTGAACACGGTGCTGGAGGACGCCCCGGTCAAGCGCATCGTGGCCACCTGCCCGCACTGCTTCAACACCATCGCCAATGAGTACCCGCAGCTGGGCGGCCACTTCGAGGTCATCCACCACACCCAGCTGCTGCAGCACCTGATCGACGAGGGCAAGCTGGTCCCGGTCAACCCGGTCGAGGGCCTGATCACCTATCACGACCCCTGCTACCTGGGCCGCCACAACAAGGTCTACACCCCGCCCCGCGAGATCATCGCGGCCGTCCCCGGCCTGCGCAACGAGGAGATGCACCGTCACAAGGAGCGCGGCTTCTGCTGCGGCGCCGGCGGCGCGCGGATGTGGATGGAGGAGCGGATCGGCAAGCGCATCAACACCGAGCGGGTCGACGAGGCGCTGTCGCTCAACCCCGACATCATCTCCACCGCCTGCCCGTTCTGCCTGGTGATGCTGTCCGACAGCGCCAACGGCAAGAAGAGCGAGGGCGCGGCCAAGGAGACCCTGCGGGTGGTGGACGTGGCCCAGCTGCTGCTGGACTCGGTCAAGGCGCTCCCGGAGGCCCCTGCGGCCACCGCGGACGACCAGGAACCTGTGCCGTCCGCGTGACCCGCCGGGTGTGACGGTGTCACAACTGCGCTGCAAGCGGCCGCTGTCGATCACTCCGATGGGGACAGCGGCCGTTGTGCGGGTACCGTCCATACGTGCGCAGCAACAGATTCAGCTTCGGCAGGGGCGGCGGCCGGCAGATGCCGGTGGCACCGCCCCCCACTCCTGAGCCGGACGGTTACCCGGGCGGTTATGACGACCAGCCGGGGCACGCCAGGGCGTTCGGCGTCCAGGTCCCGGACGAGCTGGCGGTGGAGCCTTCGTACAACGGCGTTGGCTCCGCGACCGCGACAGCAGGCAATGGCGGCGGCGGCACCACGCATGTCACCACCTACCGGGCCGGCACCGCGCATCCGCAGGTCAGTGCGGCGCGGCTGGCCTGGCGCCCGCTGCTGGCCGGGATCTTCCAGCATCCGCATCGCACCTTCGCGCAGATGCGCGGACACCAGGTGTGGGCGGTGGCGGCGATCGTCTCGGCTGTCTACGGTGCGCTCGCGGTCTTCGGTTTCGGGTCCACCCGGGACTCGGTGCTGAACTCGACCTTCTCGCTGGCGCTGACCTATGTGCTGTCCAGCGCCGTGGGCATGGTCATCGCGGGCCTGATGTTCGGCGGCGTCACCCATGTACTGGGCCGCCGGCTGGGCGGGGACGGCGCCTGGGCGCCAACCATCGGCTTCGCCATGATCATCTCCTGTCTCACCGACGCGCCCAGGCTGCTGTTCTCGCTGTTCCTGGCGTCGAACAACGGCTTCGTCCAGCTGCTCGGCTGGGCGACCTGGCTGTACTGCGCGTGGCTGCTTACTGCGATGGTGCGGCAGCTGCACGACCTGCCGTGGGGGAAGGCGGCTGGGGCGGCGTCGATCCAGCTGATCCTGCTGCTGGTCGTGATCAAGCTGCCGATACTGGGCTGACCGGGATCAGGCAGGATGGGGTGCGTACGCCCCAGTTCCAGGTTTCTGTTCCAGGTGTCCAGTAACAGGTGTCTCAGGAGATCCGCGATGCCCCACCCCACCACATCCACCCAGGTGAGCTTTCCGGCCGGGGCCGTCGAAGGCCGCTCGACCGTCCTCGCCGTCGAGCCGCTGCCCGCCGGCGGCTACGCGGTGGTCACCGCGGAGACCCCGTTCCACCCGCTGGACCACAGCTGGCCCGACCAGCCGGCCGACACCGGCACCCTCGGCGGCGTCGCCGTACGCGACTGCGTGACCGGCGCGGTCGGCCCCGAGGGCGCCCTGCTGCTGGGCACGGACATCCCGGTGCGGCGCGGCGAGGAGGGCTGGGCCTGGCTGGTCGTCCACATCACCGAGGAGCCGCTGGCCGTCGGCGCCGAGGTCGAGCTGCGGGTCGACGCCGAGCGCCGGGCCGCGCTCAGCGCCGCGCACACCGGCTGCCACCTGCTGGCGTTGGCCCTCAACGAGGCGCTCGCCCCGCGCTGGCGCAAGGACCCGGGCCGCGCGGACGCCCTGGGCCACCCCGACTTCGACAGCCTGGCGATGGACACCTCACGGATGGACGTCGAGGCCAGCACCGACACCTACCGCATCGGCAAGTCCTTGCGGAAGAAGGGCTTCACCGCCGACGACCTCGCCGTCGAGCTGCCCGCGCTCACCGACGCCGTCAACGCCCGGCTGGCCGCCTGGGTCGCCGCCGACGCCCCGGTCCGCGTCGAGGCCCCGGGCCCCGAACTCACCGCCCGCCGCCGCTGGGCCTGCGACCTGCCCGAGGGCAACGCCTCGATCTTCTGCGGCGGCACCCATCTGCACCACCTCGGCGAGCTGGCCGCGCTCAGCACCGAGCTGCGCCTGAGCGAGGACGGCAGCGAGCTGGTCGCCGTCACCACACCCAAGCGCCGCTGAGGCCTGGTCCTGATCCTGATCCTGGGCTACTCGATCAGATCTTCGACTGGTGGAAATTGAGGTACGAGCGTGACGGCGTCGGCCCGCGCTGCCCCTGGTAGCGCGAGCCGTACTTCTCCGACCCGTACGGGTGCTCGGCGGGGGAGCTGAGCCGGAACAGGCACAGCTGGCCGATCTTCATCCCGGGGAAGAGCTTGATCGGCAGCGTGGCGACATTGGAGAGCTCCAGCGTCACATGACCGCTGAAGCCGGGGTCGATGAAGCCGGCGGTGGAGTGGGTGAGCAGCCCGAGCCGTCCGAGCGAGCTCTTGCCCTCCAGGCGCGAGGCGACATCGTCGGGCAGCGTGATCACCTCGTACGTCGAGGCCAGCACGAACTCGCCGGGGTGCAGGATGAAGGGATCGTCGCCCTCCGGCTCCACCAGCCTGGTGAGGTCCGGCTGTTCGACCGAGGGGTCGATGTGCGGGTACTTGTGGTTCTCGAACACCCGGAAGAACCGGTCGAGCCGTACGTCGATACTGGACGGCTGGATCATGGCCGGGTCGTACGGGTCGATGACCACGCGACCGGACTCGATCTCGGTTCGGATGTCCTTGTCTGAGAGCAGCACGCCACGAGGTTACGTGCACGGACGGGCCCCCGCCCAATCCGGCAGGGGCCCGCTTGACGTATCGCGCTCGTTCAGGCCGCCCTCTCGGGCGGCTCAGGCCAGGAACTCGGCGGCCTCCCGCCGCAGGGCCTGCTGGATCTGCTCACCCGTGAGGGTGCCGAGATCGGCCGGTACGGAGCTGCGCAGCCGGGCGCAGAGGGGACAGCGGATGAGCCGGCCCGGGCCGAGTCTCCTGGGCCCGAGATTCTGCATCGGGAATGTGGCGGTGCTGAACAGGTGCCCCTCGGCACAACGGACGACTGTGCGCTCCATTGTTTCCTTTCCCCATCGGACGACATGCCGTGCCCAACCGCGCGGGCGGTGGCCGACCAGGCCCAACTCGCTCTGCCGCACGGGCGGTCCGGGTGTTCGACCGACTGCGTCGCCCGGGGACGGCGTTGTCACATTAGGGGATGTTCCGGACATCCAGCCCTATGGCACGCCGACCGGATCCCACCTCGATACTCACCCCGGAATCCGCCGCCACAGTACGCCGCAGCGCCCCTCCCCCACCACCCGCCGCAACCACCCCTCGACGGATCCCTACGCCGCCCACGCGGTCGGTGCGTCCGACCGGGGCCATGGGGTAGAGTGAACGCGTCGGCCACAGCTGACGGCTGATCACGCGGGTGTAGTTTAATGGTAGAACATGAGCTTCCCAAGCTCAGAGCGCGAGTTCGATTCTCGTCACCCGCTCCACACAAACCCCCAGGCCAGCGGCCCGGGGGTTCTTTCATGTACGACGCCGGGGTGCCTTCCCGTGGCAGGGCGGAGGTCAGGTCTCGGTGTCCAGCAGTCTGGCTGCTGCGCGTGGATCCATGATGTTGGACCAGGCTTGCTCGGCGGGGAGCAGGTCTCGCTCGGGGAGGGCGTATTCCGGGTACCAGCCGTCGGTGTCGCAGCCGGGGATGTTGCCGAGGACGACGGTGGCGAGGTTGGCGGGCACGGAGCCTGTGATGCGCACGGCGGCGTAGGTCTCGTGTCCGTTGTCGGCCCGGACTTGGAGGCCGAGGGTGAAGGTGTCGAAGTCCGCGGCGTGCTCGCGGCCGTCGCGCAGGGTGGCTCTGGTGAGTTCCTGGATCGTTGCACGTAGCCGTCGGGCAAAGCGGACACCGGCTTCGGCACGGTAGCGAATGTGGTCGGCGCGCGTCGGCAGCAGATGCGCGCTGGATGTGGAGGTTCTCAACCCGTCGGTGTGCGTGGCGTTGTAGCGGGCGCGCATCGCCTTGGCTTGAGCTTCCAGAGCGGCGTAGAAGTCGTCGCTGGAACCGTCTTCCCGTCGGCCCGCTGCGACCAGCCAGGGCAGGTCGGCGTCGATCCAGACTGCTCCGCGCCAGCGCTGCACCTTGACCTTGAACAGCACCGTGTCATCGATCGACCGGATCCGTTCGTGCTTGGTCTCCGCTTCGGCGAACTGCTCCGCGGCCTTGCCGAGAAGCGGATGTGCCAGTTCGTCCAGCGGCATGGTCACAGCTGGCAGGGTCAGTTCCAGATCCTCGGCAAGACAGCGCAGCGTGGGGCGGGCAGGGTGGTGCATTGTGTTCCCCCGGTTACTCGTCGATCCCGCCGACGGCATCGATCTCTTCCGCAGTCAGCCCGGTCAGCAGCATCACGTCCGCCTTCAGGGAGCCGTCTAGCACCTGCAACGCCTCGGCCATGCCGGCCCTGAGGTCTTCGCGCCGCTGCTCCAGGTAGGCCCGTACAGCATCAGCGACAAGGTCCTTCTTGGTCAGACCCAGGAAGTGCGCGCCCTGGCTGATCAGCTTGTCGGTTTCCGGGTCCACCTTCAGCGGAGACTGCCGCGGCGTCTTCGGTGTAGCTGTCGTCATCCCTACCACCTCCACGTGGAATGGTACCTAAGTACCTCAAGGTGCGCCATGCTCTACTCGCTCCAGTCAGATCCTCGTCACCTGGTCGAGCTGGAGCGCGAGGTCGATGAGGTCGCCAGGATGCAGCACCGGGCCGTCGGATCCAGGGAGCGGAACGTGAATTAGCCCAGACCAGTCACGGGGAATTGCCTTGACGCGATGGCAGATCCGTCCGGTCAGCCGGGCTCCGAGCATGGTTGCGCCCTTGTCGGGTTCGGCGCCGAACCCCTGGCCACAGACCTACAGGAAGATGCCCGCCGCACGGCCAAGCTGCGCGAGCTGGATGAGCTGGGTGACCATCCCGTCCCGCCGGTCCTCGTCAGCAACCTCACCGCCCTTCAGGTAGCGGGGAGTTGGTAGGCCAGGACGTAAGCGTCTGCTGACATCAGCGTGTCGCAGACCTCCACCGGGCGACCCTCGGTGTCATAGGCCGTTCGGATCAGGTGGATCACGGGCACGCCAGCGGCAAGGCGCAGTGTCTTCGCTTCTTCGGGGGAGGGCATGCGGGCCCGGATTTCCTCGTCGAAGTGGTCCAGGCGGTGGCCGAGTTCTTCGAGGCGGGCGTAGATCCCCCCGGGGCCCGGGTTGGGCTCGGCGATGGGCGTGTTCCGCGCCACGTCGAGCGGGAGGTAGGAGACTGCGAACTCCACCGGCCGTCCGTCGAGCAGGTAGCGCCGACGACGCGCCAGGACCTTGCGGGCACCGCCCAGGCGAGTGGCGATGTCCTGCGAGGGCTTCTCCTCCCGTACCACTAGGCCGTCGACCTCCGGACGGCTTCCCACGGCTTCGGCCTCCACGGTGAAGGCTGCCTTGCCCTGCTCGCGGTGTCGGCGGGCGAAGCGGTCGGAGGCGAGCCGCCGGACCGGGGGACGCGGACGCACGAACACGCCCTTCCCGTGCTCGGAGACGACCAGCCCCTCTCCCTGAAGGATGGAGATCGCGTTGCGGATGGTCATCCGCGATGCGCCATAGTGCTCGATCAGTTCGGTTTCCGAGGGGAGCTTGTCACCCTCGGCGAAGCGTCCCTTGTCGATGGCTTCGCGGAGCTGGTCTGCGATCTGCCGGAACACGGCGCGGTCGCTGGTCGAGTCCAGCGCGCCGAGCAGGCCGGAGGAGAGAGGCGGCATGTTTGCTCCTGTAGGTATCTAGACGAGCAGCTGAGTTTTGTTGCTACGGTGGGAGAGCCTAGCTATTCGAGGGGACCGAGGAACGTGAACGCTGATCGCCCGCACTCCGTGAGTGTCGCCGGGGTCATCGTCGACGACCGGGGCCGCGCGCTCCTGGTCCAGCGACGGGACAACGGCCACTGGGAGCCGCCGGGCGGAGTGCTGGAATCCGGCGAGACGATCCCCGACGCCCTTCAGCGCGAGGTGCTCGAAGAGACCGGCATCAAGATCGCGCTCCCGGCAACCCTCACCGGCGTGTACAAGAACATGACCCGCTTGATCATTGCGATGGTCTTCCGTTGCGAAGCCATCGACGGTGATCTGACCATTGGCGACGAGACCCGGGCACTGCGCTGGGCCACCCGTGACGAGGTCGCCGACCTTGTCGATGAGGCATACGCGATCCGTGTCCTGGATGCCCTGGACGCAGTATCGCCGCCCGCAGTCCGGGCGCACGACGGCGTCAAACTCATCTAGCCCGAACCCACTACCCATGGTGGCCTACCAGCATAAAGGAACTTGTATGGACGAGTATATGAGTTGTCTGCGGGTCTGGGGGCTCAGTTGCCCAGGATTTCCGGAGGAAATCGGCCGGGCCCGCCGCTGGGTACGCGAGATCCTGGGCGAACAGCCCTGTGCCGACGACGCCGTACTGATCGTCAGCGAGCTGGGCACCAACGCCCTCCGCCACACCGCCAGCGGGGAGCCCAGCGGCACCTTTCACGTGGTCCTCGCCCTGTCGAAGCATGCACTTGCCATCTCGGTGACCGACGACGGGAAGTCCGACACCAGCCCGGAGGTCAAGCATCCCGGCCCCGAGGCGACACAGGGCCGAGGGCTGGACATGGTCTCCCTCCTGGCAACGCACCTCGACGTCCGCCCAAGTTCGCATGGCCAGACCGTCACAGCGGAGCTGGTCATGCCGCGATCCGCCCCGGGGAGCCTCCCGTGCTCCTGACGCTGGACCGACTCCACTGGTTACGCGAATCGCCTCTCAGTACCGGCTATTGGTGCGAGGCACTCGCCTACTCGCTCCACGACAGCCGAAAGCTTCTGGCTCGGCTCGACCAGCACGCCGACTCCCCGCCTGGCCCTGCGCTGGCTCCGCCACCGAACACAGCACGTCCTGGACCAGCTCGACGCCGCAGCCACCCGGCCGGCGCACGAATGGCTCCGCGACAGCGCCGAACACGAGCAGGCGCTATTCGCCTTGGCCCGGGGCGAGATGTACACCCTGTCGATCTCCGAGGACACCACCCGCTACATCCTGTCGGCCCGCCCCACCAGGAGTACCCAGTGAACTCAACCGACGCACTGCCCCTCCACCCTGGCTACTGGTGCGAGTGTTGGACGCAAAGCCCAGCCACCGGAGGGCGCCCCGCCGTTGTCGCCGGGTTCCCGTTCAGAGCGGCCACCGCGAGTGAGGCCATCCGCTGGATCCGTGGAGTGGTTAGGACGGTAGCCCTATCGCTTGACCCCGATGTAGTCGAAGGCGCATTGAGCTGGATCCGCTCGGGCTACATCGACGACATCGAAGCCCTGAACCGCAACCAGCCGTGTGCCGTAGACATCAGCTATGCAGATACCCGCATCAGATGGACAGTGCAGCCCGCAATCTTCCTGCCGATGGTGAACCTGGTGAGGGCATAGATTCGCCAGCTTGGTGACCGTGCTCCAGGTGCGGTGACTTCCGACCTCAGAGTTCCGTCCCATGGGATCATCAGCCCGAGACACTGATGTCGAAGGATAACGATGAAGACACCGCGGATACGCCTTGGCAACGATAACGCGTGGGTGGAGCTGGTTCAGACCGGCGAGGGCAATCAGACTGGCGAGGAGAACTGGCGGGTCACTGCCGATTGGTGCTCCTGGATGACGGCCGACTTCCCCGCGCACCTCAGCGTCGAAGAGGCCACTGACTTCGCCGCCCGGATGCTGTCCCACCTACGTCAACCATCGGGCCTGCGCTTCTCGGCAGCCGTTACCTCCGGCCGTAACAACCCACTGACGCTGACCGCCGAGCCCGTCGAGGACGGTTATGCCTTCTTCGTGTATCTGACGCCCCAGGGCGACGACAACGTGTGTCACTTGCAGTTGGAAATCAATCCGATCGACACTACTGAACTTCTCAAC
This sequence comes from Streptacidiphilus sp. EB103A, assembly GCF_041261405.1. Taxonomy (NCBI): domain Bacteria; kingdom Bacillati; phylum Actinomycetota; class Actinomycetes; order Kitasatosporales; family Streptomycetaceae; genus Streptacidiphilus; species Streptacidiphilus sp. EB103A. The sequence continues at coordinate 129,800 of NZ_JBGCAQ010000010.1, read as the reverse complement.
ATGTTCGATGCGTTGCAGGCTTCATTGATGGTCACCTCGTAGATCTGCAGTCCAAGCCGTGACTTTGAGGGAGTGTCAGCTGCGGCTGTGGGCGTACAGTCGAAGGTGCTCAGCGATGTACGAGCGAACGTACCCAGCAGGTCATGCCGACTCGAACTTGACCATTGCGTCGCCTGCGGCTGCGGCGGCGGTGAAGAAGCTCCTCAGCTCGTTTAGGTCCACCGCCAGCTCCTCGGCCCACCCCGGGCTCCATGGCGTGGAGAAGCCCAGGGACTCGACCTCTCGCGCCAGCGCAGCGTCCAAGCCTCTGATCAGGTCGTCGACCGTGACGTGGTTCAAGAAGTCCGAGGCATCCCGCACGTCGTTGGGGCGCAGCACCCACAGTTCCGTTCCCAGCCATCCGTATTCGGGGTCCTCCTTGCCCTCCGCCCGTTGTTCGCCCCCGAAGACCGGCAGTTGAGCAACGCAGCCTGGGACCGCCTCGCCCGCGGTCAGCGCGAAGTGCATCAGGTAGCCATTGCGTTCGACGCCCATGACCATACCGGCTTCATGAAGGCGCTTGAACTCCGCATCGAACCAGTGCGGCACCAGCGCGCCCAGCTCTTTCGGTGAGAGTTCATCCAGAGCTCTGCCCGGCACACGTCGCCAGAAGAAGTCCACACTCATCCCGACACTCCTCCAATGCTGCTGGCCCGGCTCCCCTTGGTGCCGTGTGCGCGACAGAGTAAGTGATCCCTCCGACACTCGGGCGATTGGTCAGACATCAAGCTGAGAACGTTCACCTGTACCTGATTGAGCACTTCAACGAGTACGCGGAGGCACGTTGAGGCACGGGCACGTGAGTAACAACCTTCTCTACGGGTTCAAGGCACCCGGGTCGCTCACGCTCCCCGGGCGCGCCGCTCGCCCCGCTCGCGCCCGCGCTCCTGTCTTCGCCCCGCGCCGGCGCGGCGTGGCGGCAGCGCGCCCGCAAGAGATAGGCCCAAGGGCATGAAGAGCGAGACCCTGAGCCGGACCAATCTCGCACCAGGCAGTAACGCCACGAACGATGCCTCCGGCGGGGGCGCTCCGGCTCCGGGATGCCACGCTCCAGCCGGCGGGCACCGGTCGTTGATGGCTGATCGAGGGAGCTGCCATCCCGCCTGCCGTCGCCCCAGGCAAAGCCGAGCAGCCTTGCCCCCTGGTGTCCAGGTCGTACGTCCAGCAGGGCGCTCCACCTGGACACCAGGGGGCAAGGCTGCTCCACCGAGGTGTGGGACGACGGCAGACGGGACGGCAGCAAAGACCATTGTGGTTCCTGCGGGGCACTACGAATCCGACCTTCAGCAGCCACGTGGGAAATGCGAAAGCAACCTAGGCCGCGACAAGCTGATTGTCGATTTGATGCTGGACTAGAATTGCCGAGACGTCGAAATGGTCCGCAATGCGTTCGACTTCCTCAAGGGAAGTCGACCAGGCATCATGCTCCAAGAGCTGTGCAATTCCAGCCGCTGGCGCCAAAAGCTCAGCGGCGAACGCGCGTTCGATCTTCTGCTTTTCCGTGTAGGCGTTGGTCACCAAGAAAGCAGTATCCGAGGTTGCCGCCGAGTGCCAAAGTGCTCTCCCCAAGAGGAACTTAGAGGATCGACTGTTGGCATGATGAGAACCCAAAACCAGCGAAACGGCCTGATCTCTACCAATTCCCAGGGCCTGGACCTGCAACTCTGGCGAAGCCAAGCTGCCAACGGTTACATATTCGTTGATAGCAAATCTCTCGCCGCTGGGGACTTGAGCAGCCTGACGTGCAATCTTGGCCTGACTCCAGCCGGTCTCCCAAGGACGGCTGGAATATTCAATCTTCGATCCATCAAGCGCCGAGTGGATCGCCTCAAGAGCGGAATTAGAAGGCGTTCGCATCGCTTCTGCCTTGGCGCTAGCCTTCGCAATCCATTTCTGCGCCGCCCGAAGCTTGGCTGGGGCAACAGCATCAACAAAGTCACCGAATAGAGAATCCGGGACCAGTTCAGCTGCACTGAGGATTTCTTCCTCGAATTCATGTGCCGTAGAATACGGGTCCAACCCAAGGCGTGCCGCTGTCCGGCAGTACTCAGCCTCATCGCTGTCGGTTCCAGACACCTCCTGCCACTCCTTGTGCAGGGCAGTGTTGCTGATACCGTTTTCGTCGAGCCTCGCGATTACAGCCTCAACGAAGCGAGCAAGTTCATCGCGCAGGACCGACGTGGCAACTAGTACATCACCGCGGCCGATGTAGCGGAGTCTCCACCCCGCGATCGGCGAGGAGAACGGACGCCACGAGATGGTTGTCTGCGATCCAGCCGGAATAATTGCCAAGTCAGGCCAGGAAAATCCATCCCCGATACTGCGGAAATTATTACGCATATGCTCTGGACTTGAAAGGCGTACATTGTCCATCAGGGCAGACGAAGACAGTCTAGAATTATAGAGAAGCGTCCACCAGTTGAAGGCTACCCATTCAGCCAGCGGATAAAGAGGAACATAGATCGAACGCCTGGAACTTCCAGAATCGAGATCCTCAACGAGGGTGACTACCTCACCACCAGCACGGATCTCAAGTCGAGCCCACGTGCAACGATGCTCAGGCAATTTTACCCCGAGAGCAGATTCCCACTCCCATGTCATGCCGAGCGTATCTGTAGCACTCATTTGAGCCCTTCTGGATGTTCGCAAATCGCCAAGGGGTAGCCTTTGTAGTGCCCCTGCTCTCTATTTACAAGCCGACCTTCATAGACTATACTACCACGCTTAATCCAGACGTAACGCGGGAAGTCGCCTTCGTAGTATTCGCCGATATTTCCGAGAGCCATTCCTTGGCGAAGCCAAGAAGTAATCTCATCTGCATCCGTGAGTTTTGGATCGCACTTCGAGGCATCCGCGCGAAGCTTTGGCTGCCCAGCAAAGGATGGGTAGGTCTTATGTTCGGAACTACCGACGTAGCGCGTACGGTCAGCCAAGGTTTCCAGCTCCTTGAGCCCGTCTTCCGTGTCGGGTCTCTTGAGGACTCGTGGAAGAGGGCGCCGTCGTTGAGCCGCGCGCATACGCATAGCTTGAGTATGCCCACCTCGCGCTCCCTTGGCAGCCCGTCGGGCAGGTCGAGTCTCAATCGGACTCAAGAACCCGAACACAGCCCCCGGCAGAGCAGCTCGTGCCACACGCATGCCATGTGGGGCGGGAAACTGCGGGGAGTGGGGGAGCACACAGGTGAGATCAGCGCATCGCAGCAGGTCAGTAGACTGCCATGCCAGCCGGGATCTGGGCTCGGACTCTTCCAAACTGGTGCACTCACTGGAGGGACTCCGGCTTCGCTGCATGGCTTGCAAGGGTCAAGATCCGGACCAGTCGCGGACCAATAGAACGGCCTGTAGGGCCCGCTCCGTTTGGGCTGGTGCTAGCCACTGGACAGCGCCATGCGCAAGCGCCCCCTCAAGGTTCTGATGGGGGCGCCTTGGCACAGCAGACAACTAGAAGCGGCGCCGGAAGAGCAAGAGGCCAGCGAAGCTCAGCGGCAACATCACAGACGCGATCAAGCAGATCGCCCCGCACTGCCACGGGATGGTCTCGTGAAGCACGGCAAGGGCCCCAGCCATGAGCCGAGGATCGTAGGCCGCTGCAGCAAGGCCGGCGCCAACAACGACCACGTCCAGAAGATGGCCCGACTCGCGAGCAGGCACCGAAATGGTGCCCCCAGGGCCGTCCGGGGACGTGAAGATCTTGACGTACGCAGCGCTGCTGGGCTCCGAGGTCTCGAACGACTCGGACGAGTTAGCGTTGGTCACTTGGGCTCCCAATAAGGAGAGCCCCCGCGCCTAGGGCCCGGATGCCCTAGATACTCCGGGAGCTTGGTTCCTCATGCGCCGCCTCCTTGGCTGGAGTAGTCCGCCCGACCCGAATGCCGGAGCGCCAGTGACGTACATGCTGCCACAGTGCTGCATACATGCACAAATGCGGTGCGTATCTGATGCACATCGGGTGTGAATGTACCCGGCGTTGGGTCATACTGTGTTACGAGGCGTGGCGATGGCCACGAGTACAGTGGGGGCAGCCGAAGGGTGATCTTGATGGATGGGGCAGCGAAGCAGGACCGCGCTGTTGGCAGCGAGCGTTACTCGGTGACACTCGTGCCGCCAGCCGCGCTGGCTATTGCAGAGCTGATGACCGCCACGGGGCTTAGCAAGGCCGATGTGATCAACCGCGCGGTTCAGGTGTACGGCTTCTTGGAGGCCCAACGTGCCGAAGGGCGGGAGATTCTCCTGCGGGATTCCGATGGTGCAGTCGAGCGGGTGCACATTGTTTGACAGTCCGAGGGATGCGGAGGCGCAAGCCTCGTGCCCCCTGCGTGCCCCAATCGGCGGAGATGAGCGGTTAACCACGGTGATACTGAGGCCTGTTCGACCAGCAGATCGACCGTCCCGAGTGGGCCGAATGGGCAGCTCGGGGTCGGTTTTTCATGGTGATGTGGGCATTGCTTCCCAAGCTCAGAGCGCGAGTTCGATTCTCGTCACCCGCTCCATGCAGAACCCCCTGGCCAGCGGCCCGGGGGTTCTTTGTTGCCTAGACCAATTCCAGGAGACGCACCACTACCGCAGCGGTCAGTCGAGGTCGTTGGGGGATACCTGCGGTCTCAGCAGGTACCGTGCGCTCCCCGGTGTCTGCGCTGCCGTGGATTGCTGGGATGCGGCATGCTGGAGGCATGAGTAGGTACGCGGAGGCCAAGCGCTATGCGTTGCCGACGTCTCTCGCTGAGCTGAGCGGGCCGACGGTCGGTACGGTCATCCTGCCTCGGCACATCGACTGGGGCCCGCACTACGAGTACGACCTCTCCGATGCGGCGGACGTGGTGCTGATGTACGAGCGGGTCATCCGCGAATCGCAGACGGCGGCGGACCTTCATACCTATCTGAACGCGAGCGTCCTTCGGCGGGTGTGGCCCGACCTGTTCCTGCCGCTGCGGGCCCGGGACCTCTGGCAAACCTCGTTTCCGCAGCTCTCCGCGGCGCGGGCGGCAGCGGCGTAGTGGAAGATTTTCATCATCGGCTTATCCGCGTTGGCCTGGAGGCCCTCGCCCAGGACTACGGATACGCGCTGGCGGGCGGTTACGCCGTCCAGGTCCATCAGATCGTCAATCGGATCAGTGACGATGTCGATCTTTTCGCCCCGATCGAACGGGCGGAACGAGAGATGCCGGCGGCTGCTGCACGAGTCACCGCCGCGTATGAGGCTGCCGGGTTCTTGGTCGAGGTTGCGCAGCAGGTCACGACCTACACCCGGCTGAATGTCACCGATCCGGCTACGGGTGCGCAGAGCAAGGTCGAACTCGTCGCGGAGTTCTTGCATCATCCTCCTGTGCAGTCCGACCTGGGCCCGGTACTCCACCGGGACGATGTCGCGGCCGGGAAGACCAGCGCACTCTTCGGTAGGGCCGAGGTTCGCGATGCCATCGACATCAACGGTCTGCTGGACAGCGGATACACCACCGAGCGTCTGATGGAACTCGCTGCCGCGAACGAGGCGGGGTTCGATCGACCGATGTTCGCTGACGCACTTGCCCGCGTCCGGCGGGTACACCGACAGGCAGTTCGCGGCCTACGGTCTTGACGACCGCGAGGCGGCAGCCATCCGTCAGCGATTCGCGGACTGGAAGAGTCGGCTGGACAAGCTGGAGAGCAGCCCGGATGTCGAGTAGGAGCGCAGAGCAGCTCCGGTAGGTCATCGGCGTGAGTCATCGGGCTTGTCGTGCGCTACTGGCGAACCGTTAGCAGGCATGCGCAGCAGTCAAGTTCGGGCGCATAGCTGACGTCTCGCCATCCACGGCGTGAGGGGACGATCTTACCGCTTCATGGCCCTGTACTGTTTGAGGAGCGCGGTGATGCTCTCTGGGCTTGCCTTGGCGTTAAGCGCAGTTACGAGGTCGTCGGGACAGAGCTCGTAGAGGTCCCCCCACCACCGACGCCCCTTGTTGTCCCAGATCCGGTAGCCGCAGCGGACGCCCCTGGCGACGTAGCGTCGTCGGCTCATGCCACGGTCCTGGGTCTCGAAGATCATCTGCCAATGACCTTCTCTTCCGTAGACCCGCTGCGACCAGCCAGGGAAGATCGGCGTCGATCCAGTGCACGGTGGGGCGGGCAGGGTGCATTTGTGTTCCCCCGGTTACTCGTCGATCCCGCCGAGGGAATCGATCTCTTCCGCAGTCAGCCCAGTTAGCAGCATCACGTCGGACTTGAGAGAGCCGTCGAGCACCTGCAACACCTCGGCCATGCCGATGCGTAGGTCTTCGCGCCGCTGCTCCAGGTAGACCCGGACGGCATCGGCTACAAGGTCCTTCTTCGTCAAGCCCAGGAAATGTGCGCCCTGACTGATCAGCTTGTCGGTTTCCGGGTCTACCTTCAACGGTGCCTGCCGCGGTGTCTTCGGTGAAGCCGTCGTCATCCGTACCATCTCCATGACGGATAGTACCTAAGTACCTCAGGCGAGTCCGGCTCGGCCAACAGCGACGCCATAGAAGCTGCGTTGCGCTGATCTGGGTAAAGGCCGCTAGAAACCAGGAGCTCCCCACCCTTAGAGCGCGAGTGCGATTCTTGTCACCCGCTCCACACAAACCGCCAGGCCAGCGGACCGGGGATTCCTTTTGTCCGGACCAACGCAGACTGACCGTGCCCACTGAGTGTCAGCGTCGGGACACCTGCTCAGGTCACGCCGGGTGACACAGCCAGTCGTTGAGCACGGCGAAATCCCTGGCGGTGAGGCCCTGGCTGGGATCGACACGGTGGAGCAGGGCCGGCGCTTGATGCTGTGCGGCGACCCAGGTCCGATCGGCCTCGGTGATCTCGTCGTCGACCCATGCAAAGGGGCGCCCAGTTGCCCAGGCGAGGAGGGTGCGAGTCTTCCAGTGCAGCCCGCCCAACTCGTCATCGTCCGACAGGTCCGGCCAGTCCACGACGGGAAGCTCCGGCAGGCCGAGGCGTGGTGCGATGCACTGGTTGGCGTCGGCCATCCAGGTCGTGGCCCACACCAACTCGCACGAGAGTGCCGCCAGGCGGGGGCCGAGCATTGGGTTGATTCTGGCCAGCAGCGGGTTCGCGTCTGCGCCGTCTGCCTCGGCCCCGGCCTGGTAGGTCGGGTACCCGCCAGGGAGTTGCTCGGGCGTTGCCCCGAAGGGGATGAGCGGTCCGTCGACATCGAGGAAGAGCAGAGGGAGCTGCGCTGGACTGGTCACGGCTGCACGGTAGCTGTTTCTCGGCTTACGGGCTGTCGGACTTGGTGATGGAGCCGTCCGAGTTGAAACGGAAGATTACTTAACTGGACGGAGTTGACCGTTCTGGCATGGGCTACGGATCAGAGGGTTTGGCGGGAGCGGGAGTCAGCGGGTCGCCATTGACTTCCGTTTCTCCGGGGAACGACCACCACAACTCGCATTGCGGGGTGAGGTAGGCAGACCAACCTCTCACTTCACGGCTTGACTCCAGCGCGTCCGCGACCTCGCTCAAGTACGAGACAAGAGACGGCCAGCCATCATGGAAATGGGCCGTGTCGGCGTGAGGTGCCTTCCCTAGGCGCCCCTGATTCGGCCCAGGTCGCATGTCGATGACATCAGCGTCGCTGTCACTCGCGGCCCATGGGATCCACTGCCGATGCCACCAGAGCTCGTCGTCTTCGAGGGGCTCGTCGTCCTCTTCGTCGATCCGCACCCGTGACCGCCAGAGCTTCACCATCTCCGTCACGGGCAAGGGAGGCTGTCCAGGAAGGAGGTTGCACCACGCGGTGACCCCGTCATGGCAGGCGAGCGATTCCAGCAGGTCGACCGGGAACAGCAGGCCCATCTCTGCCTGGGCCGACGCAATCGCGCTCGCTGCGGCGGGCGGTGCCAGCAAGGCGAACGAGACAGGCGCGTGGGTTTGCAGCCAGGCGTCGATTCGAGCCCAGGCGGCTTGGACGGAGGAGTCCGGAGGACGCATGCCCCGCATTCTTGCCGATCGCGCCCATCGCATGCCCTACATCCGAAGCTGGTGACGGGAGTGCTGACAAAAGCGCCCCATGAGCCAGTTGGACGCAGGCAGACCCGCATGGCCAGAAATGTCGTAGCCATGGAGCCCACATCCCGGGAGCCGTGCAGCAGCGAAGTGGAGCAACCCCCGATCGCAGTCGATCGCCGGGGCCCGCAGCCCCCATCGCAGGCGGGTGTCGTAAGCCGGGCCAGCCATCGAATTGGTTCGACGGCTATCGGGGCGCCGGGTACGGTCAACCTGTGTGCTTCTACGCGACCCACGTCTACAAGCTGCACTTTGTGTGTGTGGACTGCAGGGTGTCCTTCAAGCACTACCGCTGGCCCATTCGGGTGCACTCCTGCCCGCGTTGCCGCAAGCCGTTGACCTGCGCTGGCCACGACTTCGCTGCCCCACGTCGCGATGACGTGAAGCGTTGGTCGGTGGTTCTAGCGATTCTCGCCGAGGGGCTGCGCTTGGACGAGCGGGAAGGTTGCGGGTGCACCAGAGAGCCCAAGTTCTGCCCGCGGTCACGCGCCCAGCTCCGTGAGCGTCAGATCGCGTCGAAGCGCCTGGACGATTCTCGTCACCCGCTCCACATAAACCCCCAGGCGGCCCGGGGGTTCTTTGCTATCTGGACCAATTCCGAGGGATGCATCACAACCGCAGCGGGCAGCCGGGATGCGGCATGCTGGGGGCATGAGTAGGTAGGCGGAGGCCAAGCCCTATGCGCTGCCGACGTCCCTCGCTGAGTTGTGCGGGCCGACGGTCGGTACGGTCATCCTGCCTCGGCACATCGACTGGGGGCCGCACCCCCACCTCCCTGGGGGCGACGGAAAATGTATACAGGTGGGCTGGGCCTGTATACGTTTTCCGTCGCTGTGGATCCTCAGACATCACAGCACCGGATGGCGAGGCCGACATGGTCGACCGAGCCCTGCGCACCAATTGCGCACTAGTAGGAGCGGTATTCAGAGGCAACAACGGCGGAGTCCGCATCCCTGCCTCGGTGGGCCGACATGGATAGTTGGCCTACTTGTCCGGTGGCTGGTCCAGGCGCGCGGCGAGTTCCGTCAGGTCGGCCAAGTCCAGTTCCCGGCCGCCGGATCCCGGCAGCAGGACATGGAGCGGGCGCGTCCACGGCGCGGGAATTGCGTCCAGCCCGTAGACCGCACCTGCGAGGCCGCCGGTGACGGCGGCGACCGTGTCGGTGTCGCCGCCCAGGTCCACGGCGGCGCGGAGGGCGGCGTCGAAGGAGGTGGTGGTGCGCAGGGCCCAGACGGCGGAGCCGAGGCAGGGCCAGACGGCGCCGTTGAACTCTGTGGCCTGGTCGGGGTGCCAGTTGGGGGCAAGGACGACGGCATAGCGCTCGCGCTGGTCCGCGTCGATGAGGGCCAGGACGTCGGGCAGGGCGGTGAGGGGGTCGCCGCCGTCCAGGGCGATCCTGACGAGTTCGTGGAAGATCGCGGTGCCTTCCCAGGCGGCGGGGTCGCCATGGGTGAGGGCGGCGATGCGGCGGGCTGCGTCCATGGTGGTCTGCTGTCCGGCGCGGGCGAAGTAGACGGCGGAAGTGGTGGCACGCATCAGGGAACCGTTGCCCGCGGCGCGGTGGTTGGTCTGGAAGTGGATGGCGGCGGCCAGGTCCCACGGGTCGCCGCTGGTCAGCACGCTCTCGGTCTGGAGGCCGATGTCCATGGGGTCGTCGGTGGCCCAGCGCTGGAAGCGGGCGAAGATGTCCGGCAGGTCCATGCCGCCGCGTTCGAGTAGGGATTCGGCGAGGTGGACGGCCATCTGGGTGTCGTCGGTGGCCTCGCCGGGTTCCCAGCTTCCGCCTCCGCACATCTCGTTGTCGGGATCCGGCTGCGGGAAGCGCGTGGAGAACGTGCGCTCCCTGCTGAACTCGAAGGGCGCGCCCAGCGCGTCACCCACCGCCGAGCCGATAACGGCACCTGCCACCCGCTGGTCACGACCCATCCCGGCAGCGTAGATGCGGTGAGCAGGTGCTGGCACGGGGTTTCTGACGCGGGCCAGCGTTCAGTGCGCATCGGTCTGCGGGGCGTCGGACTCCGTGACGGAGCCGTCGGCAGGTGGGTTACCGCGTCGTCTCGTCGAGCGGACGGGCAGCAAGGCCCAGCGCGCACACGGCACCCAGTGCGCAGACCACGGCTGTCACCCGGAAGATGTCGCTGTACTCGGTGTGCAGCGCCACGGCCAGCGCGTGCTGGTAGGCCGGCCATGCCTTCTCGAAGTCGGTCGTGCCCGGGATCGGCATGTCGAGGTGGGCCGTCAGGGTCTGGAAGCGGTGCAGCCCCCAGGCCGACAGGGCCGCCACGCCGACCAGCATGCCGATGGTCCGGGAGATCACCGCTGCGGCCGAGGCCGTCGTGTGCTGCCCGGGCTCCGTCGAGTCCAGCACTGCTCCCGCCACCGGCGCGATCACCAGGCCCAGGCCCAGGCCCGCGATCACGAGGTCGGTCTGCGCCAGCGGAAGCTGGCCGAGGTGGGCGGTCAGAGCCGCCAGGGGCCAGGCCGCGATCAGGAAGTAGCCTCCGGCCGCCACCGCCATGCCGACCGCGGCCACGACAGAGTGCCCCAGCCGACGCCCGGCGAGACCGCCGATGACGGCGCCCACCGGCAGCGCCGTCAGGAACCACATCAGCAGCAGCGCGCCGCCCACCGAGCTCTTGCCCAGCAGCGACTGCGCCACCAACTCCCCGTCCACCAGCGTGACCAGCAGCGCCACGCCGGCGCAGAAGCTCGTCGCCATCGCCGCGGCGAAGGGGCGCCGCCGCATCCGGCGGGTGTCGATCAGGCGCGTCCGGCTGCGGCGCTCCCACAGCACGAAGGCCGCCAGCGCCACCGCGCTGCCGAGCAGCAGGGGCAGGCCCCAGCTCGGCAGCACCGACTTCTGCGGGTCCTGGTTGTCCAGGGCGGCCACCAGCAGCGCCAGCGCCACCGCCAGCAGACCGCCGCCGACCAGGTCGGTGCGCCGGCTCCCGGTCGGCTCGCCCTGTTCGGGCGCCGCCGTGGCAGGCACCGTGAACTCCATCACCACCGCCGCGACCAGCACGAGCGGGACATTGACCCAGAACACCCCGCGCCAGCCCGTTAGCGCCGCGACGCCGGCCCCGTACAGCGGGCCCAGCACGCTTCCGAGCTCCTGCGCGGCGCCCACGGAACCGAGCGCGACGGGCCTTGCCCGGCCCTGGAACAGACGCCCGGCCAGCGCGAGCGAGACGGGCAGCAGCGCACCTGCCGCGGCGCCCTGCACCAGCCGCCCCGCGACCAGCAGTTGGAGGCTGTGCGCGCTCGCGGTGAGCGCCGAGCCGGCCGCGAAGACGACGAGGCAGGACTGGAGCACTCGCCGCGGCCCGAACCGGTCCGCGCTCTGCCCCAGCAGTGGCATGGCAGCGACATAGCCGAGCAGGTACGCGGTGACGATCGCGGTGGCCCGCTCCAGATGGTTGAGCGGGATGCCCAGGTCATTGGTGATCGAGTTCAGCAGGGTGACGATGACGTACGTGTCCAGCGACCCGAGCAGCGTGACCACGCCGGTGACGCCGAGGACGGCGTGCCGCCCCTTGAGCGCCGTCCCGGTGTCGACGACGGTCACGACGGCGGAGCGGTGATCGTGGCCGGTGCGTCGAAATCGGAGAACGAGGCCGTCACCGAGCCGCTGCCGCCCGATGCCGTCCGTACCGGGAACGAGACCCGCACCAGCTGCGACGAGGACACCGTCAGCCACAGATCGCCCTGCTCGCTCTCCGAGTCCCCGGGAACCAGCGTGGCCAGCACCGGCTGCGCCAGCAGCGCTTTCACGTGGTAGACCGACTGCCCGTTCAGAGTCTCCCGGTCCACCGTCCGGGCGCCCGTCGCCGTCTGCAGCAGCTTCACGACCCCCTTGTTCGGGTCCAGGATCGCCTCGGGGTTGTAGACCGCGGTGGCGACCCCGAGCGGGACCTTGCTGTAGCCACCGGTCGCGCCCTTGATGTAGGCCGTGGAGCCCACGATGACGAAGTTGATCTCCACCAGGGCGCCGCTCTCCGACACGGACGCTGTGCCCTGCGCGTTCCCGGCCCGGGTCAGCTGGCCGGTGGCACTGCGCAGGGCAAGGCCCGCGATCTGGCCGCTCGCGTCGATCGAGAACCGCACCGACTGCACCGCGGTCATCGCCGTCGCACCGCTGCCCAGCAACTGCGCGGCTGCCGGAAGGTTGGCGGTTTCCTTGCTGCCGCTGCCGCTTCCGCTGCCCCCACTGGAGCAGGCGGAGAGCGGGAGCGCGAGTACGGCGATGACGGCTGCTAGGGCCCGGGGGTTTCGCATAGTCGGATGCTAGACGTCGCACTAGGTCGGCGGCAGTGGTTCCAGGGCACAACAAGCAATGAGCTGACGGAGCATCACTTAACGGTGCCGGGTGGCTTTGCGGGGCTGGTTCGGGCCGGCGCGCGGGCGTGGCGTGCAGCGGGCCCCTTCCCCCGAGTGATCCGGAGGGAGGGGCCCGCGGTTGTGCGGTCGGCGTGTGGGGTCAGGAGACGGTCACGTCGTCGTAGTAGGTGTAGGTCGGGTCACCCGGGTAGTTGTCGTCCTTGTTGGTCAGGGTGAGGGTGTAGGAGTGGCCCGCGGTGATCGATGCGCTCTTGGCGACCCAGCCCGAGGAGGAGACGCAGGTCTTGGCCAGGACCGTGGTGGTCGTGCCGGTGGTGTTGTCCTTCAGCGTGGCGGTCGCCCAGTCGTAGGAGACGGTGTCCGGGCAGGTCACGTTGTAGTCGAAGGACAGCTTGGAGCTGCCGGTCGGCGCGGTGAAGGTCTGCGCCACCGACGAGGTGTTGGACGGGCTGGTGGAGCCGACCATCGCGCCATAGCTGCCGGAGTGGGCGGCCGTGCCGGTCACCGTGGCGCTGCCGCTGGTGGTCCAGCCGGAGAGGCTGCCGGTCTCGAAGCCGCCGTTGGTGACCCCGCCGGTGACGGTGGTGGAGACGGTCCAGCTGAAGCTGGTGCTGCCGGAGGCGCCGGTGGCGTCCTTGGCGGTCACGGTGACCGAGGAGGTGCCGGCCGTGGTCGGGGTGCCGGTGATCAGGCCGGTGGAGGAGTTGATCGACAGTCCGGCCGGCAGGCCGGTGGCCGAGTAGGTCAGCGTGGAGCTGCCCGAGTCGGAGGCGCTGATCTGCAGCGAGACCGCAGTGCCGACTGTGGCGCTGCGGCTCCCCGGGTTGGTAACGGTGACCGTGTTGGCCGAGGAGCTGACGGCGGTGAAGGCGGTGAGGCCGTTGGGGGTGCCCAGGCCGGTCGGGCCGTCGTAGCCGACACCGGCGGTGCACAGGTAGCTGGGCGAGCAGCTGCCGTTGGAGCCGCTGGTGACGTCGTTGAGCGCGGAGGTGTGCAGGTAGGGGTACTTCGAGGGGTAGTCGCTCGTCCCGGGTGTACCGGCGTCCGCGTAAACCCCGGCGATGATCGGCGAGGAGGCGCTGGTGCCGCCGTAGACCTGCCAGCCGGTGGCCTGGTAGCTGTCGTAGACCGCGACACCCGTGGCGGGGTCGGCGACCGCGGAGACATCCGAGATGGTGCGCTTGGAGCAGCCGCTGTCGGTCTGCCAGCTCGGCTTGGGGTCGTAGGCGGAGCAGCCGGAGCCGGTGCCCTCGGTGCTGCTGGTGGACCACACGCTCTCGGTCCAGCCGCGGGTGTTGGACGCCTTGCTGAGCGCGGTGCCGCCGACCGAGGTGACGTACTGGGAACCGGCCGGGTACTGAGCTCCGTAGGCGGAGTCACCGGCGGAGACGGTGATGGCGACGCCCGGGTGGTTGAAGTAGCTGTTGTCGGAGCTGAGGTCGGTGGAGTCCTCCGCGCCGCCGTAGCTGTTGGACACGTACTTCGCGCCGAGGCTCACGGCGGTGTTGACCGAGGTGCCGAGGTCGCTCATGTTCGCCGAGGTGGCCTCGACCAGCAGGATGTGTGCGTTGGGGGCGACCGCGGAGACCATGTCCAGGTCCAGCGAGATCTCCCCGGCCCAGCCGGAGTCGGCGGTCGGGTAGCTGCTGCCGCCGTTCTGGTCGACCTTGCTGAAGCAGCCGTTGGCGGTGGTGCAGGCCGGCAGGCCGTACTGGCTGCGGTAGGCGGCCAGGTCCGACTCCGCGTTGGGGTCGTCCAGCGCGTCGACGATCGCGATCGTCGCCCCTGAACCGCCGTTGGCCGGCAGGCTGTAGGCGCTGCGCAGGTCGCTGGGGCCGTATCCGGAGGGGGTCGCCATCGGCGAGACCGCGTTCATCACCAGTGCATGGGGCTGGGTCACGTCGGTGCGGGCCAGCGCCATGCAGGACATCATCCGCACATGGGCGGGCGCGGCACAGAGCCGCTTCACATGGACCGGGGAGCTGGTACTGGCATCGGCGGGCGCGGCAGCCGAAGCGAAGGCGCCGGCGGCTATGGAGAACGAGACGAGTCCGGTCAGGGCGACTCGTCTCGCGCGACCTTGGGCGTGGGGGTTACCCATGGTTGAGGGTTCCTCTCTCATACCGGTCGCCCGCACGCCGGTCGGCGGCGGGGGACCACATGCCTGGACAGGGACCGAAGGTGCACCGGAAAACCGCTACTGACCTCGGCAGAGTTCTGAGTGCAGCAATTTCCGCGCAGCCGTATGAGAACGCTGCTCTCTCCGTGTCGATGTGGAGGAAAAGCGTTGGTCGTCAAGCGGCAAGAGGCAACTGAAAGGGTGTCACCACTGTGGGGGGTGTGCCTTCGGCTGCGGTGAAGCAAAGCAGGATTGATTAACGGTGGTCAACAGCCCACTCACAGGTCGGGGTACTTCGGGTGTTTCCGACACGTAAAGACAGCAGGTGGGGGATAGTCATCGCGCGTAGCCCCCCGATTGGTGGTAATTCTCGCCCCGGATGGGGGGTGTGCCGGAAGGCTGGAGTCTGCAAGGGGGGTCGGCACGCCGCAAGAGCCGCATCGAGGAGGGCATTTCGTCCCGACCGGAAACGGTGAGCAGCTTCCAACAGAGGTCTAGGCCTCGACGGTCGGGATGCCGGCAGCCGTGGCCCTCGTGAAGCGTGGCAGGGCGGCGGCGCTGAGTGCGAGGAGGGCGACGATGGCCATCTGGACGTACTCGACGTCGGCGAAGGCGTGGGCGACGTTGTGCGGTGCGAGGGTCAGGTAGAGAGTGCCGAGGGTGGCTACGCCCAGGGCGAGGCCGCTCTGTTGGAGGGTGATCAGGACGCCGCTGCCGATGCCGCCGAGATGGGCGGGGACGTCGGCGAGGACGCTGCGGAACAGGCCGGCGAAGAGCATGGACTGTCCGGCGCCGACCAGGGCGAGCGGCACGGCCATGGCCCAGAGGCTGACGTGCGGCCAGTTTCCGACCATGACCGTCACCAGGGAGGCGAGTCCGGCGAGTTGGACGACGGCGCCGGTGGACAGTGCGGCCCGGCCGAAGCGGGTGATCAGGCGGGGGGCGACCAGGGAGCCGGCCAGGAAGAGCAGGGCCATGGGCAGAATCGCGAGGCCGCTGTGCAGGGCGTCGGCGTGCAGGCCGTTCTGGACGGTGAGGGCGAAGACGAACATGAACGAGCCGAAGCCGATGCTGAAGGCGAACACCATCGCCAGACCGCGGGACATCGACGGCAGGCGCAGCAGGGACGGCGGCAGCAGTGGGACCTCGCCACGTTGCTCGGAGCGCTTCTCCACCACGTAGGTGGCGGCGCCGAGGAGGACCGAGAGGGTGAGCAGCAGCCAGGTCCACCACGGCCAGCCCAGGGAGTGGCCCTCGGTCAGCGGGACCAGCAGGGCGACCAGCGTGGCGGCGAAGAGGACGGTGCCGGGCAGGTCGATGCCGACCGGGTGGGGCGAGCGGGTGCTGGGCACGATCCGGGCCGCCACCAGGATCACGACCACGCCGATGGGCACGTTGACCAGGAAGATCGGCCGCCAGGAGGTACCGGCGACGTCGGCGCTGACCAGCAGGCCGCCCACCAATTGCCCCACCACGGCGGCGATGCCGGAGGTGGCTCCGTACAGGGCCACCGCGCGGGCCCTGCGTTCCCCTTCGAGTACGTGGTGGAAGGTCGCCAGTACCTGGGGGATGAGCAGGGCGGCGGTGGCGCCCTGGACGATGCGGGCCGCGATCAGCGCACCCACGTTCGGGGCGACGCCGCAGGCCAGGGAGGCCAGGACGAAGCCCACCAGTCCGCCGAGGAAGATCCGGTGCCGGCCGTACCGGTCACCCAGCCGGCCTCCGAGGACCAGCAGGGTCGCGTAGGCGACGCCGTACCCGGCGATCACCAGTTCCAGGGACGAGGCCGAGGCGTGCAGCGAGGCGTCGATGCTGGGCAGCGCCACGTTGGTGATGAAGAAGTCCATGATCGGCAGGAAGGCGCCGGCCAGCAGGATGAACACACCGACCGGGTGCAGCCCGCCCGCACGGGCCATGGAGCGCGGGGAGGCCGTCGCGGCCCGGTCGCGCTGGGAGGAAAAGGCCGTCGTCATGACAGCTCCTAACAAGTTATGTACTCATAACTATATGGTCATGACGAGTATGGGGTCATAATCAATGCATGGCAACCCGTACTCAGGAGATGTGATGCACGACCAAGCCGCTGAACCGGACGGCGATCGACGGTGGGCCGACCTGGCCGACCTCGTGCTGATCATCAGCCGCGAGATCCAGTTCCGTGGCTACACCGACGAGCGGGCCGTCCCGCTGTCGCCGTCCGAGGGCATGGTGATGCGCTACCTGCAGCACGAGCCCGACGCGACGCCGAGCCGCATCGCCGCCACCACCGGGCTGCAGCGCACCAACCTCTCCACCACCCTGCGCGGGCTGGAGAACAAGGCGCTCATCGAGCGACGCGCACACCCCGGCGACGGCCGCGGGGTGACCGTCCATCTCACCGAGCGCGGACGCAGCAACTACGCGCTCGTCCGGCAGGAATGGGCCGCGGCTGTTTCCGCAGCCGCCGGCCACGACACCCGACACCTCGACCAGGCACTCACCCTGCTCAGCGCCGTGGAAGCCGGACTCACCAGGACGCGACCGCAGAACCGCGCGGCGCGCGGGGCGGCGGCGGAGTCCTGATCACTGTCGGATTGCTCAGAGATCGGTGGCCCGTTGGTGGCGGGGCTCGTACATGCCCACCTCACCGCCGCCGGGCAGGCGGAATCTGGTCAGCCGTCCCCAGCGCTCGTCGGTGACCGGCTGGGTGAACTCGACGCCCTGCGCGGTGAGGTTCCTGACGGTTTCGTCGACGTCGTCGCACATCAGGTAGAGCTCCTGCGTCTCCGGGCCGTCGGTCGGATGCACGGCGAGCTCGGTCGGCGGAAGCTTGAAGATCAGCCAGCCGTGTCCGGCGTCGACATGCGGGTACTCCAGCACATCTCTGAAGAAGGCCCGGTCCGCTTCCGCATCACGGCTGTAGATGATGACGTGCCCACCAGTGATCATGCGACCAGGTTAGGTCTCGACGGCCGACCTGGCACTCGCCCGCGCGTCAGCGCGGGCGAGTGCCAGGTCCGATCGGTCAGGTGGTGGGCTGTGCCGATGCGTCGTCGGCCGTGGTTGCCGCAGCCGCCGGGGGTTCGGCGGGGGCGGCGGTCGGGGCCAGCGCTGCGTTCCTGCGGCGGGTCGGTGTGCCCAGGGCCCAGAACAGGGCTCCGAGCAGGATGAACACCGCCAGCGGCACGGCCTCGGTGAGCAGGTACTTGTAGCGTTCGGCGTGGGTCCAGCCGCTCGGTGCGAAGTTCGTCCCGAACCAGTCGCTGCCCAGACCGGGCGCCAGCAGCTGCACCGTGGCGAAGAGGATCAGCGCGGTGAGGAAGATGGAGATCACCGTCGGGAAGGGCGCCCGGTAGGGCCGGGGCACGTCGGGGTACTTGCGTCGCAGTACCGCCAGCGCCGGGAAGATGCCGAGGTAGCTGACCAGGGTGGTGGACACCGCCAGGCCCAGCACGGCGCCGAACAGCTTGGCCGCGTTGCCGCTGGTCAGCTCGTGGGCGAGGACGAGCACGAAGGTGGAGACCACGCCGCTGAGCAGGTTCACCCGGACCGGCGTGCCGAAGCGCTGCGAGATTACCCCGAGGGCGCGCGGTGCGGCCCCGTCGTATCCGGACACGGCAAGGGCACGGTCCGAACCCATGATCCAGGTCACCCCGGAGGACAGCACGGTGAGGATGAACAGGATCGCCGCGAAGTCGCCCAGCACGGTGCCGAATCCGCTGAGCGTCGCCGTGCCGTCGGCGGCGACATGTCCGCCGTAGATCGTGAAGACCTGGCGGATGGCGTCGAGGAAGCCGCCGAGGCTGGTGATCGCGGTGGTCGGCAGCACCAGCATGATGCCCAGCAGCGGCATGCCGTAGAGCAGGATGCTCAGCCCGGCGCTGCGGAAGATCCCGTACGGGACGTCCTTCTGCGAGTCGGTCATCTCGTCGCCCGCGCTGTTGGGCAGTTCGAAGCCGACGTAGTTGAACATCAGCAGCGGCACGAGGGTGATGAAGCCGGCGTAGCTGGGCTTGAAGTCGCTCGCGCCGAAGCCGTGCACGCCGTGCTTGACCGCGTAGGCGATCACGCTGAGTGTGAACAGGCCGAGCAGCAGGATGCGGGCCCAGGCGCCGGCTGTCGGGATCCACTTGCCGACGTCGAAGGACAGGATCGCGGCCAGGACGCCCACCCAGACGAAGGCCAGGGTGAAGACGTAGAAGGCAGGGGTGCTCAGGTCCTTGCCGTTGTTGAAGAAGGTGGTGAACGCGGTGACGGCGGAGACCGAGAGGGTGCCGCCCAGCCAGACCGGGTTGGTGACCCAGTACAGGAAGTTGTTCACCGCGCCGGCCAGGCGTCCGAAGGCCCGGCTGGTCCAGACGTACGGACCGCCCTCCTGCGGGAAGGCCGTGCCCAGCTCCGCTGTCAGCAGGGCCGAGGGGATGAAGAAGAAGAGGCCCAGAATGATCAGCCAGGTGAACGCCTCCGCGCCATGGGAGGCGATGCTGCCGATGACGTCGACGCCGATGATCGTGCAGAGCAGGAAGAAGAGGATGTCGAACCGGCCGAAGTGCTTGCGCAGCTTCCTGGTCTCCGTCTCGTAGTCCGAGACGGCGGTTGCCGGGGGTGGAGCGGACGGACTGTCGATAGCCACCGTTGGACCTCCTGCGGGGAATCGTGCGCCGGAACCGGACGATTGGGGAGACGCCCCGTTTTGGAACGCGAGTGTTGCACTGAAACTCAGTTGTGAACAAGACTCACCCAGGCGCAGTGATGTTTATTTTTTGTAACGCAACTGAACCCGGCTTCAGAAAACGGATAGCCCATGCTGGTGGATCATGAGGGCGTGCTCACAGGTGAAGGCGGAGCGGGCAGGCTGGTGGGGATCCTCGCCGCGGGTCTCCCGCTCCCGGACCCGTACACGGTGCGGCTCTTCGCGCCGCTGCCGGACGTCGGCGACCTGACCGAGCGGGTGATCACCGTCGACCAGACCAACCGTTCGGTGGTCGTCGGCGAGCAGATCGTGGTCAAGTGGATGGCCGAGGACAGCGGGGCCGGCCGGGCCCCCGAACTGCTGGGCCACCTGGCCGCGGTCGGTTTCCGGCGCACGCCGCGCCTGTATGCGGCGGTCTTCGGGCGGCACGGCCTGGCCGCGATGGTCACCGAGTACCTGCCGGAGGCCAGTGACGGCTGGGAGTGGTGCGTCGACGCCGTGCAGGCCGAGCTCTCCGGCGCACCGGGACCCGGACCAGAACCAGGACCGGGACCGAGACCGGGACCAGAACCGGCACCGGGCTTCGCGGCGGATCTCGGCGAGCTCGCCGCCGATCTGCACGCGGCTCTGGCCACCCCGTCGGAGCTCTTCCCGGACCCGGTCGTATCCGGCCCGCTCCCCGGTCCCGGATCCGCGCGAGCGACGCTGGCCGAGGCGATCGCGCTCACCGACGGTGTGGACGGCGAGTGGCTGCGTGCCAGGGAACCGCAGCTCTCCGACCAGCTGACCGCGCCGGCCGGGCCGCCGGTAGGGGACGGTGTCCGGCAGATCCGGATCCACGGGGACCTGCACGTCGGCCAGATGCTGCGCTGGCGCGACGGCTACGCCGTGATCGACTTCGACGGCAATCCGACGCTCGACGGCGACGTGACGCCAGCCGCCGCCGCGTTCCAGCCCGCGGCCCGGGACATCGCGCAGCTGCTCACCAGCCTGGAACACGTCGCGCAGATCGCCGTGAACCGTGGCTCCGCGCCGCAGTCCGCGCTCGCCTGGGCCCGCTCCGCACGGCGCGCCTGTCTGGACGCCTACACCGCCCGGCTCTCGGAGCACGGCAAGGCCGAGCTGTTCGACGCCCGCCTGCTGCGCCCGTACGAGATCGAACAGGAATGCCGCGAACTGGTCTACGCGGCGCGGTTCCTGCCGCGCTGGCGGTACGCCCCGATGGGCGTTCTCCGCTCCTGGTTCGCCCCCGAGGGAGACGCCCCCGAGGGAGACGAGGCACTGTGAACCCCGACCTTTTCCTCGCCGACCTGGAGGCCAAGCCGGGCGCGCTGCACGCCCTGGCGGGCGAGCTCGGCTCGGAGAACCCCTTCCGGGCCCTTCCCCGCGACATCCGGCGGGTCGTGTTCCTCGGGATGGGCAGCTCCCGGTACGCCGCCCGGGTCGCCGCGCTGCGCCTGCGCGCGGCCGGGATCGACGCCGTCGCCGAGTACGCCTCCGCGCTTCCCCGCCGGCCGGCCCCGGGCACGCTGGTCGTGGTCGTCTCGGCGACCGGGAACAGCCGCGAGGTGCTCGACGCGCTGGAGCTGCCGCTCGGTGACGCGACGGTGCTGGCGCTGACCAACGATCCGCAGTCGGCGCTGGCGAAGCGCGCGGACCTGGTCGTCCCGCTGCTCGCCGGAGTCGAGCAGGGCGGGGTGGCCTGCCGCACGTTCCAGCACACCCTGGCGTTGCTGCTCGCCCTGGTCGGGCAGCTCACCGGAACCGGCCCCGATATCCCGGATCTGGTACGGCGCACGGCAGTTGCCAGCACGGACCTGCTCGACCGGCGGGACGAGTGGTTGGACCGGGCGCTGGACCTGCTCGACGGGCCGCACGGGGTCTACACGATCGCGCCCGCGGAACGGATCTCGTCCGCGGACCAGTCCGCCCTCATGGTCCGCGAGGGCCCCCGGCGTGCCGCGACCGCCTGCGAGACCGGCGACTGGGCCCACGTCGACGTCTACCTGACCAAGACCCTCGACTACCGGGCCCTGCTGTTCCCCGGCTCCCGGTACGACGGGCAGGCGATGGAGTGGATCAGGGAACGAGGCTCGACCGTGCTGGCGGTCGGCGCGGACGTCCCCGGCGCCAGGGGAGTGATCCGCTACCGGGGAGACGACGACCCCGACGTCGCGCTGCTCAGCGAGACGCTGGTGGCCGAACTGGTCGCCGCCGCCTGGTGGATCGGCCGGTAACGGACGGGATCGACGGACCCGGGGTCAGCCCGCCGTCGTTCCGGCGGGACGGTGGCCCCGGGCCGGGGTCAGGGCGTGGCCGGTGGACTGGCGGGCATAGGCCAGGATCAGCTCCACCGCCTCCTCGGGCCCGATCAGCGGGTGCCGCGCGACGATGCGGTAGCCGTAGGCGTCCTCCAGCGCCACCAGGTTGCGGGCGATCACCTGCGAGTCGCCGGCCAGCGTGAACACCCCCTGTACCGCACCGGATTCGAGCACCATCTGATACATCGACACCTGACGGTCGTACAGCGAGGTGAGCAGGGCCGCGTAGACGCGGTTGCGTCCGGCCGAGCCGCCCAGCTCGCACAGCAGGCGGACGTCAGCGTCGTCGGCGTCGACCGGGAGGCCCGAACGGACCATCACCACGAGCCGTTCGGCGGGGTCCGCGATCCCGGAGATCTTCTTCATCCGGGCGTCGTAGAAGCGCTCCATCCCCGCGTGATGCGCCTCCATGAGGAGGTCGCTCAGGTCCGGGTAGTGGTAGAGCACCGCGCCCGACGTCAGCCCGGCCTCCTCGGCCACCTGGTTGAGGTGCACCGCGTCCGTGCCGTGCCGGAACATCGCGCGCCGGGCCGCCTCTATCAGGTCCTGCCGCCGTTCGGCGCCCCGCTTGCGCGTGGCCATCGCCACCTCCGCCTTCAACTCGGCTGTCAGCCTACCGGCGGCCCTTGACGTCCGACAGCACCCCGTAATTGAATCAGCCTTCAAATCGACCAACACCGATCCACTCGGGAGTCGTCATGGCGCCGCTGACCGTACTTTTCGTGCCGGAGAGCGCTTACGGTCCGACCAACAACTGCGTCGGCATCGGCGATGTGCTGCGTCGGCGGGGGCACCGGGTGGTGTTCGCGGCGGAGGCGTCCTGGGAGGGCAAGCTGGCGCCGCTCGGTTTCGACGAGGACCTCGTCGCCCTGGCGCCGCCCAGCGATGTCGAGCAGGAGGCCGGCCAGTTCTGGAAGGACTTCATCCGGGACACCGCACCGGAGTTCCGCAAGCCGACCATCGAGCAGTTGGACACCTGGGTGAAGCCGGTCTGGGAGGAGCTGATCAGCGGGTCCCGCTACTGCGAGCCCCAGTTGAAAGCGATCATCGAACGGGTGCGGCCGGACGTCATCGTCGAGGACAACGTGGTCTGCTTCCCCGCGCTGACCACGGCGGGAGTCCCGTTCGTGCGCGTGGTCTCCTGCAACCCGCTGGAGGTGAAGGGCCCCGGCGTCCCGCCCACGTTCTCCGGCTATCCGATCGCCGACCGCTCCGGCTGGGCGGCCTTCGCCGCGGAGTACGACCGGACGCACCGCCCGCTGTGGGAGGAGTTCAACGCCTGGGTCGTCGCGCAGGGCGCCGAACCGCTGCCCGACCTGGAGTTCGTCCACGAGGGCGCGGCGAACCTGTACGTCTATCCGGAGATCGCCGACTACACCGCGGAGCGGCCGCTCGGCGAGGGCTGGCACCGGCTGGACTCCTCGGTCCGTGAAACCGAGGAGTCCTTCGAGCTGCCGGACTCGCTGTCCGGCGACGGGCCCCTGATCTACTTCTCGCTCGGTTCGCTCGGCTCCGCGGACGTCGAGTTGATGCGCAGGATCATCGGCGCGCTGGCCAGGACCCCCTACCGGTACGTCGTCTCCAAGGGTCCGCTGCACGCCGAGATCGAGCTCGCGGACAACATGTGGGGCGCCGAGTTCGTTCCGCAGACCAGCGTGATTCCGCTGGTCGACCTGGTCATCACGCACGGCGGCAACAACACGACCACCGAGGCGCTGCACTTCGGCAAGCCGATGATCTGCCTGCCGCTGTTCTGGGACCAGTACGACAACGCTCAGCGGGTGCACGAGCTGGGGCTGGGCATCCGCCTCGACACCTACGGCTTCACCGACGAGGAGCTGCACGCCGCGCTGGGCGCGCTGCTCGGGGACGGGGAGCTGCGCGCACGGCTGGCCGCGGCGGGCGAGGAGATCCGCGGCCGGGACGGCCTGCGCCGGGCGGCCGACGTCATCGAGCAGACCGCCGTCGCGAGCGCAGCCTCGGCCGCCCCCGCCGTAGCAAGCAAGTAGGAGTTCACTGTGCGCACCGTGATCAGTCCCGCCACTGGCGCAGCCGTCGCCGAGGTCGCCGACAGCTCCGCCGAGGAGGTGGCCGCGGCCGTACGCCGGGCCCGGGCCGCCTACGAGGTCTGGCGCGAGACGACCCCGGCCGACCGGGCCCGGTTCCTGCTGCGGCTGGCCGACCTGGTGGAGGCCGACGCGGAGGAGCTGACCCGGCTGGAGGTCGAGGACACCGGCAAGCCCGCTCCGGTGTTCCGCGACGGCGAACTGCCGTTCGCGGTGGACAATCTGCGCTACTTCGCCGGGGCCGCCCGGTCGCTGGAGGGAAGCGGCGCGGGGGTGCTGAGCGCCGGTTACACCTCGGTGCTGCTGCGTCGTCCGATCGGCGTCGTCGGCTCGATCGCGCCCTGGAACTTCCCCCTGGTGATGGCGGTCTGGAAGATCGGCCCGGCGATCGCGGCCGGGAACGCCGTGGTGATCAAGCCGGCTCCGCAGACGCCGCGGACCACCCTGCGGCTGGCCGAGCTGGCGGCCGGGGCCGGCGGCCCGGAGGGGCTGCTGCAGGTCGTCACCGGTGCGGCCGACACCGGGACCGCCCTGGTCGCCGATCCGGGTGTCGACATGGTCAGCGTCACCGGGTCCTCCGAGACCGGGCGCGCGGTGATGCGCGGCGCCGTCGCGGGCATCAAGCGGGTCCATCTGGAACTCGGCGGAAAGGCGCCGGCGCTGGTCTTCGCCGACGCCGAACTGGAGCAGATGGCAGCCGGGGTGGTGCTGGGCACCACCTACAACACCGGCCAGGACTGCACTGCCGCGACCCGGGTGTACGTGGAACGCAGCCGCTACGACGAGGCGGTCGACGCACTGCGCGGGACGCTCGGAGCGGTGACTCCCGGCGATCCGTGGGCGGCGGGAACCGACATCGGCCCGCTGATCTCCGCCGCGCACCGGGACCGGGTGCACGGCTTCGTCACCCGCGCGGTCGCCGCCGGGGCCGAGGCCCTGTGCGGCGGGAAGCCGCTCGACGGTCCCGGCTTCTACTACCCGCCGACGCTGATCACCGGAGCGGCCCAGGACAGCGAGATCGTCCAGGGCGAGGTCTTCGGGCCGGTGCTGGTCGTGCTGCCGTTCGACGGCGAGGACGAGGCCGTGCGGCTGGCCAACGACACCCCGTACGGACTGGCGTCCTCGGTCTGGTCCTCGGACGTCTCCCGGGCGCTGCGGGTGTCCCACCGGCTCGACGTCGGGGTGACCTGGATCAACGACCACCTGCCGATCGCCTCCGAGGCCCCGCACGGCGGCGTCAAGGGCAGCGGGTTCGGCAAGGACATGAGCCAGGAGGCCGTGCAGGAGTACTCGGTCACCCGCCACCTCATGATCAAGCACGCGGCTCCGGCGCCCCGGGACTCCTTCAGGCCCGCCTGAACAGGCTGCCTGAACGGGCCCGGGGCCGCCGCAGCGAGGTCAGGTCAGGCAGCCGGCGTGGGCGAGGGCCTGCTTGAGCAGGACCCCCTGCCCACCGGGCATCTCCTGCTGGACCAGCGGGGACGCGGCCTCCTGCGGGCTGAACCAGACCAGGTCGAGCGCGTCCTGACGCGGGCGGCAGTCACCGCTGACCGGGACGATGTAGGCGAGGGACACCGCGTGCTGCCGGGGGTCGTGGAACGGCGTGATCCCCTGGGTGGGGAAGTACTCGGCGACGGTGAACGGCTGCAGCGAGGCCGGGACCCGGGGCAGCGCCACCGGGCCCAGGTCCTTCTCCAGATGGCGCAGCAGGGCGTCGCGGACCCGTTCATGGTGCAGTACCCGTCCGGAGACGAGGGTGCGGCTGACCGTCCCGTCCGAACCGATCCGCAGCAGCAGCCCGATGTGCGTCACTTCGCCGCTGTCGTCCACCCGGACCGGCACGGCTTCGACGTAGAGGATCGGCATCCGGGCGCGCGCCAGTTCCAGTTCGTCGGAGGCGAGCCAGCCGGGCGTGGTTTCCGTCATGTCTGACATTGGCTGATCGTACGTGCATCCCCGGGCACTTCGCGTGCAGCTCTCGGCAGATGACATGGGCCGGGGCAGATGCCGCCGGGCATGCCGCAGGGCGGGGACCCCGCCTCACACGGGGTCCCCGCCCTGGGCAGGGGGTCGCCGAACCCGGGGAAGGTTCGGCGCTGCGGGATCAGCCCTTCGGCAGACCCAGCGGCTTCGGGCCCTGGGGGCCCTTCGGGGGCAGCGGCGGCTTCTTGCCGTTGGCCGCCTTCGGCGGCGGGGGAAGCTGCTTCTTGGGCTTGGGCAGCGGCAGCGGGGGGAGGGCCATGGTGAATCCTTTCCTATTCCCCTCCGGGTTCGGAGGGGCACCAATTGCTTTCCGTTCGGAACCGGCTTTTCCGGTCGGCCCCTTGCGGTGGAACTGACCATACAGACCTCTCCAGGACCGGCTTGGTTCCGTGATTCCGGACGGGTTCCGCAGTGCGCTGCATTTCACAGGAAAGGCCTGTTTCGGGAGGCGTTCCCGTCTGCCCTTATGTGCTGGAGCTGTGCCGCGGAGAGCCGATCCTGTGAAACCCCGGAGCTCCGTCGCCGGGGTGTAATTCTCGGGCCGCCACACTTTCCTCACGCTTCCGCCCCAGGGCCATCATGCACCGTCCACCTGCTGTTATGTCGATGGACTCGGCCGCTGGGGGCGCCCACGAGTGCCGGTCGGACCCTGTGAATGCTGTCAATCCTGTGTCCCGGTCGTCAGCAACCTGTGAGTTCGGCCCCACTCCGGATCGGCCTCGATTCCGGGGAACCGGCGGTCCGCCGCCCGAGTCTGAAAGTTCGTAATTCTCGGGTGCGTATACACGAATTGCGGTCGCTGAGCTGCGCCACAAGGAAAGGGGGGCCATGAACGACAACACCCTCATGATCAGGCTGGGGGACCTGGCGGAACTGGCGCCGAAACGGCGCCGGGCCAGGATCTCCGCGCGGGAGGCATTCCGGAACCTCTGGCCGCTGGCCCGGGTCTGGCGGCTGCGGCTCGCCCTGGCCGCGCTGTGCCTGCTGGTCTCCTCCGCCTGCGACGTCGCCATCGTCGCCGTGTTCTCCTACATCACCGACCATGTGCTGTCGAAGGGCGACCTCACCCTGGTGTGGCAGCCGGCCTTCCTCTGGCTGGGGCTGGCCGCCGTCGAAGGTCTGGCCACCTTCGCCGGCAGCTACACCCTGAGCTGGGTCGGCGAGAACTTCCTGCGGAGGCTGCGCGACCGGACCTTCCACCACCTGCAGCAGCTCTCCCCCGACTTCTTCGAGAGCCGTCCCACCGGCGACCTGGTGGAGCGGCTCACCTCGGACGTGGACGCCATCGAGGGGCTGGTGGTCACCACCCCGGTCACCCTGGTCACCTGCGCGGCGAACACGGTCTTCTTCGCCTGCGCCGCGCTCTACGTCCGCTGGGGCCTCGCGCTGCTCACCTTCGCCGCCGCCCCGCTGTTCTGGCTGGCCGCACGGGTGTTCAGCAAGCGGATCCGCAGCGTCTCCCGGGAGGAGCGGGACGGCAACGGCGCGCTCACCGCCGCCATCGAGGAGAGCCTGGCCAATATGACGCTGGTCCAGGCGTACAACCGGCAGGACGCCCAGGGCGCCAAGGTGCACCGGGAGAGCGTCGCCTGGATGGGCGCCGTCATCAGGCAGTACAAGCTCTCCTACGCCTACGGGCCGCTGGCCACCCTGGTCGAGACGGTGTGCCTGCTGAGCGTGATCGTGGCGGGGGCCTGGGAGATCACCGCCGGACGGCTGACCCTGGGCGGACTGCTGGCCTTCTCCGCCTACCTCGGCTACCTCTACCCGCAGATCCAGGCGCTGGGCTCGGTGCAGCTGAGCCTCGCCTCGTCCACCGCGGCGGCCGAGCGGGTGCTGGAGATCCTGGAGACGCATCCCTCGGTGCGCGACCCGCAGGTCCTGTCGCGCACCGGACGGCCCGCTGCGGCCCCGGTGGCTGTGCCGGGCCCCCGTGCCCGCGGGGTGCTCTCCTTCGACCGGGTCGGCTTCACCTACCCGAACACCCGGCGGCCGATCCTGGACGACGTCAGCTTCACGGCCTGGCCCGGCCAGCTGGTGCTGATCGCCGGCCCGAGCGGCGCCGGCAAGTCCACCGTCGCCAAGCTGCTGCTGCGGCTGTACGACCCGACCTCGGGCAGCGTCCTGCTGGACGGCCAGGACATCGCCGGCCTGCCGCTGAGCCGGCTCCGCGACACGGTCACCCTGGTCCCCCAGGAGACCATGGTGTTCGACGCCAGCAT
Organism: Streptacidiphilus sp. EB103A; assembly: GCF_041261405.1. Lineage (NCBI taxonomy): Bacteria > Bacillati > Actinomycetota > Actinomycetes > Kitasatosporales > Streptomycetaceae > Streptacidiphilus > Streptacidiphilus sp. EB103A. The sequence goes on along the minus strand of NZ_JBGCAQ010000010.1, from coordinate 102,034 downwards.
CGGCGAGAACATCGCCTACGGGCGGCCCGGGGCGAGCATGGAGGAGATCCGCCGCGCCGCGGCCGGCGCCGACCTGGACGCCTTCGTGTCCTCGCTGCCGGAGGGCTACGAGACGCCGATCGGCCCGCGCGGACGGCTGCTCTCCGGCGGCCAGCGGCAGCGGCTGGCGATCGCCCGCGCGCTGGTGCGGGACACGCCGGTGCTGGTCCTGGACGAGCCCACCACCGGCCTGGACGCCGCGTCGGCGGCGCGGGTGATGGAGCCGCTGAAACGGCTGATGGCCGACCGCACCACCTTCCTGATCACCCATGACGCGCACCTCGCCGAGCAGGCCGACGCCTTCCTCTCGGTCGAGCACGGAGGGCTGGTCGCTCCGGCCGCGCTCGGTCTGCGGGGGTCGGCATGACCGGTGTCGAGGAGATGCAGGACGCGGGGACGGCGGTGGCCCCGGCGCCGCGGGCGCCCGCGCTGTGCCGCCGCAGGCTCCGGACCGAGCTGCGACTGCTGCGCGAGGGCGCCGGGTTGACCGGGCGTCAGGTGGCCGAGGCGATGGGCTGGTCGGTGGCCAAGGTGTCCCGGCTGGAACGCGCCGAGGGCACACTGCGCGACGCCGAGGTGCGTGCGGTCTGCGCGCTCTACCACGTCCCCGGGGACCGGGCGGCGGTGCTGGCCGAGTGCGCGGCGCGGACCCGTACGCCGCAGTGGTGGCAGGCCCGCGAGTACCGCCGGCAGCTCCCGCCCGGAGCCGACGGGCACCTCGGCCTGGAGGCGGCCGCCGCCGAGATCGCCCTCTACGACCCGGAGTCGGTGCCGGAACTGTTGCGGACCGAGGAGTACAGCGCCGCCGTCGCCGCCCTCCCCGGCTGGTCCGGACGGCCGCCCGGCGAGCCGTCGTCGACGCGGGTGCGGACCCTGGTCGCGGCGGGGAAACGGCGACGGGCGGTGCTCGACCGGCCCGACGGTCCGCCGCGGCTGCGGGTGGTGCTCACCGAGGCGGTGCTGCACCAGGCGTTCGGGGACCGGGAGGTCCTGCGGGGGCAGCTGCGCCGGCTCGCGGAGCTGGGCCGCCGTCCCGGCGTCGAGCTGAGGGTGCTGCCCTTCAGCAGGGCGGCCGTGCCCGGCCTCGGCGGCCCGTTCTCCGTCTTCGGCTTCGCCGACGGATCGTCACCGGTGGTCGTCCGCGAGCAGCTGACGGGTGTGGAACTGCTCGACGACCAGCCCTCGGTGAGCCGGTACCGCTTCGCCGTCGGCACCCTGCTGGCCCGGGCGGCCGGCCCGACCGCTTCGCTGGCGCTGATCAGCAGTGTCGCCGGGGTCAAGTTCTGGTAGTCCGCGGCTTCTGGCAGCCCGCGGCGCACGGCAGGCCAGCCCGGAGTTCCCCTGGTTCGGGGGCCTTCGGCCTGACCTGCCGGGTGCGCCGACTGCTCGGCCTCGCTCAGTCGGCGCGGCTGACCGCGTTGTCGGAACCCACCTCCGTACTGCGGTCCGGCGGTGTCCGCATGCACCGCCGTTCCCGCCCCTTTCCCTGCGTCCGCATGCCGTCCTGGGGCCTTCCGGCGGCGCAGGGAATGCATGGGCGGGCAACACCACGCTAGGGCTGTGCCGCACCGTCGTCGTCGGCCGTGAGCGGGAATCCACAGTTCCGTCGAAAGGATGAACAATGTCGCATTGTTCGGCCGTTCCGCTATACCGTCAGCCCGTTGCGGTGGGCGAAGGCGGCGAGTTGGACGCGGTTGCGCAGATCGAGCTTGGTCAGAATCCGTGACACATGTGTCTTCACCGTGGCCTCGCCGAGGACCAGTTCCTCGGCGATCTCGGCGTTGGACCAGCCGTGGGCGACCAGCCCCAGCACGCTCAACTCCCGTCGGCTGAGCCGGTCCACCTCCTCGGAGGGCGGTTTGGCGGGCGAGGCCAGGGTGTCCCGCCAGTGGTCCAGCAACTGGCGTGCGACCTGCGGCGACAGCCAGGCGTAGCCGGACGACAGGGCCCGCACCGCGGCGATCAGGTCGGCCGTCTCCTCGCCCTTGAACACCCAGCCGTCCACGCCCGCCGCGACGGCCCGCAGCAGCTGGCCGTCGTCGGCGGAGACGATCAGCAGCAGCACCCGGGGCGCCTGCCCGTCGGGATGGCCCTGCAGATCCGGGATCCGGGCCAGCCATCCGCTCTCCACCGACTCGGTGTCGATCACCAGCACGTCCGGATGGCAGCGGCCGACCGCATGGAGAGCCTCGGTCATGTCCTGTGCTTCGCCGACGATGCTGAATTCGTCGACGGCGTCGAGAACCGCACGGAGTCCGTCCTGGAATATCGAGGAAGCACCCACCAGTGCGAGCCGTCTGTTCACCATGGCGGACCCGACTTCCCGACTCTGTCCATGCAGTCCACCTCCGGCTTTCGGGCATGTGCCTGTTCGCACATCAACCTGTAGGCCACCAGCCCTGCCCCCTGGCGCAGGGGCCGTCGGCCGGGCCCGCGCGGGCCGCTGCGGATCAGGCCAGCGGCATATGCACGAGTCATAGTTCAGTATGGTGGCTACTCGCCCGCCCCGGCAGGTTCTTGACGCATTCGCACCCGACTCAGGTCACAACTGCCCGGATAGTACAGGGAAGTTCGGAGCCTGGAAGGGTCAACGGCGCGAGTGCCGCACCGCGGGGAGCGGTGCGGCACTCGTTCGGTGCTGGGCGGCCTGGGCCGGAGGCGTCAGCCGCCGTTCTTGGTGTTTCCGGTGTTTCCGTTGTTGCCGTTGTTCCCGTTATTGGTGTTGTTGCCGTTGTTGTTGCCGTTGTTGTTCGTGGTCGCCGCCGGTTCGGCCGCGAAGGTCAGGCTGAGGTGCGGGAGTCCGCTCATGGCCGCGAGCATGGCCTGCTTCCAGATCGGCCCCGAGGTCAGGTAGCCGTACGCGGTGGAGAAGTACGTCCCGCCGATGGTCTTGCCGTCGAGCGAGTAGGTGCTCGGGGCGGAGGGGTTGGTCATCATGGTCGCGTCGGAGATCTGCTTGGTGTAACCGGCGAACCAGGCCTGGTCCTCGCTGTTGGTGGTACCGGTCTTGCCGGCCGTGTCGTAGCCGATGTTGCCGACCGTGGCGCCGGTGCCGCCCGGGTCCGCGACCACGGAGTGCAGCAGGGTGTTGACCGAGGCGGCGACGCTGGTGCTGACGACCTGCTGGCAGTTCGAGCTGGGGACCTTGAGGTCCTTGCCCTTGGTGTCGGTGATCCGGGTGATCGCGGTCGGGTTGCAGTAGGTGCCGTTGGCGGCGAAGGCGGCGTAGGCGTTGGCGATCTGGAGGGTGGTCAGGTCGTTGACACCCAGGGTCAGCGTCTGGACCTGATGAATCGGGGTCAGCCCGGTCGAGCTCTTGGAATCCGCGCTGCCCTGGTAGCCGAGGCCCAGCCGCTGCGCCATCTTCACCACGTTGCAGAGGCCGACCTTGGCCTCCAGCGGCACGAAGTAGGTGTTCACGGAGGAGGCCATGGCCTTCACCATGTTGATGTTGCCGAACGGCACGGTGGTGTCGTTCTGGTCACCGGGCGTGGCCAGCAGGCGGTTGCCGTTGCAGTCGGTCATCTCGGGGAAGTCGGCCGAGGCCACCGCGTTGATGGTGTAGCTCAGCGGGATGCCCTGCTCCAGGGCGGCCGCCGCGGTGATCGCCTTGAAGATGGACCCGGTCTGGAAACCGCCGCCGCCGCTGTGCTGCGAGTCGACGTTGTAGTTGATCTCGGTCTGGTTGGACCCGGTGCCGTAGGGGCGGCTCTGCGTCATCGCCAGGATCTTGCCGGTGCCGGGCTCGACCATGGTCGAGGCGGCGACGGCCTTGTCGCTCGCGTACGCGTGGTCGGCCACGGCCTTCACGTCGGCGGCCTGGTCGGTGGGGTTGAGCGTGGTGTAGATCTTCAGCCCGCCGGTGTACCAGACCGCCGACCGCTCGGCTGCCGTCTTGCCGAAGGTGGTGTCCTTCAGAATGATCGACTTAACGTAGTCGCAGAAGAACTCCTCCCCCTTCTTGGCGGTGATGCAGCCCTCCGACGCGTGCTTGATCTTCAGCTTGATCGGGGTGGCCTCGGCCGCCTTGGCCGCTGCCGGGGTGATGGAGCCGTACGAGGCCATCGAGTTGAGGACCTCGTTGCGGCGCTTGAGCGCCGTCTGCGGGTTGGCGATCGGGTCGTACGTCGAGGGCGCCTGCACCAGGCCGGCCAGCAGGGCCGCCTGCGGCAGGGACAGCTCGCTCGCGTGGACGCTGAAGTACTGCTCGGCGGCCGCCTCGACGCCGTAGGCCTTGCCGCCGAAGTAGGTGATGTTGAGGTAGTCGGCGAGGATCTGCTGCTTGGTCAGCGTCTTCTCGAAGTTGATCGCGTACCGCAGTTCCTTGATCTTGCGGTCCGTGGTCTGCGCGGTGGCCTGGGCGACCAGGGTCGCGTCGTCGCCGGCCTCCTCGATGAAGATGTTCTTGACCAGCTGCTGGGTCAGTGTGGAACCACCCTGGGTGGAGCCGCTGGAGGCGTTCCGGGTCAGCGCGCGGAGCGTGCCGGTCAGGTCGATCGCGCCGTGCTGGTAGAACCGGTGGTCCTCGATGTCGATCAGCGCGTTCTGCATCACCGGAGCGATCTTGCTCAACGGTTCCACCTGTCGGTCACGCGAGTAGACCGTGGCGATCACCCCGCCGGCGGAGTCGTAGATCGTCGACGACTGCGACAGGGTCGGGATCGCCAGGCTGTCCGAGAGGCTGTTGAAGTCGTCGGCCGTGGTCTTCGCCCCCAGACCGACCGCGCCCACCGCCGGGATGGCGAGCCCGGCGACGATCGCACCTGCCAGCACACTCGCGCCGACAAGGCCGAGGCCGTTGCCGACCTTCTGGAGGGGGGTGCTGCTGCTGCGGTTCGCTGCCATGGGCCCCACGATAAGCGGCGATCTTAAGAGGATCCGACGGAGGGCCTGTCACTACTGTCACGGAGTTGCCACAAAATGCTGAGAGCCCGCCGGGTCTGCGGCTCAGCGTCGCCGTGGCGGGGTCAGCGTTCCCGCGGCGGCGCGGGCGACCGCGGCGGCCAGGGCCGCCAGCGGCGGGGAGTCCAGCTTCCACTGCTGCCAGTGGAGGGCGACCTCGACGGTACGTCCCGGGGCCAGGTCGACCACGGTGCCGGGGGGCAGCTGCGCGGCCTGCTCGTCGGGCAGCAGGCCCCAGCCGAGGCCGGCCGCGACCGCGCGGACATAGGCGTCCGAGGCGGGAATGGAGTGGCGGAGCCGGCCCGCGCCGGGGCCGGCGTCCGGGGCGAGGTCGCGGAGGAAGGCGTCCTGGAGGTCGTCGTCGCGATTGAAGACGATCACCGGGGCCGACGGCAGGGTCTGTGCCAGCGGGCCGGGCGTGAGCCACCGTTCGACGAAGTCGGGGGTGGCGCAGGCGCGGTAGGCCATGCTGCCCAGCGGGCTCACGGTGCAGCCGGCCACCGGGTGCGGTGCGGCGGTGATGGCGGCCGAGACCAGGCCCTGGCGCAGCAGGTCGGCGGTGCGGGCCTGGTCCTCCTGGTGCAGTTCGAAGCAGACCCGCAGCTCAGGGGGGAGTTGGGAGAGCGCGGGCAGGAACCAGGTCGCCAGCGAGTCGGCGTTGACCGCGACCGCGAGAGTGGTGGCGCGTCCGGTCCCCTCGGCGCTGCCGCTGTCGTCGCCGGGGGCCGGGAGGCCCAGCTCGGCGGCCGCGTCGTCCTCCAGCCGGACCAGCTGCCGGGCCAGCCGTACCAGCACCTCGCCGGACTCGGTCGGTCCCACCGGTTTGGTGCGCAGCACCAGGACCCGGCCGACCCGCCGCTCCAGGGCCTTGATCCGCTGGCTGACCGCCGACGGCGTCAGCCGCAGCTCCCGTGCGGCCGCGTCGAAACTGCCCTCGTCCACGACGGCGAGCAGGGTACGGACCAGGTCCAGCGGGAGTTCCGACATCACAGCTGCTAATGATACGTAAGAAACTTTAGCTGGCCTCATGCGACCGACCGCTCCTACGGTCGGACGCATGGACGCAGACATCGCCGCCGCCGCAGCCGGGCTCGGAACCGGCCTCTCCCTGATCGTCGCCATCGGCGCGCAGAACGCCTTTGTGCTGCGCCAGGGCATCCGGCGGCAGCACGTCCCGGCGATCGTGGGGATCTGCGCCCTCTCCGACGCGGCGCTGATCGTGCTGGGGGTGGCCGGTCTGGGCGCGCTGGTGCAGTCCTTTCCCGGGGTGATCACGGGGGTGACCTGGATCGGCGCGACGTTCCTGGTGGGCTACGGGCTGCTGGCCGCCCGGCGGGCCCTGCGGCCGGGGCGGCTGGTCGAGTCGGCGGCACCGGATGCCACCGGCGGGTCGCTCTCGTCCTCGGTGCTGAGCTGCCTCGGCTTCACCTGGCTCAACCCGCACGTCTACCTGGACACGGTGCTGCTGCTGGGCACCGTCGCGGCCGGCTACGGATCGGCCCGGTGGATGTTCGCCCTGGGCGCCGCGGCCGGCAGCATGCTGTGGTTCAGCGGTCTCGGCTTCGGCGCCCGGCTGCTCCGCCCGGTGTTCGCCCGGCCGGGCGCCTGGCGGACCCTGGACCTGCTGATCGCCGCGACCATGCTGGCGATGGGCGCCGGCCTGGCGCTGCGCGGCTAAACTGTTCGACCAAGCGCGAACAGAGGAGGCCGTCGTGTCAGCACCCGTGCCAGCCGCCGAAGCACCCGGGGGCCGGGCCCAGCCGGAGCACCGGCATCCGCGCGAGGTGCCGCTGCAGGGTGCGCTCGCGGCCCTCGCCGATCCGGTCCGGCTCACTCTGGTACGGGAACTGGCGGCCAGTCAGGACTGGGAGCGGGCCTGTGGAAGCTTCGACGTACCGGTGCGCAAGGCGGCACTGAGCCACCACTTCGCGGTGCTGCGCGAGGCCGGCCTGATCGAGCAGCGCGACAGCGGCGCCCGCCGGGTGAACCGGCTGCGCCGCGCCGAGTTCGACGAGCGCTTCCCCGGCCTGCTGGACCTGGTCCTGAGCGAGGCCGGGGAGCCCTGACCGGAGCGGCCGGGGAACCGCGCCCGGCTCAGCCGATCGCGTAGGCGCGGACGATCGTCTGGTCCGAGGTGTTGCCCTGGGTGTCGGTGACCAGGGTGCGCAGCGCCACCGCTCCGGAGGCCGGATTGTGGACCGCGGCGACGAAGTGGTTGCCGCTCCTGCTGACCTGGATGGTCTGCCAGGTCTTGCCGTTGTCGCCGGAGGACCACATCTGGAGCGACTTCACCGTCTCCTTGGCGAAGCCGGGGCCGTACCAGCCGTTGCCCTGGGTGCGGCTCAGGTAGACGGCGACATCGGTGGTGCTCTTCGGCGTGGCCTGGTTGAAGCCGCCCAGCCCCGCCGGGGAGAGCTGCGCGGTGTAGCCGGGGAGGACTTGCGAGGTGGCTGGGTTGGCGTAGAAGTGCCAGTTGACCGTGACGTTGGAGGACAGCGTGCCGGCCGTGGTGCGCGCCCCGGACTGGACGAGGTTGTACCAGCCCGCCGCGTTGATGCCGGCGGAGAAGGCGGCACCGCCGGAGTAGGACTGGCTCTTGACGGTCTTGCCGTTCCTGGTCAGCGTCACCGTGCCGCGGGAGCCGGCCGAACCGTCGGTGCCGCCGGTGGCGTCGTTGATCAGTCCGGAGGAGTCGAACCTGACGGCCCGTCCGGACACGTAGGGGATGCCCGAGGTGGGACCCCAGACCGCCTTGCCGAAGATCTGCGAGTAGCTGTGTCCGGCGAGGAAGTCGGTGGGACTGGCGAACGCACCGCCGATGTCGCCCTGGCTGCCGAAGATGTCGGTACGGGACGTCCAGACGCCGGGGGTGACGTAGAAGGTGCGGCTGAAGGGGGCGTCCTGCTGATAGCCGCCGCCCCACAGGTCGGTCTGGCAGTCCAGCTGTGCCGGGGTGGGCTGGAGTTCGATCGAGGTCGCTCCCGAGGCCTGCTCGCTGCGTCGTGCGGTCGCGTTCACCTGGGCCAGTTGGGACTTGCGGTAGCCGGCGCTGGGCACGGCGGGCAGGCCGGTGCTCTGGGAGCTCAGCAGATAGCCGGTGCCGTTGCTGTCGCCCTGCCAGCTCTGCAGCCAGGCGAAGGAAAGGTCCCGGGAGGAGTTGGGGATCTCGTACAGCCCGCCCGGCTCGTTGTAGGCGCCGACTTGGCCCAGCGTCGTGGGCCCGGCGCAGACCGCGCCGTTGACGAACCCGGTGTAGTTCTTGGCCGCGCTCCCGGAGGTCGCGTCGAGGGAGATCTTGATCTGCTTGCCCTTGCGGGCGTCCAGGGTGAGCGAGTCGCTGCCGGAGACCGTGATCTCCTGGGCGGCGAGGGTGTCGGTCATCCCCATCACGGCGGGCGACGTGTCCGGGGTCTGGATGTCGGTGAGGACCGCGTACCGGCCCTTGGCCAGCGAGGCGCGCTGTCCGCTGTGCACCGTGGAGACGGCCCAGGTGGACATGGACAGGATGTTCACCGTCGAGGTGATCCTGGCTCCGTTGCGCCCGATCGTGGTGACGGCGAGCGAGCCGTTCGCGGCCTGTGCCGGGACAGCCGAAAGGGCGTAGACGACCGGCAGCAACGCGGCGGTCGCGGCAAGGGTCAGCGGTATGCGCCGCACAGCGGGCTCCTATGAACGCGGGGTGAAGAAGCGGATCATAGCGACAGCGGAGGCTCGTGCGGCAGTGGTTTTCGCTGATGAGTTCGGGCTGACTAGTACATATGTTCGAAAGAGGCGTACGCTGGATCCCATGACCGTCGCACTCCAAAACTCCCTGTTCGGCGAGGCGGAGGCGCCCGCCCTGCTTGGCCTGTCCGGGCTGCGGCGTACCCCGCTCGCGCACGGGGCCTGGGTCGATCTGCTCCCCGGCTGGCTCACCGGTGCCGACACGCTGTTCGAACACCTGGCGACGACCGTGCCCTGGCGGGCCGAGCAGCGCGAGATGTACGAGCGTGTGGTCGGCGTACCGCGGCTGCTGGCGTACTACGGGGACCGGGCCGAGTTGCCGCATCCGGTGCTGGACCGGGCCCGGGCCGCGCTGAGTGCCCACTACGCCGACGAGCTGGGGGAGCCGTTCCGCAGCGCCGGGCTCTGCTACTACCGCGACGGCCGGGACAGCGTCGCCTGGCACGGCGACCGGATCGGCCGCGGACGGACCGAGGACACCATGGTCGCGATCGTCTCCGTCGGCGAGCCCCGCGCCCTGCTGCTCCGGCCCAGGGAGGGCGGCGACTCGCTGCGGCTGATGCCGGGCCACGGCGATCTGCTGGTGATGGGCGGCTCCTGCCAGCGCACCTGGGACCACGCGGTGCCCAAGACGGCCAGGCCGGTCGGCCCCCGGATCAGCATCCAGTACCGGCCGCGCGGAGTGGCCTGAGCCTGCCTTCACGTGGGGGCACGGGGGGTCGCCCCCGGAGAATTGGATCAGAACCAGGATGCCAAGGACCCGTTAAGACTGCCGGGATCACGCAGTGCGCGGGCTGCTCCGCCGCTGCCACTCTGGCGCAGGTGGCACAGAGTGCCACCACGGAGGATCTGCAGAGGCGGCGACAGCAGTGGGTGGCTTCACGGGGGTGGTCACGGGGTATCCGACCGTGGTCTTCAGCTTCGCACTGGTCGTCGTCGTGGCGTACTGGGTGCTGGTGCTGCTCGGGGGAGCGCATCTGCATGCCGGACACCACGGGGGTGGTCATGGCGGTGGTCACGGCGGTGGTCACGGGGGCCCCGCTGGACACCACCAGGGCGGCGTCCGCGCCGGCCTGCGCCACCTCAACGGGGGTCTGCAGAGAACGTTCGGACTGGGCGGGGTCCCGATCACGGTGGCGGTCTCGCTGGTGGTCGCCTTCGCCTGGTTCGGCGCGCTGACCGGCCAGACCCTGCTGAACGGCAGGCACGGGGGTGCCGTCCTGGCAGGGGCCCTGGTCGTCGGCTGGGCGGGGGCCCGGGTGCTGGCATGGCCGCTGCGGCGGATCATGCCGGCGCCCGCCCCGCCGCCCTCCCGCCGGGACTTCGTCGGACGCCCCTGCGTCATCCGCACCGGGCGGGTCGGCCCGGACTTCGGCCAGGCGGAGGTGCGCGCGGAGGACGGATCCGCGGCCCTGGTGCAGGTACGGCAGAGCCTCGACGAAGCGGCCGGGCCGGGGAGCGAGCTCAGTAAGGGCGCCTCCGCACTGATCTACGACTACGACGCCGAGGGCGAGTTCTTCCGGGTGATGCCCGGAATCCCCGGTGCCGTTCCACGCCAGCTCAGCTGACGTCCATTCAGAAACCATTCACTTCAAGGCCGTTCAAGCGGCCGCCCAAGGGATCAGTCATGTCTGCTGTCACGATCGGAATCGGCGTGCTCATCGCCGTCCTCCTGCTCATCGGCCTGGGCACGCTGCTGCTCTTCGGCCGGCTGTTCCGCAAGGTGGTCCAGGGCGAGGCCCTGATCGTCAACAAGCCCAAGAACGTCGACGTCACCTTCACCGGCGCCCTGGTGCTGCCGATGGTGCACCGCGCCGAGGTGATGGACATCTCGGTGAAGACCATCGAGATCGTCCGCTCCGGCCGCGAGGGGATGATCTGCCAGGACAACATCCGCGCGGACATCAAGATCACCTTCTTCGTCCGGGTCAACAAGACCAAGGAGGACGTGGTCAAGGTCGCCCAGGCCATCGGCACCGACCGGGCCAGCCACCAGGAGACCCTGCAGACCCTGTTCGCCGCCAAGTTCGCCGAGGCGCTGCGCACCGTCGGCAAGCAGCTCGACTTCATCGACCTCTACACCAAGCGCGAGGAGTTCCGGGACCGGATCATCGCGGCCATCGGCACCGACCTCAACGGCTACCACCTCGAGGACGCGGCGATCGACCACCTCGAACAGACCCCGATGGTGCAGCTCGACCCGGCCAACATCCTGGACGCCCAGGGCATCCGCAAGATCACCGAACTGACCGCGCTGGAGCACATCCGCACCAACGACTTCCAGCGCAACGAGCAGATGGAGATCACCCGCCAGGACGTCGACGCCCGCGAAGCCGTGCTGGAGCTGGAACGCCGCCGGTCCGAGGCCGAGATCCGGCAGCGCAAGGGCATCGAGACACTGCGTGCCCAGGAGGAGGCGGCCACCCTGCAGGTGCAGGAGGAGGAGCGGCTGAAGTCGCACAGCGCCCTGCTGCGCACCGAGGAACTGCTGGGCGTCCAGCGGGAGAACCAGCAGCGGGAGATCGCCGTCGCCGAGAAGAACCGCGAGCGGGTCATCGCCGTGGAGACCGAGCGGATCGAGAAGGACCGGCTGCTGGAGGTCGTCAACCGGGAGCGCGAGGTCGAGCTGTCCCGCGCGGAGATGGAGCGCCAGGTCGAGGTGGAGCGCCGGGGCGTCGCCGAGGTGGTGCGCGAGCGCGTCGCGGTGGACCGCACGGTCGCCGAGCAGGAGGAGGAGATCAAGCGGGTCCGGCTGGTCCAGGAGGCCGAGCGCACCCGTCAGGCCGTGATCATCACCGCCGAGGGCGAGGCCCAGGAGCAGTTGGTCAAGGACATCAAGGCGGCCGAGGCCGCCGAGCAGACCGCGCAGTTCAGCGCCAGGGAGCAGCTGGTCCTGGCCGAGGCCCGGCAGCAGACCGCGGAGCTGGACGCCACCGCGGCGATCCGGCTGGCCGAGGGCGAGCGGGCCAGGGTCGGCGCGGTCGGGCTGGCCCAGGCCGAGGTGTCGGAGCGTCAGGCGATGGCGGACGCGGCGGGCATCAGGGCGAAGATGGAGGCCGAGGCCGAGGGCCTGCAGCAGAAGGCCGTCGGCATCGAGAAGGCCGGTCTGGCCGAGGCCGCGGTCGCGGAGAGCAAGGCGATGGCGGACGCGGTCGGCATCCGGGAGCGGCTGCTGGGTGAGGCGGCCGGCCTCAAGGAGAAGGCGGCGGCGATGGCCGCGCTGGACGAGGTGTCCCGGGCGCACGAGGAGTTCCGGCTGCGGCTGGCCGCGGACAAGGAGGTCAGGCTGGCCGGGCTTGAGGTGCAGCGCAAGGTCGCCGAGGCCCAGGCCTCGGTCCTGGCTGCCGGTCTGACCAGCGCGGACATCGACATCGTCGGCGGCGACAGCATGTTCTTCGAGAAGCTGATCGGCGCGGTGTCCTTCGGCAGGGGCATCGACGCGGCGGTGGACAACTCGGACGTCATCAAGGCACTCGGTGCCGAATGGCTGAGCGGCGAGAAGAGCTTCAGCAAGGACGCCACCGAGGTGCTCGGCTCGCTGGCGGCCGGCGGCCCCTGGAACCTGGCGATGCTGCTGAAGCTGCTGGGAACGGGAGCCGACGGAACGGCGCCCACCGTGCCGGCCGTGCCCGCTCAGATCGTCAACGGCAGCACCAAGTAACCGCGGATCGAAGCAGAAGGAGCAAGGAACAGCCATGGGCGTCGAGGACGGCACCTTCCAGATCCTGCGGACCCGGCTCGCGGACCGCGCGGCCGAGCTCGGCCGCCGGGCGGCGGAGCTGAACACCCGCCGGCAGGAGGTCTTCGGCGCCCCTGTGCTGGAGCTGGCGGCCTCGGCCCGGCTGCGCACCGCCGCCGAGGCCACCGCCTGCGGCATCATCGCGATCCGGCCCGGCGTCCTGCTGCTGGGGACGTCGGCGCCGGGCCTGGCCGAGGGCATGCTCTCGCTGCACGACCAGGACGGACAGCCGCTGGACCCCGGCACCGTCCCCGGCCTGCTGGACGACGAGCGGTTCCACCGGGACCTGGCCGAGCTGCTGCGCTACTACCGCGACGCACGCCTGGTCGAGCTGGTCCGCACCGCCTCCGCCCGGCTGCTCGCTGTCTTCCGCACCGGCGAGCAGGACGGCGACATCCGGGTCCTGCAATGGAAAGTGAGCGACCGTCAGGCCGAGTACCTGGACAACCACGGCGAGCGGGAGATCCCCAGCCCGCCGGTGTTCGAACTGCCCTGGACCACCACCGGGCGCGAGCACCACGACAACGGCCGGGTCCTGATCGAGGGCCAGGTCACGGTGACCGCCACCGGCGGCAGCCTCACCGTCCGCTCCGCGGTCGACGGGCGCGAGCTGTACGCGGAGCCGGTCGACGACCCGCTGCAGAGCCTCGCCGACGCCGCCGTCGCCTACACCGTCGCCGCACCGCTGCTGGTGCTCTGCGTCCGCCCCTACAACGAGGCCGCCGACCGCTACCTGGTCGTCAACACCCGTACCGGCTCGGTCCGCAGGCAGGACTCGCTGGGCCAGGGGGCCAGGCTGCTGCCGGCTGAGCAGGGCCTGATCTTCCCCGGCGGCTACGAGCTCGCCGACGGCACCAACCGCGCCTTCCGCACCGACGGCACCGACGGGCTGCGCTTCGACGCGGTGCTGCCCTCGCTGGGCGGCGAGGACCTGCTCTACGTCCTGCGCCGGCCCGGCACCGCCCAGGTGCTGCTGCTGTCCTGGAACACCGTGCGCCGCGAGGCGGCCGCCCCGCTGCACGGCACCGGCTACACCCTGCTGCCGGACGGCACGCTGGTCCTGCTCAAGCCGGACCGCGAACCCGTACGCGGCCACGAGGTGCAGCTGTGGCACAGCCCCTTCGCCTCGGCCGACGCCGCAATTTCGCAGCAGGTCGGCGAGGACCCGCTGGAGCGGATCGGCAACGCCGACCTGGTACGCGGCATCGCCGACTGCCTGGACGTGGTCCGCAGTGCCTCCGGCGCCGACCTGGTGGACGCCGCGCTGATCCTGGACGCCTGCGCCAAGGCCGCCGACCGGCACTACTGGCTGGGTGGCGCCGGGCTGCTGGAACCCCTCGCCGAACTGCGCGACGCCGCCGAACAGGTCGGAGCCGAGCAGGCCCGTATCGGCGCCCTGGCGGCCAGGGCCGCCGATGCCGTCGCCGCGGCGCGGGAGGACGCCGCCGCCCTGGTCCGCCGCTCCCACGGCGAGCCCCCCACCGACGCCGACGGCTGGACGGCACTGCTCGGCGACCTGCGCCGGGCCCAGGGACGGACTCGCTCCTGCCGCGAACTGCCGCAGCTCGACCTGCCCGCGCTGGAGGCCGTCGAGGCCGCGCTGGCCGCCGAGCTGGAGTCGGCGACCGAACGTGCCTTCGGCTACTTCGCCGGGCCGGACGCCTTCGCCGCCCCGCTCGCCGCCGCCCGCGAAGCCGCGGAAAGCGCCGCGGGACTGACCACCGCCGCCGAGGCGGGACGGCTCGCGGACCGGCTGGCCGAGCAGGCGGAGGCTCTGGCGACCGTCACCGACCTGGTCACCGGTGCGGTGACGGCCGATCCGGGCGCGGGCACCGCCGTGCTCCTCGCCATCGGTGAGGTGCTGGCCGCCGTCAACCGGGCCCGGGCGATCCTGGACACCCGCCGCCGCTCGCTGCTGGAGACCGAGCACCGCTCCGCCCATGCCGCCGAGTCCGCGCTGCTGGCCCAGGCCACCACGGCGGCCCTGGCCGCTGCCGACTCCCCCGCGGCCGCCGACGACCAGTTGGCCAGGCTGCTGCTGCGGCTCGACGGCCTGGAGGCCCGCTTCGCCGAGGCCGATCTGCAACTCTCGGGTGGGGCCGCCGAGCTCGCCGACCGCCGGGAGTCGATCCAGCAGGCCTTCGCCGCCCGCCGACAGACCCTGCTGGACGAGGCCGCCGCCCGCGCCGACCGGCTCGCAGCCTCCGCCACCCGATCCCTGGAGGCGCTGCGCCGCAGGCTGGCCGGACTGGGCACCGCCGAGGACATCCATGCCGCGCTGGCCGCCGACCCGATGGCACTCCGGGTCCGCAGCGCCGCCGCCGAACTGCGCTCCCTCGACGACCGGGTCCGCGCCCAGGAGTTGGAGGACGGCCTCACCGGCGCCGGCCAGACCGCGGTGCGCACCCTGCGGGACCGGGCCGACCTCTCTGCCGACGGCGGCGCCACGGTCCGGCTGGGCCGGCACCGCTTCGCGGTCCGCCGCGAACCCGTCGAGCTCACCCTGCTCCCGGACGGCGACGGCCTCGCCTTCTCGGTCACCGGCACCGGCTACCGGCGCGAGGCGCACGACCCGGCGCTGCTGGCGGGCCGCGAGTTCTGGACCCAGCCGCTGGTCAGCGAGTCACCGGCGCTCTACCGCTCCGAGTACCTGGCAACCGGTCTGCTGGGTGCCACAACTGACGAACCGTTGGAACGGCAGGTGCGCCGAGCCGCCGAGGCGGCGTACGACGAGGGCTACGAGCGCGGCGTCCACGACCAGGACGCGGTGCTCATCCTCGGCGCGCTGCTCCGACTCCGCGCCGGGGCCGGACTGCTGCAGCACCCAGCCGAGGTCCGCGCTTCCGCCCAGCTCTTCTGGGCCCACGGTGCGGACGAGGCCCAGCGCCGCGGCTGGCAGCGCCGGGCCCGCTCGCTGGTCCTGGCCCGCTCCACCTTCGGCCCGGCGGCCGCCCTGGCCGACCTCGCCGCCGAACTGTCCGACGCCGTCGCCCGGTTCGGCTCGGCCAACGGGCTTCCGCAGACCCCGCCGGCCGGTGACTACCTGCTGGAGGAACTCGCCGACCCGACCGAGGGCTTCGCCGCCGGCGCCGACGCGCGCACCCTGCTGGACGCCTTCGAACAGACCCCCGGCGGCCCGCTGCTCGCCGCCGACCTGCGAGAACTCGCCGACGACCTTCCGTCCCGGCACCAGCTCGCCACCGCCTGGCTGAGCGCTTTCGCCCCGGACGCCGCTGCCGCGCTGCCCGAGGCCGTCTCCCTGCTCTGCGCCCCGGAGCTGCCCCGCTACCCCGTGGACGCGCCACTGAGCGAGACCGTCGAGGGCCTGCTCGGCAGCCACCCCCGGATCCAGGACGGCCGGCTCACCGTCCGCATCGACCAACTCCCCTACCAGGCCGCTCGGTTCAGGACCGAGCGGGTCAGTGCGTTCCGCGCCTTCCAGCGACAGCGCGCGGACGCACTGGCCACCGAACGGGCCCGGCTGCGCCTGGACGACTACCGCCCGCGCCCGCTGGCCGGCTTCGTCCGCAACCAGCTCATCGACGAGGTCTACCTCCCGCTGATCGGCGACAACCTGGCCAAGCAGCTGGGCTCGCTCGACTCCGCGTCCGCCGACCGCAGCGGCCTGCTGCTGCTGCTCTCCCCGCCCGGCTACGGCAAGTCCACGCTGCTGGAGTACGTCGCCGACCGCCTCGGGCTGCTGATGGTGCGCGTCGACGGCCCGGCCCTCGGCGCCGGAACGACCTCGCTCGACCCCGACCGCGCGCCGGACGCCGCCGCCCGGCGCGAGGTCGAGAAGATCGTCTTCGCCCTGGAGGCAGGCAGCAATGTGCTGCTGCACCTGGACGACATCCAGCATGTCTCCTCCGACCTGCTGCAGAAGTTCATCCCGCTCTGCGACGCCCAGCGGCGGATCGAGGCGGTCAGCGACGGCCGGGCCCGCAGCTTCGACCTGCGCGGCCGCCGCTTCGCGGTCTCGCTGGCCGGCAACCCCTACACCTCGTCGGGACAGCGCTTCCGGATCCCCGACATGCTCGCCAACCGCGCCGACGTATGGAATCTCGGCGAGGTGCTGACGGGTCGTGAGGAACTGTTCGCCCAGAGCTTCCTGGAGAACGCGCTGGCCGCCAACCCGGTGCTGGCGCCGCTCGCCGGAAGCCCCGCGGCGGAGCTCCGACTGCTCGTCAGGATGGCCTCCGGCGACCCCTCGGCCCAAGCCGACCAGCTCGCCCGTCCGGTCCAGGACCTGGACCGGGTGCTCGCCGTGCTGGCCCGGATGCGCCGGGTGCAGCAGACCGTGCTGGACGTCAACCGCGCCTACATCGCCTCGGCCGGCCAGGAGGAGGCCGCCCGCACCGAGCCGCCGTTCCTGCTGCAGGGCTCCTACCGGACCATGGCCGCGCTGGCTGCCCGGATCGACCCGGTGCTCAACGACGCCGAACTGGAGGCCCTGGTCGACGACCACTACCTGGCCGAGGCGCAGACCCTGGGCAGCGCCGCCGAGGCCAACCTGATCAGGCTGGCGCTGCTGCGCGGCCGGGCCGGAGCCGAACAGACCGCCCGCTGGCGCCACCTCTGCGCCGAGTACACCCCGGCCGACTACGCTCCCGCCTGGTCCGGCCACCCCAACAACCGGGCCCCGAAGGCCGCCGTCTCCAGGGTGTAGCGCTGCAGCGCGTCGTCCGGGTCCAGCCCGGTGAGCCGGGCGATGCGCTCCAGCCGGTACGACAGCGCCCGGACGCTCAGCCCCAGCCGCCGGGCGGCCTCCGCCGCGACGTAGCGGGAGTCGGCGTACGCGGCCAGGGTCTCCAGCAGCGGCCCGGGGCCGCCGCGCGCGCCGACCAGGGGCTCCAGCACCCCGTGGATCAGCTCCTCCAGGGCGTCCCGGTCGCGCAGCAGCACCGGCAGGATCAACAGGTCGGCGGCGCGCAGCAACTGGCCGGGCAGCCGCAGCCGGTTGGCCTGCTCCAGCGCGCCGCGCGCCTCCTCGTAGGAGCGCACCACCCCGCCGGGACCGCTGTGCGGCCGGCCCACCACCACCCGCCGGCCCTCGGTCAGCGCGGCGAACGCCTGCAACGCCGCGGCCTCGCCCGGTCCGCCGGGCACGATGCAGACCAGCCGCCCGTGCTTCACCGCCAGCAGCACGTCCTGCTCGCCGAAGCGGCCCAGCAACTGCCGCTCCACGCCCCGCACCAGCGGGTCCTCCAGGTCGTAGCCGTCGCCGTCGGCGACCGCGACGACATGGGCGCAGGCCAGGTTGAGGCCGAAGCGCTCGGCGTGCTCGGCCAGCCGGCCGAGGTCGCTGCGGCTGCTGAGCAGGTCGGCGACGAACTCCCGGCGGCCCGACTCGTCGCGCTGCAGCCGCTCCCGGTAGGCCCGTCCGTGTCCGGTGGCCAGCGCCGCGACCGCGGCCCGCAGCGCGGCCAGCGACGGGCCGTCCACGGTCCGTCCGGTCCACACCGCGCCGGTCTCCACCAGCCGCTCGTCCACCAGCTCGGCGAGCCCCCGGCCCTCCTGGGCCGCGCGGTCGCCGTAGGAGCGCAGCCGCTCCAGCTCCTCCCGGCGCAGCCGCCGTCCGGTCCTGGCGACATCCTCCAGCAGTCCGGCCCACTCACCCGGATCCTGTGCCGCCGTGACAGCAGTGGCCATCTGCGGTTCCCTCCCCCGTACGAACTGCGACGCGCAAGCGTAACGCCCGTAGCCGGAGAAGGAGATGGCGGCCGCCACGGCCGGAGCCGCGGCGGCCGTCGGCTACTCGGTCCCGCTACTTGGCCGCGATGGTCTGCGCCACCAGGGCCTCGTACGCGGCGGCGCTGATCGGCTTGCCGGTGCTGTTGTCGAACACGGTGATGGTCTTGCCGTTGAGCTTGAGCGTCGGGGTGCCGGTGACGCCGCTGTTGTTGAAGGCGTTGCTCACCTGCTGCGCCCAGGGCTTGTAGGTGCCGTTCTTCACGGCTTGCTCGAAGGCCGGGGTCACCAGCCCCGGCACCTTGCGGGCCAGGTCGAGCAGGTGGTTGGTGTCGGCGAAGGCATCGGTGGTCTCGGCCGGCTGGTTGGCGTAGAGGACCGTGTGGAACTGGACGAACTTCGCCGCGCTCTCGTTGACCGCCGCCCCGGCCATGGCCAGCGCGTTCGCGGAGCCCGAGCCGCCGAGGTTGCTGTCCAGGAAGGTGGCCATGTGGTACTGGATCTTGTAGGTGCCGTTGTCGGCGAGCTTGAGGATGGTCGAGCCGTCCGCCTTCTCCAGCTCGTCGCAGATCGGGCAGCGGAAGTCCTCGTACACGTCCAGGGTGTTGGCGGCGTCGGCCTTGCCGTAGGTGATCACGGTGCCGTTGGTCCCGGTGGTGTTGGCGGGCACAGCCAGCGCGGTGCTGCTGCCCCCGGAGGAGCCCGAACTGGTGGCGACGACCGCGACCCCGGCCCCGACGGCGAGGACGACCACGGTCGACAGACCTATCAGCATCTTCCTGCGCAGCGCGGCCACCCGCTGCTCGCGCTCCCGCTCGGCGCTCAGCCGGGTTCGGGCGTCGGTCCTGTTGCTCTTGTTGTTCTTGGTGTTGTTGCTGCTCATGGTGATGGTGCTCCTGCTCCGTGGGGGATGCTCCGACTGGTCCGCTGATGTGCGCGAACAACAGCAGCGCCCCTACGGGGGTTGCTTCTGCTCAGCACACGGCCGGGCAGAGCGGTGGACCGCGCCTGCGCGCGGTCCTGAGCAGGACCTGCTGCGGTCCGGGCTGGCTGCGCCTCGGCGCGGCCGGCACCGCGACGCCGGGCTGCACCGGCGGCGTCAGCACCGCGAACAGCACCCGCAGCGGCGCGGTCGCGGCCAGCGCGACGGCGAGCAGGGTGCGGAACACCGCGGCCTCCCCGCGCCGCAGCCAGGCCGCCGCGAGCAGCGCCGCCATCAGGTGCACCGCCAGCAGCAGGCTGAACTGCCCGAGGGTCGGATCGGCCGGGAGGGTCAGCCGGAACAGTCCGCTCAGCGGCCCCGAGCCGACGGCCGCGGTGTGCGGCGGGACGCTGCCCCGGCCGCAGAGCAGCAGCGTGGGCAGCCCGCTCATCAGTCCGGTCGACGGGGTCGTGGTCGGCACGGCGGGACCACAGCTCTGCTGGCCCAGGTTGAACATGGCGTTGAGCGCCAGTTCCAGCGGGACCAGGACGGCGGCTATCCGCGCGAAACCGCGTTCCGCGCCGGTCAGCAGCAGGGCCAGGGCGAAGACCGCCAGCCAGGCCCACAGCACGGTGGCGATCGGCAGCGGCGCGTGGGTGACCAGGACCTGGCCGCCCGCGGACAGCGCGAGCGAGACGCCGGCGAAGACCGCCGCGCGTGCCACCCTCACTGTCGGAAGTCCGCTGCCCACACCGGCGAGTATGCCAGCCGCCGCCCACCCGGCACAGGGACCCGGTGAACGGCGGAGGAGCTCTCAGGAGTGCCTGGGTGGCCTCAGAGCTTGCTGAGCTTGGAGAACGGAGTGGTGACTCGGACCTGCCGGGCGCCG
Source organism: Streptacidiphilus sp. EB103A (assembly GCF_041261405.1). Lineage (NCBI taxonomy): Bacteria > Bacillati > Actinomycetota > Actinomycetes > Kitasatosporales > Streptomycetaceae > Streptacidiphilus > Streptacidiphilus sp. EB103A. The sequence continues at coordinate 82,132 of NZ_JBGCAQ010000010.1, read as the reverse complement.
AAGTCGACCATAACCGCGGTCTCCCCTTCGACTCCGGTGATCCGTCCGAGCCCGTACTGGTCGTCCGTCACCATGTCTCCGACGACGAAAGTCTCCGGAGTCGGCGGTGCGGCAGGTGCCTTGAAGGGACTGGTGGGCATGTGGCGCCGGGTCGCGGCGGTTCTGGTCATTACCTGAAGTATGCGCCAGGTGAAGCGCGAGGGGCAGATCCGCTGCCGAGTCGAGACGCATTCGTGCCTGGAGAGCCCTTGCGGCCCGGGCGTACAGCCGTGCTGCCGTCCACCTCTGCGGGGGAACGGCCGACGAAGACCTGTCCCACAACGCGCTGGTCGCGCACACTGTCAGCTATGCGCGTGGAGATGGCGGGGGAGGCGCAACGCCCTGATCGGGTGAGCGAGGACTACACGGTGATGACGCCGGAGGCGCTGGTCCTGCTGGACGGGTCGAGTTCGCCCGCGACGCTGGAGTCGGGTTGTGAGCACGGCACGGCCTGGTACGCGCGCCGGCTGGGCGCCCATCTGCTGGCCAGGCTGGTGGACCGGCCCGACCGCACCATGGCGCAGTGCCTCAGCGACGCCATCGCCGAGACCGCGTCGCTGCACGGCGCCCGCTGCGACCTGGCGCATCCCAACACGCCCGCCGCCATGGTGGTCGCGGTACGCCACCACGGCCCGGTGCTGCAGTACCTGGTGCTCGGCGACTCGCTGCTGGTCCTGGACCGCTTCGGGTCGGTCGAGGTGATCGGCGACAACCAGCCGTTCCCGGCGGGGGAGGCGCTGCGGCGCGAGGTGCACGCGATGCCCCCCGGCACCCCGGAACGCGCCGCCCTGTACATGCGCTACGCGCTCGCGGTGCGGGCGGCCCGCAACACCGGCCGCGGCCCGTGGATCGCCGCGGCGCTGCCGAAGGCGGCCGACCACGCGCAGACCGGCTCCGTCGCGCTGGCCGAACTGCGCTCGTTCGCCGCGCTGACCGACGGCTCCTCGCGCTATGTGGAGCGCTTCGACCTCGGCAGCTGGCCGGACGCCATGGCGTTGCTGGACCACCACGGCCCGGCGGAGCTGCTCCGCCGGGTCCGGGAGGCGGAGGCGGGCGACACCTCCTGCACGCGCTGGCCGCGCGGCAAGGCCCGTGACGACGCCACGGTGGTCTACGCCCGCCTCCGTTGAGACTTCGCCCAGCTCGGGTTACTTCGTGATGGTGAAGTACTTCCAGCCGCTGTTGCTGCCGCCGTTGCGGGCGTCACCCGCGAAGGAGGTCTCCACCCGGAACAGGTAGGGGACGGCGGTGAAGCCGCTGTACTGGATGAATGCCCTGCCGGTGCTGTCCAGGGTGCCGGTCAGCGGGTTGGTGTTGGTGGCCGAGACCCACTGGCCGTTGTAGTAGACCTGGGTGTTGATGGCGATGAAGGCACCGCCCTTGACACTGACCGCGAGCAGCGGCTGCTGGCTCTGGTGGTACTTGTACACCAGGTGGCCGCCGTTGGTGGTGGTGCCGTAGGTCTTCAGCAGCGACTCGCTGGTGACCGCGGCGACGTGCACATAGGTGCGGGCGGAGGTGGAGGCCTGGTAGACCGCGCCGCCGCCGAAGGTGGCCCAGAAGCTGTGGTTCTGGTAGGTGCGGTAGGTGACGGTGAAGTTGTTGTGGCTGTCGACCGGGCCGCTGGCGACGACGTACTGCGGGCCGTGCGCCCAGTCCTGGCCCCAGATGGTGACGTTGTGGTTGGTGCCGTGCTTGTCCAGGTGCACGGTCAGGGTGACGGTCTGCCCGGCCGAGATCCAGCCGGAGCTGGAGCTGATGGTCAGGTGGGTGGCGATGGTGGCGCTGGGCTGCGAGACGGCGGTGCTGCTCTGGCCCGCGGCGGCCACGGAGCCGGCTTCGCGGACGGACACGGCGGCGCCCTTGCCGGCGCTCAGCCTGGCGGTGGCCTGGCCGACCGGCGAGGCGGAGGCGAGCGCCGGGGTGGCGGCCAGGGCGAGGATGCCCGTGGCGGCGGCGAGAGCGGTGCCGACAGAGGTACGAAGTTTCACTGATGAGCCCCCAGTTGCGCGTGCGAACGCACGGTGCCGCGGCGCGGGCAGGGACACCCCCTGCTCCCTGCTGCCGCAGTCAACGGAGTGAGGCTACGTCACCGCACTGACAATCGGGAGCTGGGGGTCTCCTGTGACAGTCCTGTTACAGAGCTGAGTCCGGCGCAGTCGCTGCGCCGGACTCGGTCCAGGTCAACCCACGTGCGGTGGGGCTCAGTTGTGTTCGGCCGGGATGGCCCCGAAACGTCCGGACTGGAAGTCCTCCACGGCCTGCTGCAGCTCGCGGTGACTGTTCATCACAAACGGCCCGTAGTGGGCCACCGGCTCACGGATCGGCTGCCCGCCGAGGATGACCAGGTCCAGGTTGGGGGAGCGGGACTCCTGGGTGGCGTCCGCCTGGACGGTGATGCTGTCGCCGTCGCCGAAGAGCACGGCCTGGCCCATCTGCAGCGGACGGTTCTCCTCGCCCACCGTGCCGCGCCCGTTCAGCGCGTACACCAGGGCGTTGAAGTCGCTGCGCCAGGGCAGGGTGATCCGGGCGCCGGGGCTGACCGTCGCGTGGATCATCGTGATCGGGGTGTGCGTGGCGCCGGGGCCCTGCACTCCGCCGATCTCGCCGGCGATCAACCGCAGGATCGCGCCGCCGTCCGGGGTGGTCAGCAGCTTGACGTTGGCACCGGAGATGTCCTGGTACTTGGGCTGGATCATCTTGTCGGAGGCCGGCAGGTTGACCCACAGCTGGAGCCCGTGGAACAGGCCGCCGGAGACCACCAGGTCCTCCGGCGGGGTCTCGATGTGCAGGATGCCCGCGCCGGCCGTCATCCACTGGGTGTCGCCGTCGCCGAGGAAGCCGCCGCCGCCGGTCGAGTCCTTGTGGATGAACTTGCCGTCGATCAGGTAGGTCACCGTCTCGAAGCCGCGGTGCGGGTGCCAGGGGGTGCCCTTGGGCTCACCCGGCGCGTACTCCACCTCGCCCATCTGGTCCATCATGATGAACGGGTCCAGGTACTTGGTGTTGATCTTCGCGAAGGCCCGGCGGACGGGGAAGCCCTCGCCCTCGTAGCCCTCGGGAGCGGTCACGACCTGGAGCACCGGGCGGGCCGTCGCCGTGGTCGGGTCCGGAGCCTCGACCCGCGGCAGGACCAGCGGGTTCTCGACTGTCACTGCGGGCATGGCGTCCTCCTCTGACGAAGCATGAGCGGCAGATCCTGCCGACACCCATGAGATTAGTTGATACATCAACCGAAAGCAAGTTGAAACTTCAACCATGTGCTCATGCGGCGGCGCAGCCGTCCCTGCTTGCGGGTCTCAGCCGTACATACGGCGCATGGTGAAGTCGACCATCTGCTCCACGGCCTTGGCGTCGAACACCATCCGGTGCTCGCCCTCCATGTCCATGGCGAAGCCGTAGCCCGTCGGCAGCAGGTCGAGCACCTCGGCGCCGGTCACGGTGAAGTACTTGGACTCCTTGCCGGCGTAGCGGCGCAGCTCCTTCAGCGAGCTGAACATCGGGATCACCGGCTGCGGGGTGTTGTGCAGCGCCAGGAATCCGGGGCGCTCGCCGCGCGGGCAGTAGACCTTGGAGGTGATGAAGATCGACTGGAAGTCCTCCACCGGCAGGCCGCCGGTGGTGAAGGCGCGGACGGCGTCGCTCAGCGACGGCGGCGACGGCTCGGGGTAGAGCGGCTGCTGGGGCTGCTGGGTCTGCCCGTAGCCGCCCATGCCGCTGCCGCCCATCCCGGCGCCCAGGTCGGGGCCCATTCCGGCGGGGTTCTGCTGCTGATAGGGGCCGCCCTGGTAGCCGGGTCCGGCGCCGCTCGTCGTTTGCTCGTAGCCGTACACGGGGCCAAGGTTATCGAGTTCGACGCCACTCGGACGGCCCGGTGGGGTTGAAATAAGTTACCTGCGGGTAGCATCATAGTCATTACCGCTGGGTAGGGGACGCTGTCTGCACACCGTCCGCGCACATCCCGGCACCTACCGACGCGATGACCGGAGAAGGTTCCATGGGTCACTACAAGTCCAACCTCCGCGACCTTGAGTTCAACCTCTTCGAGGTGCTCGGGCGCGACGAGGTCTACGGCAGCGGTCCTTTCGCCGACATGGACGTGGAGACGGCGAAGAGCATCCTCGCCGAGATAGCCCGTCTCGCCGAGAACGAGCTGGCCGCCTCCTTCGCCGACGCCGACCGCAACCCGCCGGTCTTCGACCCGGAGACCAACACCGCCCCGGTGCCGGAGACCTTCAAGAAGAGCTACCAGGCCTACATGGACGCCGAGTGGTGGCGCCTGGGCATCCCCGAGTCCATCGGCGGCACCCCCACCCCCTCCAGCCTGATCTGGGCCTACGCCGAGATGGTGCTGGGCTCCAACCCCGCGGTGTGGATGTACTCCTCCGGCCCGGCCTTCGCCGGCGTCATCGCCGAGGAGGGCACCGAGGAGCAGCTCAAGATCGCCCAGCTGATGGCCGACAAGCAGTGGGGCTCCACCATGGTGCTCACCGAGCCCGACGCGGGCTCGGACGTCGGCGCCGGCCGTACCAAGGCCGTCCGGCAGGCCGACGGCTCCTGGCACATCGAGGGCGTCAAGCGCTTCATCACCTCGGGCGAGCACGACATGTCCGACAACATCATCCACATGGTGCTGGCCCGCCCCGAGGGCCACGGCCCGGGCACCAAGGGCCTCTCCCTGTTCATCGTGCCGAAGTACGACTTCGACTGGGAGACCGGCGAGCTGGGCGAGCGCAACGGCGCCTACGCCACCAACGTCGAGCACAAGATGGGCCTCAAGGCCTCCAACACCTGCGAGATGACCTTCGGCGCGAAGCAGCCCGCCCGCGGCTGGCTGCTCGGCGAGAAGCACGACGGCATCCGGCAGATGTTCCGCATCATCGAGTTCGCCCGGATGATGGTCGGCACCAAGGCCATCGCCACCCTCTCCACCGGTTACCTCAACGCCCTGGAGTACGCCAAGGAGCGCGTGCAGGGCCCGGACCTCGCCGAGTTCCTCGACAAGGCCGCCCCCCGGGTCACCATCACCCACCACCCGGACGTCCGCCGCTCGCTGCTCACGCAGAAGGCGTACGCCGAGGGCATGCGCGCCCTGGTGCTCTACACCGCCAGCGTCCAGGACGAGATCCAGCTGCTCAAGGCCCGCGGCGAGTCCGCCGACGCCGCCGAGCGCCTCAACGACCTGCTGCTGCCGATCGTCAAGGGCTACGGCTCGGAGAAGTCCTACGAGCAGCTCGCCCAGTCGCTGCAGATCTTCGGCGGCTCCGGCTACCTGCAGGAGTACCCGGTCGAGCAGTACATCCGGGACGCCAAGATCGACACCCTCTACGAGGGCACCACCGCGATCCAGGGCCAGGACTTCTTCTTCCGGAAGATCGTCAAGGACCAGGGCCAGGCCCTGACCGCGCTCTCCGAGCAGATCCAGAAGGCCATCGCCTCCGGCCTCGGCGGCGACGAACTGGCCGCCGAGCGCGAGCAGCTCGCCGCCTCGGCCGGCGACCTGGAGGCCATCGTCGGCGCCATGCTCAACCAGCTGGGCTCGGTCGAGCAGGACGTCCGGAACATGTACAAGGTCGGCCAGAACACCTCCCGGCTGCTGCTGGTCTCCGGTGACGTGGTCATCGGCTGGCTGCTGCTGCGCCAGGCGGCCGTGGCCCAGGCGAAGCTGGCCGAGGGCGGGACCTCCGAGAAGGACACCGCGTTCTACCAGGGCAAAGTCGCCGCGGCGCGCTTCTTCAGCCGCACGGTGCTGCCGACGGTGCACGCCCAGCGGCTGATCGCCGAGGGGATCGACAATGCCATCATGGACCTTCCGGAGGCGGCGTTCTGATCCGGACCGGTCTACTCCACGGGATCCTTGACCAGATCTTGAGCGAGACGATGTCGGACAAGAACACGTCAAGGGGCATTTCTCCGACACCGGCCCCTTGCCGTACAGAGAATGCGGTACGCGGCCGGGCGTAGGCTCGGACGGCAGGAAACGAAGGCGGGGCTCTTCCCAGGAAGGGCCCCGCCCCCGTACCCAGCCCTCCCCTCACCCCTGGAGCAGCATTGACCAGCGCAGCCGGCGCGGGCGGCGTCGCCTTCGACCGCAGCCACACCGACGACCTCATCGCCTATCTGCAGGCCAGCCCCTCGCCGTACCACGCGGTGGCCAGTGCCGCGCAGCGGCTGGAGAAGGCGGGCTTCCGGCAGGTCGAGGAGACCGCTTCCTGGGAGGGCACAGCGGGAGGGCGCTATGTCATCCGCGGTGGTGCGCTCATCGCCTGGTACGTCCCCGAGGGTGTGACCGCGGCGACCCCGTTCCGCATCGTCGGCACCCACACCGACTCGCCCAACCTGCGGGTCAAGCCTCTCCCGGACACCGGCTCGGTCGGCTGGCGCCAGGTTGCCGTGGAGATCTACGGCGGCGTCCCGCTGAACACCTGGCTGGACCGCGACCTCGGGCTCTCCGGACGGCTCGCGCTGCGCGACGGCACCGCCAGGCTGGTCCAGCTCGACGAGGCGCTGCTCCGGGTGCCGCAGCTGGCGATCCACCTGGACCGCCAGGTCAACGACGGCATGACGCTGGACAAGCAACGGCACCTCACCCCGGTCTGGGGCCTGGGCCGGCCCACCGAGGGGGCACTGATCGACTACGTCGCCCGCAGCGCCGACCTGGACCCGGACGAGGTGGTCGGCTGGGACCTGATGACCCACGACGTCCAGCCGCCGTCCTACCTGGGTCGCGACCGCGAGCTGCTGGCGGCGCCGCGCCTGGACAACCTGCTCTCGGTGCACGCCGCCACGGCGGCGCTGGCCGCGGTCGCCTCCACGCCGGGCGCCGCCGACCTGCCGTACCTCCCGGTGCTCGCCGCCTTCGACCACGAGGAGAACGGCAGCGAGTCCGACACCGGCGCCCAGGGCCCGCTGCTCGGCAACGTGCTGGAGCGCTCGGTGTTCGCCCGCGGCGGCAGCCTGGAGGACCGCGCCCGCTCCCTGGCCGGGACGATCTGCCTGTCCTCGGACATGGGCCACGCGGTGCACCCCAACTACAGTGAGCGGCACGAGCCGGGGCACCACCCGCTGCCCAACGGCGGACCGATCCTCAAGGTCAACGTCAACAACCGCTATGCGACCAACGGCGTCGGCCGGGCCGTCTTCGCCGCCGCCTGCGAGCGGGCCGGGGTGCCCTGGCAGAGCTTCGTCTCCAACAACTCGATGCCCTGCGGCACCACCATCGGCCCGATCACCGCGGCCCGGCTGGGCATCGCCACGGTGGACTGCGGCATCGCGGCACTGTCGATGCACTCGGCCCGCGAGCTGTGCGGGGCCGACGACCCGTACCTGCTGGCGGCGGCGCTCAAGGCCTTCCTGGAGGGCTGAGGCCGTCGGCGGTGCCGCATGGGCTGCGGCGCGCGCGGCCGACCAGGCACACGCCGCATCCCATGCAGCACCGCCCTACCGGTCCATCCCCGCGAGGACCAGCGGCAGCCGCGAGGCCGCTCCCTCCACCAGTCGGACCGGGACGCCCCAGTCCTGCTGGTGGACGTGGCAGGTCGGGTACTCGATCGCCGGGTCGTCGTCGCAGGAGGCGGCCATCGCGCTGATGTGGAGAACGCCCTCGGTGACGGCCGGGTTCAGCCGCAACTCGCGGTCGAGCGCGGTGTCCGAGCCCTCACCGGAGAGCAGCAGCTCGGGCGGGGTGGAGCTGACGAGCAGTCGGGTGGCGGGCCCGAAGCTCTCGTCCAGCTTCTGTCCGGCTGGGGGAGTGAAGATCACGTCGAGCCGCAGCGCGCCCGGGGCGACCTCGGTCGCCGGACGCTGGGTGCGGTGCGCCGCCGCCTCGACCTGGACCGCCTCCTCGGGCAGCCGGAGCCGGGTGAGCCGGTGCCGGGCCGACTCGACGACGACGATGTCGCCGTCGACGACCACCGCGCCGGAGGGCTCGCGCAGGTCGGTGGCCAGGGTGGTGACCTCGCCCGAGGCCGGGTCGTAGCGGCGCAGAGCGTGGTTGTAGGTGTCCGCGATCGCGACCGATCCGTCGGGCAGCACGGTCACCCCAAGCGGGTGCTGCAGCAGCGCCTGGCCTGCCGCGCCGTCCCGGTGCCCGAAGTCGAACAGGCCGGTGCCCACGGCCGTGCTGACCCGGTGCGTGCCGGCGGCGACCCAGCGCACGGCCGAGGTCTCCGAGTCCGCCACCCAGAGCCGCTCCCCGTCCGGGCTGACGGCCAGTCCGGACGGCTGGGCGAACCAGGCCTCGTCCGCCGGGCCGTCGACCAGGCCCTCGTTGGTGGTCCCGGCCGCGACGGCGACGGTCCCGTCCGCCGGGTCCCAGGCCCACAGCTGGTGGGTGCCGGCCATGGCGATCCACACCCGGCCGTCGAACCAGGCGACGTCCCAGGGCGAGGAGAGGTCGACCTCGCGGGCCGGGCCCGAGGTCGCGGAGTTCTGCCACCACTGGCGGCCGGTCCCGGCCACCGTGGTCACCTCGCCACTGGCCAGGTCCACCCGGCGCAGCGCATGGTTGACGGTGTCGGCGACCACCACCGCGCCGCCGCCCTCGTCGCCGTCCCCGGGCAGCAGCGCCAGGCCCTGCGGCTCGCTGAACCGCGCGGCGTCGGCCGGCCCGTCGACGAACCCGCGCTCGCCGTCACCGATCCGGCGCAGCACGGTCTCGCCGTCCTCGGCCAGCTCGACCAGCGAGTGGTGCCCCGAGTCGGCGACCAGATAGCCGCCGTGCGGCAGCCGCACCGCCTTGCCGGGGAAGCGCAGCACCCCGGGCTCGGCCACCGGCGGGACGTAGGGGCTGTCGCCGCGTCGCAGCGTCCCCTTGGCGGCGTGCTCCGCCTCCAACTCCTCCACCAGGGCGGCGATGGCGTGCGCATGGCCCTCACCCGCGTGCTGCGCGACGACGTACCCCTCGGGGTCCACCACCACCAGCGTCGGCCAGGCCCGCACCGCGTACTGCTTCCAGGTCACCAGCTCCGGGTCGTCCAGCACCGGATGCGCCACGTCGTACCGCGCCACCGCGTCGACCACCGCACCGTGCTCGGCCTCGTGCACGAACTTGGGCGAGTGCACCCCCACGATCACCAGGGTGTCGCGGTGCTTCTCCTCCAGCTCCCGCAGCTCGTCCAGGACGTGCAGGCAGTTAATGCAACAAAAGGTCCAAAAATCGAGCAAGATGATCTTTCCTCGGAGATCGCCGAGGGTGAGTTCCTTGCTGCCGGTGTTGAGCCAACCGCCCTTGCCGACCAGTTCGGGAGCGCGAACGCGTGCACGTGAAGCCATGTCCCCATCCAACAGCATGCCGCTGGGCCGCATTCCGGGGCCGGGTTCGCCGCCGGGTAGTGGGACAGTCGTCCGGAGCGGCTAGGAACTCCCTCCTGCGGGAAGGCGTCCTACTCGGTACAGGACCACTCCCGGAGGCGAAACGTCATGAAGTTCCTGATGCGGGACCGGATGTTCTCGATCGGTGACGATCACTGGATCACCACCGAGCACGGCGACAAGGCGTTCCTGGTCGACGGCAAGGTGCTGCGGATCTCCGACACCTTCGAGCTGAAGGACCCGTCCGGGGTCAAGGTCGCGGTGATCAAGAAGAAGATCGTCAGCGTCCGTGACGCCATGAAGATCGAGCGGGACGGCGAGACGATCGCCACCGTGAAGAAGAAGCTGTTCACCCCGTTCCGCGACAAGTACGAGGCGAAGCTCGCCGACGGACGCGAGTTCGAGGTGCACGGCAACATCCTCGACCACGAGTTCGACATCGAGGACGACAACGGGAACCGGGTGGCCCGGATCTCGCGCAAGTGGTTCAGCTTCCGCGACACCTACGGCATCGACATCGAGGACGGCCAGGACGTCCCGCTGCTGCTGTGCGTGGCGGTGTGCGTGGACCACCTGCAGCGGCTGGAGGGGCACGAGGTCTGACGGACGGGGGCCGGTAGTTCATCCGGCAGCAGTTCCTGGAGCAGCGCGTCGCCGTCCTTCGGACGGGGCGCGCTGTTCGTGTCCTGGGGCAGTTTGGGGTTCACTGCTGCCTTGAGTGGAATAGACTCAACTTACGTCATGCTGTACATGGCAATAACGTGGCGACAGCATGGCCATGGGCAGTCGAACAACAGAGCCGGTCGAACAGCAGAGCACGGGAGGACATACAAGCGTGGACGCGAGCAAGCTCACCACCAAGGCACAGGAAGCCCTGTCGGCGGCGATCCGGCAGGCGTCGAGCGCGGGCAACCCCGATGTCACCCCGGTGCATCTGCTGCTCGCGCTGCTGGAGCAGCCGGAGGGCATCGCCGGCCCGCTGCTGGAGGCCGTCGGCGCGGATCTGCCGCGGATCCGGGCGGCCGCCACCCGGCAGCAGAACGCGCTGCCGACGGCGCAGGGCTCGACCGTCTCCGGGCCGCAGCTGGCCCGGCAGACCGTCGCCACTCTGAACGAGGCCGCCGCCCGCGCCGCCGAGCTGGACGACGCCTTTGTCTCCACCGAGCACCTGCTGGTCGGCCTCGCCGCCGAGGGCGGTCCGGTCGCCGAGCTGCTCAAGGGCGAGGGCGCCACCGCCAAGGCACTGCTGGCGGCCTTCAAGGAGGTCCGGGGCAGCGCGCGGGTCACCTCCGCCGACCCCGAGGGCACCTACAAGGCGCTGGAGAAGTACGGCACCGACCTGACCCAGGCCGCCCGCGACGGCAAGCTGGACCCGGTGATCGGCCGGGACCAGGAGATCCGCAGGGTCGTCCAGGTGCTGTCGCGCCGGACCAAGAACAACCCGGTGCTGATCGGCGAGCCCGGCGTCGGCAAGACCGCCGTGGTCGAAGGACTGGCCCAGCGCATCGTCGCCGGCGACGTCCCCGAGTCGCTGCGCGGCAAGCGGCTGGTCTCGCTGGACCTCAGTGCGATGGTCGCCGGGGCGAAGTACCGCGGCGAGTTCGAGGAGCGGCTGAAGGCGGTGCTCGCGGACATCAAGCAGTCCGAGGGCGAGGTCGTCACCTTCATCGACGAGCTGCACACCCTGGTCGGCGCGGGCGCCGGCGGGGACTCCGCGATGGACGCCGGCAACATGCTCAAGCCGATGCTGGCCCGCGGCGAGCTGCGGATGGTCGGCGCGACCACCTTGGACGAGTACCGCGAGCGGATCGAGAAGGACGCCGCGCTGGAGCGCCGCTTCCAGCAGGTCATGGTCGGCGAGCCCTCGGTCGAGGACTCCATCGCCATCCTGCGTGGTCTGAAGTCCCGCTACGAGGCGCACCACAAGGTGCAGATCTCGGACGCCGCCCTGGTCGCCGCCGCGACCCTGTCCAACCGCTACATCACCTCCCGTTTCCTGCCCGACAAGGCCATCGACCTGGTCGACGAGGCCGCGTCCCGGCTGCGGATGGAGATCGACTCCTCCCCGGTGGAGATCGACGAGCTGCAGCGCGCCGTCGACCGGCTGCGGATGGAGGAGATGGCGCTGGACAAGGAGTCCGACGCGGCCTCGGTGGAGCGGCTGGCGCGGCTGCGCCGCGACCTGGCCGACCGCCAGGAACAGCTGGCCGGGCTCACCGCCCGCTGGCAGGCCGAGAAGGCGACCCTGAACAAGGTCGGCGAGCTCAAGGAGCGCCTGGACGACCTGCGCGGCCAGGCCGAGCGGGCCCAGCGCGACGGCGACTTCACCACCGCCTCCCGGCTGATGTACGCGGACATCCCCGCCGCCGAGCAGGAGCTCGCCGAGGCGCAGGACGACGCGCGCTCCGAGGCCACCAGCGCCTCCATGGTCAAGGAGGAGGTCGGTCCGGACGACGTCGCCGACGTCGTGGCCTCCTGGACCGGCATCCCGGCCGGGCGGCTGCTGGAGGGGGAGACCGCCAAGCTGCTGCGCATGGAGGACGAGCTGGGCCGTCGTCTGATCGGCCAGACCACCGCGGTTCGGGCGGTCTCCGACGCGGTGCGGCGCTCCCGCTCCGGCATCGCCGACCCCGACCGTCCGACCGGCTCCTTCCTGTTCCTGGGGCCGACCGGGGTCGGCAAGACCGAGCTGGCGAAGGCCCTCGCCGACTTCCTCTTCGACGACGAGCGGGCCATGGTCCGCATCGACATGAGCGAGTACAGCGAGAAGCACAGCGTCGCCCGGCTGGTCGGCGCCCCGCCCGGCTATGTCGGCTACGAGGAGGGCGGCCAGCTCACCGAGGCCGTCCGGCGCCGCCCGTACAGCGTGGTGCTGCTGGACGAGGTGGAGAAGGCCCACCCCGAGGTCTTCGACATCCTGCTGCAGGTCCTGGACGACGGCCGGCTGACGGACGGCCAGGGGCGGACCGTGGACTTCCGGAACTCGATCCTGATCCTGACCTCCAACCTCGGCTCGCAATGGCTGATTGACCCCACGCTGGACGACGCGGTGAAGAAGGAGCGGGTGCTGGAGACGGTCCGTACCTCCTTCAAGCCCGAGTTCCTCAACCGGCTCGACGACATCGTGGTCTTCGACCCGCTGGGGACCGAGGAGCTGGCCCGGATCGTCGACCTCCAGGTCGCGTCCCTGGCCAAGCGGCTCACCGACCGCAGGCTCACCCTGGACGTCACCCCGGCCGCCCGCGACTGGCTCGCCCTGACCGGGTACGACCCCGCCTACGGCGCCCGCCCGCTGCGCCGGCTGGTCCAGTCGGCCATCGGCGACCAGCTCGCCCGCGCCATCCTGAGCGGCGAGGTCCGCGACGGGGACACCGTCGTCGTGGACTCCGCACCGGACGCGGACCGGCTCACCGTCGGCCCGGCCGAGCGCACGGCCACCTCCTTCGAGAAGAAGTAGCGGCCGCCGCCCGCGGCCCCCGGCACCGCAGGCCCCGGAACCCCGTCACAAGGGCTTCCGGGGCTTCGCCGGGCCCCCGGGATGAGGCAGGATGGGGTCGGTAAGTTCATTCGAAGGGAACCCGGCCAAGTTATGAGCATCGACCCGTCTTCCATCCCCTCCTTCGGGGTGCCGCAGCCGCAGCCGTCGGGCCAGGACGGGCCGCCGCCGGTCGTCGTGCCCAACCAGGAGCTGGTCACCCAGCTGCTGGACCAGATGGAGCTGAAGCACGCCGTGGACGAGGAGGGCGACCTGCTCGCCCCCTGGGAGGGCTTCCGCGTCTACTACATGTTCCGCGGCGAGCAGAAGGAGCTCTTCGCGGTCCGCGCCTTCTACGACCGGCCCCACCCGATCGAGAAGAAGGCCGAGCTGCTGGAGGCCCTGGACGAGTGGAACCGGGAGACCCTCTGGCCGAAGGTCTACACCCACGTCCACGACGACGGCGTGGTCCGGGTCATCGGCGAGTCGCAGATGATCGTCGGCATGGGCGTCAACATCAACTACTTCGTGGCGATGACGGCCAACTGGACCCAGGCCGCAGTCGGCTTCGACCAGTGGCTCGTCGAGCGCCTCGGCCTCGCCACCGACGTCGACAAGGACGAGGACGCGGACGGTCCGGCTGAAGGCGACGCCGGCGAGGACGGTCCGGCCGAGAGCTGACGCCGCTCCCCCGCAGGTGAGGGCCGGTACGCGAACGCCGCGTGCCGGCTCTTCGCGTTGCTGCTGCCGTCGCCGGGCGAGGGCTCAGTTCGGACTGTAGGTGATGGTGGGGCGCCAGTCGGGGCAGAGCAGCGGCCAGGTTCTGCCGGCCGGGGTGAGCCGGACGGCGGTGCTGGCGGTCAGGCCGTGGGCGAGCCGGGCCAGCCCCAGGGCGAGAGCGGTGGTGAAGCCGTACTTGTTCATCAGGGCGCCCCGGTACTGGGCGCCGAGGTCGGCGGTGCCCAGCACGGCCCTGGCCGGGGACTGTCCGCCGGTGCGGACGCCGTGGGCGTCGCAGGGGGCGACCAGGACGCCGGGGCGGCGCCGGATCCGGACGGCGACCGGCGAGTCCGCGGCCAGCAGCACACCGAGGGCGTCGCCGTCGGCAACCACCTTGCACACCACGCTGGATGAGACTCCGTCAGGGGAGTACGCGGTGAGCAGGAGATGGCTGCTCTCCGAGAGCTGCCGGGTCCTGCCGTGGTTCCGCCTCGTGCCGCTGTGGTGCCGCCTCGTCAGTGCCATGGCCGTTCGCCTCCTGAGGGGTCGCCTTGGGTATCTGGGCAGCCTCGCCGTACCAGCTCCGGGAGAGCAGCGCCCGGAGCCGTTCCGCTGCGTGCACCGTGCGGCGTACGCCGTTGGGGTCCACCGCCGGTGGCAGCTCCACGGGCCGGTACTGCTCGTGTGCGGTCAGCACATGCAGTCGCGCGGCCGGGAGCGGCTCATGGACCTCGACGAACTCACCGTGCGGCAGCCGCTTGATGGTGCCGGTCTCGCGCCCGTGCAGCACCTTCTCCCGGTCGATCCGCTGCAGGCCGATGCACCAGCGCTTGGTGATGGTGAACGCCGCCACCGGCACCACGAAGAAGCCGATCCGGCAGGCCCAGGTGATGGCGTTGACGGAGATGCCCAAGCGCAGGGCGAACAGGTCGTTGCCGCCGGCGGCGAGCAGCAGCAGGTACTCGGCGATCCAGGCGACGCCGACCCCGGTCCGGACCGGGGCGTTGCGCGGGCGGTCCAGGATGTGGTGCTCGCGTCTGTCCCGGGTGATCCAGCTCTCCAGGAACGGGTAGACCGCGATGGACACCAGCACCAGCGGGAACAGCGTCAGCGGGACCAGGATGCCCATTTCCAGGGTGTGGCCCCAGCCTCTGATCTCCCAGCCGGGCATGATCCGGATCAGCCCCTCGGCCATGCCCAGGTACCAGTCCGGCTGGGCGTCGGTGGACACCTGGTCGGGGCGGTAGGGGCCGTAGGCCCAGATCGGGTTGACCGTGGCGATGGCGGCCACCACCGCGGTCACTCCGAAGACCAGGAAGAAGAAGCCCCCGGCCTTGGCGACGTAGACCGGGAACAGCGGGGCGCCGACCACGTTCTTCTCGCTGCGGCCGGGGCCCGCGAACTGGGTGTGCTTGTGGTAGAAGACCAGGATCAGATGGGCCGTCAGCAGAGCCACCATGGCGCCCGGGATCAGCAGCACATGGATGGTGAAGAAGCGCGGGATGACGTCGTTCCCGGGGAACTGCCCGCCGAAGAGGAACATGGCGATGTAGGTGCCGACCACCGGCGTCGCCAGCACCGCGCCCTCGACGAAGCGGATGCCGGTGCCGGACAGCAGGTCGTCCGGGAGCGAGTAGCCCAGCAGTCCGTCGAAGAGGCCGAGCACCAGCAGGGTGAAGCCGAACAGCCAGTTGATCTCGCGGGGCTTGCGGAACGCGCCGGTGAAGAAGACGCGCATCATGTGCACCGTCATCCCGGCGACGAAGACGATGGCGGCCCAGTGGTGGATCTGGCGGATCAGCAGGCCGCCGCGGATGTCGAAGCTGATGTCCAGGGTGGACTTGTACGCCTCCGACATCCGGATGCCGTCCAGCGGGGTGTAGCTGCCGTGGTAGACGACCTCACCCATGCTGGGCTGGAAGAACAGCGTCAGATAGATGCCGGTGAGAATGATGATGATGAAGCTGTAGAGGCAGATCTCGCCGAGCATGAACGACCAGTGGTCCGGGAACAGCTTGCGCAGGTTGGCCTTGGCCATCGCGTAGAGGCCGAGCCGGCCGTCGACCCAGTCCGCGGCCGCGACCGCCGGGCCTTCCTCCGGCTGTGCCTCGTGCTGTGCCTCGTGCTGTGCCTCCTGCTGCGACATGGAGCACCCCCCGCGATCAAGTGGGGTCAGCTCCCCACTTCCCGAAGAGATCGTAGCATCAACCGGACAGGGGTCCCCGGTTACCCTGCTATCCTACTGCCATGCACGTCAGCAACGCGCGCCCCACGGACACCCCGCCCCTGCGGGCGGACGCCCGGCGCAACCGGGAGGCCGTGATCGCCGCGGCCCGCGAGGTCTTCGCCGCCCAGGGGCTGGACGCCCCGCTGGACGAGATCGCCCGCCGGGCCGGCGTCGGCAACGCCACCCTCTACCGGCGCTTCTCCACCCGGCAGGCCCTGATCGAGGCGGTCTTCCACGATGGCCTCGCCATGGTGCTGCGCGCCAGTGAACAGGCGCGGGAGGCCGAGGACGCCTGGGCCGGCCTGACCGCCCTGGAGGAGGAGATCTGCGCGCTGCTGGTCACCGACCACGGCGCCAAGGACCTGCTCACCACCGGAATCCGCGGCATACCGACCCTGGACGCGCTGAAGCAGCACAACCTGGAGACGGTCACCCTCCTGGTCCGCCGGGCCCAGCGGCAGGGCACCATGCGCACCGACGTCACCCCGGAGGACCTGCTGGTCAGCCTGGGCGCCCTGTGCGGCGCCGTACCCGCGCTCTCCGCGGCGGCGCCCGACGCCTGGCGCCGCTACCTCGCGCTGCTCCTGGACGGCTTCCGCGCCGAGGGCGCCCGCCCCCTCCCCGTGCCGACGCTCACCCGGGCCCAGCTGGACACCGCCATGCACGAACTCGCCGCCCCGGTGCGCGCCTGAGCCCCCGATGACGGTTCGGCGTAGCGTGATACGTGCACGATAGGTACGTCACAGGCGGGGGCCGGCTCCGGAGGCTGCCATGACCCGCCCGCACCGATTCCACCTCGACCACGCCGGACACTCGATCACCGTCGAGGCCCGCACCGGGCACACCCCGGAGGTCGCCCTGCTCGTCGACGGCAAGGAGGTCGGCTACCGTCATCAGCGCGGCGCCGACGCCACCGTCCTCACCGGCGAACTGCCCGAGGACCCCCCGCAGCCCTTCGAACTCCGCCTGGATCACCTCCGGCACGCCACCCGCTCGCTGACCTGCACCCTGCTCCTGGACGGGCGCGAGCTCCCGATGCCCGAACGCAGCCGTTGATCGGGCCGGGGCCCGGGCCGCGTCGCCGGGGCGGCCCGGGCGGTGTTCGGGCTCCGTGCCGCCCTCTGTCACGGCACGGAGCCGGCCCGTCCGCCCTGCCGGCTCAGCCGGCGCTGACGTTCGCGACCAGACGCCGGGTCAGGGCGAGGTCGGCACTGCCGGTGTTCTTCTGGTCGTTGTAGATGGTGGTGACGACGAGGTCGCCGACCCGGACGGCTATCAGGGTGGTGCCGCCGTAGAGCGCGGACGAGGTCGAGACCGCCTCCACCGCGTCGTCACCGAGGCCGGTGAGGGTCTTGTGGGTCGTGTGCGCGCTGTAGGCCGTACCGTTCACCTTGACCTTGGCGTTGGCGCATTCGGCGAAGACCTTCCGCAAGTCGCTCATGACGGCCTTGGCGTCGTTGCCCTGGTAGCTGTCGACCTCCTGGCCGAAGAGGTTCTGCGCGGAGTCGGTGTAGTCGTTCTGCGCGAAAGAGAGGCTGCTCAGGCCGGTGGAATTGATCCAGCTGGTGCCTTGGATCACATCGCAGGCCTTCGAGGCGGACACGGTGGAGGGGGAGGCGGATGGGTTGTAGCCGTCGCCGGTGTTGACCGTTCCGGCGGAGTCGATGCTGAACCCCTTCGGCAGCGCCGACGCCGGCAGCAGCAGGGAGTTGAGCTTCTTCCCGTTGGGCGGGGCGGAGGCGGACGGCGTGGCGGCGGAGTCCCCGGCGGGCGTCGCGGAAGCCGCGCCCGACGCGCCCGACGATGCCGCCGCGGCGGCGCCCGCGGTGCTTCCGCTGGAGGTGGAGGTGGAGGAGCAGGCGGTGAGGCCGAGGGCCGCTGTGGCGCAGAGGGCGGTCAGAGCGATCCGGCGAAGGGGCGCAGACATGACGAGGTTTGGACCTTCCAGGCAGGAATGAGGGTGATCGGCGGGATAATCAGACCATGTCCTGTGAACACCGTCAACAGAACTATCTGATGTGAAGGCTGCTGTGTATGATCGGCCGTCGGTGACTGCAGAAGTGGGGTGCGCGATGGTGCGGGGCGACGGAGCCGCGGTCACGGCAGGCGGGATCGCCCGGCTGGCCGGTGTGGGTCGTGCCGCCGTCAGCAACTGGCGGCGGCGCCACGCGGACTTCCCCCGGCCGGTCGGCGGCACCGACACCAGCCCGACCTTCGACCTGGCCGAGGTCGAGCGATGGCTGCGCGAGCAGGGGAAGATCGGTCAGGTCCCGGCCCGGGAACGGGTCTGGCAGCAGGTCGAGCAGGACCCCGACGGAGCTCTCGCCGCCCTGCAACTCGCGGGCTCGCTCCTGGTGCTGATGCATCATCAGCCCGAAGTCGACCCGGCCCCCACCACTGCGGGAGGCCGGTCCCGGGCAACTCGGCTGGCATCGGCGCTCGCCGCCGCGCTGCGCGAGCGGCTGGGCGACGACCACCCGGTTCCGGTTTCGGGCGCGGAGGCCATCTCCGCCCGCTCCACACTGCTGCGGGGCGTCGTCGAACTGGCCGCTGAACTGGGTGCCCGGCAGGCGTTCGAGTTCCTGCTGGGCCGTCATCTGGAGTCCGGGCCACGCCAGTACACGCTGACCCCGGCCGAACCGGCCGAGCTGATGGCCGAACTCGCGGGCCCCGCGGCCCAGGTGCTGGATCCCGCCTGCGGCTTCGGCGGCCTGCTCCGCGCCGCCGGAGCGTCCAGCGCGCTCCTCGGTCAGGAGGCGGACCCCGGGCCCGCGGCGCTCACCGCCCTGCGCCTCGCGCTGACCACCCGGGGCCCGGTCCGCATCCGGGTCGGCGACAGCCTTCGGGCGGACGACTTCCGCACCGCCGCCGCCGACGCGGTGCTCTGCCATCCGCCGTTCAACGAACGCAACTGGGGCCATGACGAGTTGGCCTACGACCCCCGCTGGGAGTACGGCCTGCCGCCGCGCACCGAGTCCGAACTGGCCTGGGTGCAGCACGCCCTGGCCCGGGTCCGCGAGGGCGGCACGGTGGTCATGCTGATGCCGCCGGCCGCCGCCTCGCGCAGGTCGGGCCGTCGGATCCGGGCGGACCTGCTGCGCCGCGGAGCGCTGCGGGCCGTGATCGCCCTCCCGGCCGGTGCGGCGCCGCCGTACGGGATTCCGCTGCACCTCTGGGTGCTGCGCCGTCCGGGCGCAAGCGCGCCCGCGCCGCAGCAGCTGCTGCTGGTCGACACCGGCGGCCCGGTGGACGGTGCGGAGAAGCCCTCCTGGCAGTCGCTGCGCACCACGGTGGCGGACGCCTGGCGGGCCTTCGACCGGGACGGCACCGTGACCGGGACCCCCGGCGTCAGCCGTGCCCTCCAGGTCGTCGAGCTGCTGGACGACGATGTGGACCTCACTCCGGCCCGGCATCTTCCGCAGCGCGCGGTCGGCGGAGGGGCGGCCGGTCTCGCCGCGGTGCGGGACCGGCTGGCCGCCGAGTTGAAGCGGTCCGCCGAACTCGCCCCCGTCGTCGCCGGCCCGGCCCAGCCCGCGCACTGGTCGCTGACCAGTGTCGGCGAGCTGGCCCGGACCGGGGCGCTGCTGATCCGGACCGGCACGGCGGTCAGTGGCGGGCCGGCGGCGGCCGGCACCGGCGGCGGCCCTGCGGGCGGCACCGCGGGCGGCCCTGCGGGCGGTCAGGTGGTGCTGACCGAGCACGACATCGTCACTGGCGCACCCCCCTCGGGGGCGCCGCTGGACGGCGACGGCGACGAGGAGGAGCCGGTGCTCACCGAGGCCGGCGACGTGGTGATCCCGGCCCTCGGCCGCGGCTCGGTCGCCCGGGTGGTCGACCAGGCGCAGGCGGGCGCCCTGCTGGGCCGCGGGGTCCATCTGCTGCGCCCCGACCCGACGTCCCTGGATCCGTGGTTCCTCGCCGGCTTCCTGCGCGGCAGCGCCAACAGCCGGCAGGCGAGCAGCTACACCTCGACCGCCACCCGGCTGGACGTACGCAGGCTCCAGGCACCCCGGCTGCCGCTCGACGCCCAGCGCCGCTACGGCGAGCGCTTCCGCACCCTGGCCGCGTTCGAGGACTCACTGCGGCTGGCCGGGCGGCTCGGCGAGCAGCTGCTCCAGGGCCTCCACGACGAACTGACGGACGGCAGCGCAGGGTCTGGCTGAGGGCGTCGGTACGCATCGGTACGCTCGCCTCGTCCGCCACCGATGCGTGCGACACCGACCGTCAGGAGCTGCGCCATGTCCGGCCCCGCCCCGATACCGCCGCCCCGCCGGGGTGCGCGGGCCGTGCGAGTGATCCTTCGCGTGCTGTACGTCGCCGTTCCCCCTGCGACGATCGGCATCCTGTCGTGGATCCCGATGGTCCGGTTGGCCGTCCGCAGTCGAAGGGGTTGGGACTGGTTCTGGTGCGGAGCGGTGGCGGTGTCGGCCACCGCCTCGTTCGTGCTGGTGGGGGTGAGCCACAACGACGGCAGCTGGCAGGCCGGACTGGGGACGGCGGTGCTGATCCTGCTCGCGTTCGGCGTGCCGGTGTACTTCCTGGTCGCCGACCTGCGGTGGCACGACGCGCACCGGGCGGGGACCGCACCGCCGGTGTACTTCCCGGTCCCGGTCCACCCGCCGGCCGCTCCCAACGGGCGCATCGACCAGGTCAGGGCCGAACTCGACGAGCTCAGCGCCTATCTGCGGAAGCAGGAGGGCGCGTGAACGGCCGCGTGGTCGCGGGCCGTTACGAGCTGTCGGCACTCGTGGGCCAGGGCGGTATGGGCCAGGTGTGGACGGCCCACGACCGGCGGCTGGACCGGCGGGTGGCCGTGAAGCTGCTCCGGCCCGACCGGGTCGCCGAGGCCGGCGACGGCGGCGACGGCGGCCGGGAACTGCGCCGGCGCTTCGCCAGGGAGTGCCGGATCACCGCCCGCGTGGAGCACCCCGGCCTGGTCACGGTCCATGACGCGGGCGACGACGGGGACGACCTGTACCTGGTGATGCAGTACGTCCAGGGGGCCGATCTGGCCGACCACCTCGCCGAGAACGATCCGTACCCCTGGCCGTGGGCGGTCGCCGTGGCGGCGCAGCTGTGCCCGGTGCTGACGGCGGTGCACGCTGTGCCGGTGGTCCATCGCGACCTCAAGCCACGCAATCTGATCGTCCGTCCGGACGGCACGCTGGTCGTGCTCGACCTCGGCGTCGCCGCCGTGCTGAACAGCGACACCACCCGGCTCACCCTGACCGGCTCACCCATCGGCAGTCCCGCCTACATGGCGCCGGAACAGGCCATGGGCGGCGACGTCGGCCCGGCCGCCGACCTCTACGCGCTCGGGGTGGTGCTGCACGAACTCCTCAGCGGAACCGTGCCCTTCGCGGGTTCCTCGGCGCTGGGCGTCCTGCACCGGCATCTCAACGAGCCGCCGGTGCCGCTGCGCCAGGTCCGTCCCGAGGTGCCGGAACTGCTGGAGAGCCTGGTGCTGCGGCTGCTCGCCAAGGACCCCCGGCAACGGCCCGCGGACGCGGCCGAGGTGTACCGGGCCCTGGTGCCGCTGCTGCCCGCTCCTGGCGCCGCGCCGTGCACGGGACCGGCAGGATCGACGGGGCAGGTGGGGCCGATGGACCCGAGCCGCCCGTTCCGGTACCCCTCCGCGCCCTGGGAGGGCTCCCGGCCGGCCCTCCCGGCGACTGCGGTCGCTGCCCCGCCGCGACCAGCAGCAGGGAAGCCGTCAGTCGGGAAGCCGTCGGTCGGGAAGGAGGACGTCCTCGCCGCCGTGGACCGGGTCAGGGGTCTCCTCGACGCCGGACGGATCACCCAGGCCGTCGGCGTGCTCGCCGACGCGGTGCCGGCCGCCGCCGAGGTGCACGGCCGCGACTCCACGGTGGTGCGCCTGCTGCGCAAGCAGTACGCGGCGACGCTGATGGAGGTCGGCGAATACCGCACCGCGCTGCCCGAGCTCCGGCTCCTCGCCGAGGAGCGGGAGGCGGAGTTCGGAGTGACGGACCGTCAGGGCATCGGATACCGCTTCGAGGCCGCCCAGTGCCTGGAGCACCTCGGCGAGACCGCGGCCGCGCTCACCGAGTACCGGGCCCTGCTGCCGTATCCGGAACTGGCCCCGGAAGTGCGCCGTCGGATCGGCGGGCTGCGCCACCCCCAGGGGTGAGCGAACGACGACGATTGACAGCGGAGTGTGCCGTACGAGTGACCCTCGAAGGAGTGAGAACAGCGGGGGACTGTGCAGCGGACGATTGCCGAGGGCATGTGACAATCGTTGATTTCCTTCGCCGGCTCTGCCGGAGCAGTTCCCCGGGTGCTTCCGGTTATCCCCAGGAGCAGGGTTTTCCCACGTCAACGGGCAGGGTCGGTCATGTCGGCGGACACAAGGAGAAGGAATCCATCCGGGAATGATGGTAGGGCGGTGAAGTTGGGTAAATGCTCTACGAACACGGAGTATTCGTGCTTCCCTGCTCCTGAGTCCCCCGAATGACTGCTGCCGCAGGGCAGCCATGCCCCGATGCGCCACGCCCGCAGGGCCGTGCGCGTGCCCGGCGGCAGTTCCGACCCGGTGCCCTCGAGTGACCCGAGTACGCGGAGCCAAGAATGCTCACCACCCTGAACACCTCCTACACCGACACCCGCGCCGGGGATCTGGCCTGGTGCCTGGGCAGCAAGGAACTGCCCGCGCTGGCGGTCCTGGATCTCCGGATCGGTCCGGTGGACCTCCAGTTACGCCTGCTGGGCGCCTCTCACCAGGTGGTCCTCGGTACGGAGTCCGGCCGGTGCTCGGAGACCGTGGCCTGTCTGCCGGGGCGGCGCTCGCCGCTGCCGGCCCGGGTCGCCGAGCGGGTCCAGGGCCGGGAGTACGAATTCGCGGCCCGGGTGGAAACATGGGAGGAACAGTCTTTCGCCGGTAGAGCACAGGAGTTGCTCGCGCTGGTCGAGAACCATCCCTATGGGCTCGCCGGGGTGTTCCCGGGCGATCCGACGGCCTTCACCGCATTGCTCGCCGGCGGAGACGCACAGGGGATCCACTGGCGGACCTGGCACGCCTATCCGCAGGAGGGGCGTCTGGTGTGCACCCGTTCGTCGTTGAAAGTTCAGGACTGGTACCGGAGTTGACGGATCGGCAGCGGCCCCGGAATTTCCCGGACTTGTCCGAAGCACTTGTCCGAGCACATGATCGAAGCGTCAATGTGGAGTATGTCCCTATCACTCCTGCGGGGGAAGTGGCCGTGACCTGACGTCGCCTAGCGTTTGTTCGTGATCAACCATTCCGCAGGTTCCTCGCCGCCGTCGGCCGAGGGCAGACCCGTCGGCGGCAGGCGTGCCGCCCGGCTGCTGGTGCTGCTCGCCGCCTTCGTCTGCGCCGCCTGCGGTCTGGTGTACGAGCTGGAACTGGTGGCCCTGGGCAGCTACCTGCTCGGCGACTCGGTCACCCAGGCTTCGGTGGTGCTCTCGGTGATGGTCTTCGCCATGGGCGTCGGCTCATTGCTGGCCAAACGCTTCACCCGCCGCCCGGCCACCTCGTTCGCCCTGGTCGAGAGCGCGCTGGCGCTGGTCGGCGGCCTGTCCGTGCTGCTGCTCTACGGCTGCTTCGTCTGGGTCGGCCACTACCGGACCGCGCTGGTCGGCGTCGCCCTGCTCATCGGGATCCTGATCGGGGCGGAGATCCCGCTGCTGATGACGCTGATCCAGCGGATCCGCCGGCAGGAGGCGGGCCGTGCCGTCGCCGACCTCTTCGCCGCCGACTATGTCGGCGCCCTGGTCGGCGGCCTGGCCTTTCCCTTCCTGCTGCTGCCGATTCTGGGCCAGGCCACCGGCGCCCTGCTGACCGGGGCCGTCAACGCCGTCGCCGGGGCGGTGGTGGTGCTCTGGCTGTTCCCCCGGGAGCCCAGCCGCCGGGTCAGAGCGCTGCTCTGGAGCCTCTGCGGCGCGGTGCTGGTGGTCCTGGCCGTCGCCGCCGCGCTCACCGGGGCGTTCGAACGCGCCGCCAGACAGGCGCTGTACGGGGCGCCGATCCGCTTCACCACCCAGAGCCGCTACCAGGACATCGTGCTCACCGGCCCCGGCCGGGTGCCCCCGCCGCGCACGGCCGCCATGGGGTATCCGCCGCGCGAAGTGCGGGGGGAGGAGTCCCGGCCCGCCCCGCACCCCGCCGGGGACGGCCCGGCCGGGGACGCCGCGTCCGCGTCCCCGCTGCGGATGTACCTCGGCGGCAGGCTCGCCGTGTGCGGCGCCGACGAGCCCCGTTACCACGCCGCGCTGGTCCAGCCCGCCATGGTCGGCACGCACGCCCGGGTCCTGGTCCTCGGCGGCGGCGACGGCCTGGCCGCGGCCGAGGCCCTGCGGGTGCCCGGGGTGCGCCAGGTCACCGTCGTCGAGATCGACCCCGCGGTGGTGCACCTGGGCCGCACCGACCCGGGGCTCACCCGGCTGAACCGGGACGCCCTCGCCGACCCCCGGGTCCGGGTGGTCATCGCCGACGCCTTCGACTGGCTGCGTACGGAGGCCCACGGCGAGCGGCGCTACGACGTGGTCGTCGCCGACCTCCCCGATCCCGACCTGGACGAGGGACGCAAGCTCTACACCCAGGAGTTCTACGGCATGGTCCGCCGAGTGCTCGACCCGGACGGGCGGCTGGCCGTCCACGCCGGACCGGTGGCCGCGGACGCCTTCTGGGCGGCCGAGGCCACGCTGCGCTCCACCGGGCTGCGGACCGCGGAGTACGCGGTGCCGGCCGACCGCTCCTGCGCCGGGCCGACCGACTGGGGTTTCATCCTGGCCTCTGTCGCGGCGCCGAGGCTTCGGCCGCCGGCCCGTCCCGACGATGCGCCGGGCAGCCTGGACGCGGCCGCGCTGCGGATCGCCGCCACCCTCGCCGACCTGCGCCGCCCCGCGCACCAACCGGCCCCCTCGACCCTGCTGAACCCGCGCTGATCCCGCGCTGATCCCGCGCTGAGACGGTGCCGGCTTCACGTTGCGTGAGGTTCACAGGCGCATACGCCCGCCCAGGCGG
This sequence comes from Streptacidiphilus sp. EB103A, assembly GCF_041261405.1. NCBI lineage: Bacteria > Bacillati > Actinomycetota > Actinomycetes > Kitasatosporales > Streptomycetaceae > Streptacidiphilus > Streptacidiphilus sp. EB103A. The sequence continues at coordinate 57,358 of NZ_JBGCAQ010000010.1, read as the reverse complement.
CGGGTGATCTGTAGGCTTCCAAGGCATGGAGCATGAGGTTCTGGTACCGCTTCCGCAGCAGGCCGTCCGAGAGGCGCTGCGCCGCCCCGAGCTGCTGGCGCGCTGCCTGCCGGGATTCACGGCGGAGCAGCCCGAGGACCGGCCCGAAGTCGGCACCGGGGCCGGTCCGGGCCGAACTCCGACCCCGGCGCTGGCCGGCCGGTTGAAGCTCCGGGTCGGCAGCTCCTCCATCACCTACCGTGGCGAGCTGGAGTTCGAGCCCGTGACCGCCGCCGGGGACGCTGACGGCGACCCTGCCGGGAACCCCGACGAGCTGGTCGTCGCCGTCCGGGCGCAGCAGTCCGTCGGCAGCGGCGCGGTCTCCGGGCGGCTGCGGGTCGAGGTGCTGCCGGACGGCGACGACCAGGCCCGGGTGCTGTTCCACGGTGACCTCGCGGCCAAGGGCCGGGTGGAGGAACTGCACCCGGAGGTGGTCTCGGTCGCGCTGCGCCGTCTGCTGGATCGTTTCTGCGCAGCGATGGTCGCCGACCTCGCCGACGCCGACCTGCTCGGCGCCGACGGAGCCGCCCCCGGGGAGGGCATCGACGGCGATCCGATCCTCTTCGCCGAGCTGGCGGACCTGGAGGAGCTCGCCGAGCTGGGCGAGCTCACCGACCTCTCCGAGCTCGCCGACTTCGACGACGCGCAGGGCCCGGACGGCGCCGAGGACCCCGACGGCATCGAAGGAATCGACGGCATCGACGAGTCCGGGCTGTTCCTGATCGACGAGCCCGCCGCCTCCTTCAACGCCGCCGCCGCGCTCAACGAGCCCTGGCCGGACCCCTCGGCGACCCGGCGCAGCATGGTCGGCCGCTCCGCCGAGGAGGTGGACCACGCCCCGCCGAGCGGCCGCTACGGTCCCAGCCTGCCGCCGCGCAGCGCCCGCTCCCGCGCGGCGGCCCGCTGGGGCGCGCCGTCCCGCCGGATGGGCGAGCCGCCGTCCGCCGACGGCGAGCCCAACCGGGTGCCCTGGGTGGTCGGCGGCGGAGCGGCGCTGATCGGCGGCGCCGTGATCCTGGTCCGTGTGCTGCGTCGGCGCGGGTAGCGTCGACCCCGACGACCCCGCACCTCAGGAGGCCTGATGCCCCGCCCCGCCAGTTCTCTGGGTGACGCCGCTTCGGCCGCCGCCCCGACCGCCGCCGCCCGGTCCGCCGCCGCGACCGCCCCCGTCCTGCTGACGGCGGGCGATGTGGAGGTGACGGTGCTGCCGGGTGACGGCTGCCGCCTCGGCAGCCTCAGGATCGGCGGCACCGAACTGCTGCGGACCGGGGAGGATCTCGCCGCGCAGGGCAAGGGCGTGTTCGCCTACGGGTCGTTCCCGATGGTGCCGTGGGCCGGACGGGTCGACCACGGCCGCTGGCGCAACGGCGGGGAGCGGCACGCGCTGCCCATCGACATGCCGCCGCACGCCATCCACGGCACCGGCGTCCGCACCGCCTGGCGCGCGGCGGCACCGGTGAGCGCGACCAGTGCCGCGTTCTACTACGACCTGGCCGAGCCCTGGCCGTACGCGGGCCGGGTCACCCAGCTGTTCGAACTGACCGCCGAGTCGCTGCGCACCACTCTCTCCGTGGAGACCGCCGAGGTCTCCTTCCCGGCCATGGCCGGCTGGCACCCGTGGTTCCGCAAGCAGCTGAGCCCGGACGGCGCCCCGGCCCGGCTGGACTTCGAGCCCGCCTGGCAGGAGGAGCGCGGCAGCGACCACCTCCCGACCGGCAACCGCATCAGCCCCCTCGAAGGGCCGCGCGACGACTGCTTCGGCCTCCCGTACGGGGTCGAGGCCACCCTGGTCTGGGAGGGCGAGCTCAGCCTGGAGATCACCGCGGGCTGCGACTGGCTGGTGGTCTTCGACGAGCAGGACGACGCCATCTGCGTGGAACCCCAGACCGGCCCGCCCAACGGGCTGAACACCGCCCCGCGCCTGGTCACCCCCATCGACCCGCTGGAGGTCAGCACCACCTGGACCTGGCGGCGTCGGTAGGCCGGCGTCGATAGGCTGGGGCCTCATGAGCACCCACCGCGACGCGCTTCTCGACCAGATCAAGACCAAGGCCGTGGTCCACGGCAAGGTCACCCTGTCCTCGGGCCTGGAGTCCGACTACTACATCGACCTCCGCCGGATCACCCTGGACGGCCAGGCCGCACCGCTCGTCGGTCAGGTGATGCTGGACCTCACCGCGGACCTGGACTTCGACGCCGTCGGCGGGCTGACCCTGGGCGCGGACCCGGTGGCCACCTCGATGCTGCACGCCTCCGCCGCGCGCGGCCAGCGGCTGGACGCCTTCGTGGTCCGCAAGGCGCAGAAGGCGCACGGCATGCAGCGCCGGATCGAGGGCGCCGACGTCAAGGGCCGCCGGGTGCTGGTCGTCGAGGACACCTCCACCACCGGCGGCTCGCCGCTGACCGCCGTCGAGGCGGTACGGGAGGCCGGTGGCGAGGTCGTCGCAGTCGCGGTCATCGTGGAGCGCGGCGCGGCCCCCGCCGTCGAGGCCGAGGGCCTGCCGTACCTGGCCGCCTACCAGCTGGCCGAGCTCGGGCTGTAGCGGCGGGGGCGTGCGGTCGGGACTGTGGTCGGGCGTGCGTTCGGGCGTCAGCGCCTGCGGTGGCGCCCACCCGCGGTGGCCTCGTCCTCGGCCGGCCGCTGGGCCGACACCGGGGCGACGGCCGCCTCCACGGCTCCGACGGCCCCGACGACTCCACCGGCCTCGCCCGAGCGCTTCTTCCGCCGCTCGCGCACCAGCTCCACCAGGATCGGCGAGATCGACAGCAGAATGATCAGCGCCATGGCGGGGACCAGGTACTTGTCGATGACCGGCGCCATCGAGGCCCCGAACTCGTAGCCGATCAGCAGCATCGACTCGGTCCAGACCACCCCGCCGATCACGTTCCAGAGGAAGAACGTCCTCGCCGGCATCTCCAGCGTCCCGGCCACCGGGTTCAGGAAGGTCCGAACCACCGGGATGAAGCGGGCCATCAGCACCGCCTTGGCGGGGCCGAACTTGAGGAAGTACTCCTCGGCCTTGTCCACGTGCTCCTGGCGGAACAGCTTGGAGTTGGGCCTTCGGAAGAGCCTGGGTCCGGCCTTGGCCCCCAGCAGATGGCCCAGTTGCGCGCCCGCGATGGCGCACAGCGGCGCCGCGACGAGCAGTTCGGCGATCGACATCTGCACGCCGAGCACCTTCATACCGGCGCTGGACGCGGCCACGCCGCCGAGGATCAGCAGTGAGTCGCCGGGGAAGAAGAACCCGATGAGCAGGCCGGTCTCCGCGAAGATGATGGCGAGCAGGCCGATCGCACCCACCTGGGCGATCAGGGCTTTGGCGTCGAGCAGTGTCGATACGTTCAACGCGAGAGTCGTGGTCACCCGCGCAGAGTAACGCCTGAGGCTAAGAGCTCCCTAGCTCCGCACTGTGAACGGCAGGCTCTCCGAAGCCAGCGCGGTGTCCCCGCCCTGCACGGCCAGTCCGCCGAAGCCGGAGCCCACCGCGTGCGGTGCGCCCGGCGCCACCGCCAGCCGGAGCTGCACGGTCTCCTCGGCGCCGGGGGCGAGCGCGGCGCCCGCGGCCGGTCGCAGCGCGGCGCTCATCCCCGGGTCGCAGGCACTGGCGACCAGGGGCAGACCCACCCAGCCGCGCCCGCGCAGATACTGCTGGAGCACCAGGTCACGCGGCGTCAGCGCCCGTCCGCCGCCCATGCCGTAGGCGTAGAACAGTGCGGTGAGGGAGGGGTAGGCGCGGTCGGTGGTGTTCCGCACGGTCAGGCCGAAGGGCTGGGCCGGGCCGCCGCGGACCAGCGCGGCGTGGGCGGGCCAGCCGGTGAAGGCGGTGTGCGGTCGCGTGACCGCCGAGGTGACGACCGGAGCCCGGTAGGTGTGGCCGTGCCCGTCGGCGAAGGAGGCCGTGACGCCGAGCCGACCTGGCCGGTCCAGGTCCTGGAGCCGCAACGGGACGGTCTCGGGGTGGGCGAGGGAGGCGCGGGTGGCAACAGGGAAGCTGAAGCCGCCCCGGGTGGGGAAGGCGTCACCGCTGCCGGCCGTGGTCAGCATGGCCAGGTCCACCCACCGGTGCGAGGCATGGACCCAGCGCTGGACCTCGACGGAGTCGGTGCTGAAGCCGTGGCTGGTCAGGTCGAGCCGTACGGTGCCATGGGTCGCGGGCGCGCGCAGGACCACGGTGGCGTCGGACCACAGCCCGATCGGCAGTTGGTCGGCCTGGCCGTACCAGAGGTGCCGGGCCGCCGCCTCGTTCGACGGCGCCCCCACGGTCCGGCTGGCGGAGGGTGGGGCCTCGGCCGGCACCGGTCGCAGCTGCGGTGCCGTGGCCCCGCAGGTGTCCGGCAGGTGGCGGGGCTCCGTCCGGACCCGTGCCTGGACCTGGGCACGCGCGGTGCCGGCGGCCGGGACCCCGGCGAGCAGCAGCAGTGCCGCCGCCGGCACCGCGGCGTTCAGCCAACCTGGCCGTGGCCTGCGCGTTCCTGCGCCCGGCGTCCGCTCTGCGTCTGCCCGAAACACCATTCGGGTGCCCCCGTCCTGTCGATCCGCGAGCCCTGCTGGGGAGACGCTTCCCGACTCGGCTGCCCGGCTTGGCCGGATTGATCCTTTTTAATCCGTTCGGGTGTGCCAGGGTGGATGCGACCCCGCTGTCCCCCGCGGGGGTGAAGCCCACGGGCGGGGATGGGACAATGGCGCCGGTGCCCGACTCCTGGTCGGGGTCGCAGTGTCCGTAAACGCATCACCGACAGGAGCGGATTCGTCATGGCTATCGCCACCCCCGAGGTCTACAGCGAGATGCTGGACCGGGCTAAAGCAGGCAAGTTCGCCTACCCGGCCATCAATGTCACCTCGACCCAGACGCTGCACGCGGCCCTGCGCGGCTTCGCAGAGGCCGAGAGCGACGGCATCATCCAGATCTCCACCGGTGGTGCGGAGTTCCTGGGCGGCCAGTACAGCAAGGACATGGTGACCGGAGCGGTCGCGCTCGCCGAGTTCGCCCACATCGTCGCCGCGAAGTACCCGGTCACGGTGGCGCTGCACACCGACCACTGCCCCAAGGACAAGCTGGACGGCTACGTCCGCCCGCTGCTGGCCATCTCCGCGGAGCGCGTCGCCCGCGGCGAGAACCCGCTGTTCCAGTCGCACATGTGGGACGGCTCCGCCGAGACCCTCGCCGACAACCTGGCCATCGGCGAGGAGCTGCTGGCCAAGGCCGCCGCCGCGAAGATCATCCTTGAGGTCGAGATCACCCCGACCGGCGGCGAGGAGGACGGCGTCTCGCACGAGATCAACGACTCGCTCTACACGACCGTCAACGACGCCGTCCGCACCGCCGAGGCGCTCGGCCTCGGTGAGAAGGGCCGCTACCTGCTGGCCGCCTCCTTCGGCAACGTGCACGGCGTCTACAAGCCGGGCAACGTCGTCCTCAGGCCGGAGCTGCTGCGCGAGCTGCAGGACGCCATCGGCAAGCAGTACGGGAAGACCGACCCGTTCGACTTCGTCTTCCACGGCGGCTCCGGCTCCTCGGCCGAGGAGATCGCCACCGCGCTGGAGAACGGCGTCGTGAAGATGAACCTCGACACCGACACCCAGTACGCCTTCACCCGCCCGATCGTGGACCACATCTTCCGCAACTACGACGGCGTGCTGAAGGTCGACGGCGAGGTCGGCAAGAAGAGCACCTACGACCCGCGCACCTGGGGCAAGCTCGCGGAGGCCGGCATGGCGGCCCGCGTGGTCGAGGCCACCCAGAGCCTGCGCTCGGCCGGCAACCGGCTGAAGTAGTCGCCGCAGGCCGTTGTAGACGGCTGCACGCGGCTGTACACGGCACAGCGCCGCACACGACGGAGGCCCGGTCCGCGATCATCATCGCGGACCGGGCCTCCGTCGTGTGCGGCTCTGTGCTACTGCCCCTTCAGCTCCTCGTAGCCGAGCAGGCTGCTGTCCTTCAGGAACTGCCAGCAGCGGTCGGCCTCCTCGGTCTCCTTGATCGAGTCGGCGGCCCGGGCCAGCGCCGCCAGGCAGCGCAGGAAGCCCCGATTGGCCCGGTGCTCCCACGGCACCGGCCCGTGGCCCTTCCAGCCGCTGCGGCGCAGGGCGTCGAGGCCCCGGTGGTAGCCGGTGCGGGCGTAGGCGTACGACTCGACGACATGACCGGCCGCGAAAGCGTCGTCGGCGAGCATGGCCCAGGCCAGCGAGAAGGTCGGGAACTCCGCCGCCACCTGCGCGGGCGAGGCGGACTCCTCCGCCAGCATGCGGTAGGGCTGCTCGTCCTCGGTCAGCAGCGTCGGCTCCGGTCCGTCCAGCAGATTCTTGTGGATGCTCATGCCCTGCAGTCTGCCACCAGGCTGTCAATGTCCCGTAAGTCCGGCCTGTCGAGCGGAACCGGGGCGCCAGAGGCCTGCGTTTTCCCCGCCGTACGCCCGGCCGCCAAGGCCCTCGCCCGCTTCGGCGTCACCACCCGGTCCGGCGACCAACTGCACCTGGGCGCGGAGAGTCAAGGGAGTTGAGGGGCAGTCAGGCGGCTGGCGTCAGGCGGCAGGCGGCACTGTCAGCCGCCAGGCGGCAGGTTCGGCCGTCCAGGTGCGGTGCTGGACCGGGCCGCCTGGGGCGTCGTCCGCCAGATAAGTGAAGCTCGTGGCGGGACCGCCGCTCACCGTGATCCGCCGGACCCGGACCCGCAACGGTCCGCCGGGCCCCGACGAGGGGCTCAGCAGAACCTCCATCAGGCCGTCGTCGGGCGCGGCGACCAGGTACACCGGGTGGTCCAGGTCGGCCAGCATCTGTCCGTCCGCCTCGACGAGCAGGGCCTGTCCGGGGTCGCCGCGGAGCGGGCGCACCTGCGCGGCAACACTGCGGGCGGCTCGGCCGAGCTGGAGGCCCAGACCGAGGCAGAGGGACGGAATGAGACCGCCTCGCCCAGCCGCAGCTTTGTTCGCCCTGAGCGAACGCGGCTCGGAAGCGGAGGCGCTCGATGCGGGCGCGCTCGCGGGCCTGCCGCCGGAGGTGTCCCCGGAGTCCTTGGGGCCGTCCGGGTGGAGCCGCTCCGCCGCTGTTCCGGGCGCGGATCCGGGATGGTTGCGGCCGGGGATCCGCAGCCCGCCGAGGACCACTCCGCCGCTCTCGTCCACGAGCAGACCCAGGGTGCGTTCGGCGCCGCCGACGACCGTCCTGGCGGCATCCACGGGGCGCGCGGCCACCCCCAGTGACCTGGTCAAGGTCACTTTTTCGCCATTTCCGATCGAGATGATCCCGAGGGGGCTCGACGCCAGTTCCGCACGCTGGTGCAACACCTGCACCACCTGGTGCACCGCACGGTCATCACCTATCACAACAAGTCGTTTCCCGCCCCTGCGCGAAAGGGCCTGTTCCAGCTCGGCCAGGCTCCCCGGAACCACCAGCTTCACCGCGAAGGCTGCCCCGAGAACGTCCCTGGCCACCCTGACCGATTCCGCGTCCAGGGCCAGGGCGGCGGGGGAGACCACCACCAGGAGCGCCTCTCCCGCCGATCGCACAGCCGACACCGCTCTCCTTCCTCGGGTAATCTCTCGGTGTAAGAGCCCCTTGCGCTGTTGCGCCAGGGGCTTGGTCTATCCGGGGCCAGAACGGCGGCCTTCCGCCGTCTGTTTTGCCCCGCCCGAAAGGGGTGTACGCCTGTGCCCGCACTCGTGCTGGTCGGCGCTCAGTGGGGCGACGAGGGCAAGGGGAAGGCCACCGACCTCCTCGGTGGCTCGGTCGACTACGTAGTCCGCTTCCAGGGCGGCAACAACGCCGGTCACACGGTGGTCGTAGGCGATCAGAAGTACGCACTGCACCTGCTTCCCTCGGGCATTCTCAGCCCGACATGCACGCCGGTGATCGGCAACGGCGTGGTCATCGACCCGGCCGTGCTCTTCTCCGAGCTGGTGGGTCTGCAGGAACGCGGCGTGGACACCTCCAAGCTCCTGGTCTCCGGCAACGCGCACCTGATCACCCCGTACCACCGGACCCTGGACAAGGTCTCCGAGCGGTTCCTGGGCAAGCGCAAGATCGGCACCACCGGTCGCGGCATCGGCCCGACCTACGCCGACAAGATCAACCGGGTCGGCATCCGGGTCCAGGACCTGTTCGACGAGAGCATCCTGCTCCAGAAGGTCGAAGCCGCGCTGCACGACAAGAACCAGATCCTGGTCAAGCTCTACAACCGCCGCGCGGTGCCGGTCGACCTGGTCGTCGAGGAGTACCTCGGCTACGCCGAGAAGCTGCGCCCGTTCGTCGCGGACACCGTCCTGGTCCTGAACAAGGCGCTGGAGGAGAACAAGGTCGTGCTGATGGAGGGCGGCCAGGGCACCCTCCTGGACGTGGACCACGGCACTTACCCCTTCGTCACCTCGTCGAACCCGACCGCCGGCGGCGCCTGCACCGGCTCCGGCATCGGCCCGACGAAGATCGACCGGGTCATCGGCATCCTCAAGGCCTACACGACCCGCGTCGGCTCGGGCCCGTTCCCGACCGAACTGCTGGACGCCGACGGCGACGCGCTGCGCCGCATCGGCGGCGAGCGCGGCGTCACCACCGGCCGCGACCGCCGCTGCGGCTGGTTCGACGCCCCGATCGCCCGCTACGCGACCCGCGTCAACGGCCTGACGGACTTCTTCCTCACCAAGCTGGACGTGCTCACCGGCTGGGAGCAGATCCCGGTCTGCGTGGCCTACGAGATCGACGGCCGGCGGGTGGACGAACTCCCCTACTCGCAGACCGACTTCCACCACGCGAAGCCGATCTACGAGAACCTGCCGGGCTGGTCCGAGGACATCACCAAGGCCCAGACCTTCGAGGACCTCCCGAAGAACGCCCAGGCGTACGTGAAGGCCCTGGAGGACATGTCCGGCGCCCCGATCTCCGCCATCGGCGTGGGCCCGGGCCGTACGGAGACGATTCAGGTTCGGTCGTTCCTGTCGTAGTCGGTGCGGTGGTTCTGTTGGTGACCCCGTTCGCCCTTGCCGTGGGTGGGCGGGGTCGTCGACTGTCTGTGGTCGGGGGAGGCGGGGCGACGTCGCCCCGCCCCGCGCCCCCGCCGCACGCTCCGCGCCGGACCCGGGCCGCCCCCGGCCCCTGTCGCGCATGGGGTATCCCCTGCACGAAGTGCTTGGGGAGGGAGCCGCTTCTGTCCGGGCGCGAGCCCGGGAATCGGCGCGCAACACGCCTCACCACACGCTGCCGTTGCAACCGTGGAGCGCCACCCCCGCCCACCGCCAAACACTCCGCACCAGAGCGCTCCCACTCCCCGCCCCAGTTGCCGGCGCGAAGCGCCTTCCTTCCGGGCGGAGCCCGGGAGACGGCGGGCAACTCGCTCTACCCAACGCTGCCGTTGCAACCGTGGGGCGCGTTCGCGCTGCGGTGTCGGCCCGCCTCCCCCGCTCCCGGACAAGTTTGAACTAGTGCATAATGTGATTGCGCTTAGTTCAAACATTGCCTACTGTCTGACCATGCCTGCGAAGACACCCGCGTCCACGACGCTCACCGGAACCCATGTCCGCCTTGAGCCACTGTCCCGCGATCATCTGCCTGAGCTGTTCCTGGCCGGGGGACGGGACGAGGAGGTGTGGCGCTGGCTTACGGTCACTCCGCCGGAGAGCGAGGGGGAGTTGGGGGAGTTGCTCGAAGAGCGGCTCGCGGAGGTGGAGGCGGGTGTGGCTGTCGCGTTTGCTGTGATCGATCTGTCGACCGGGAAGCCGGTCGGGTGGACGACGTTTCTCGACATCGTTCCCTTCGACGAGCGGCTGGAGATCGGCTGGACCTGGTACGCCCGCTCGGTCTGGCGTACCGCGGTGAACACCGAGTCCAAGCTGCTGCTGCTCACCCATGCCTTCGAGGACCTCGGCATGGGCCGGGTCCAGTGGAAGACCGACCACCTGAACACCCGCTCGCAGAACGCCATCGCCCGTCTCGGCGCGCAGCGCGAAGGTGTGCTGCGGCGGCACCGGTTGCGCGCGGACGGGTCCTGGCGCGACAGCGTCTACTTCTCGATGCTGGTGGACGAGTGGCCCGAGGCCAAGGCCCGTCTTGCGAACCGACTCCTGGAGGGCTGACGCCATGTCGGATCTGACGATCACCCCGGTCCTGGCCGCGGACCTGCCGCGCTGGCGGGAGCTGTTCGAGGGCTACTGCGCGTTCTACTCGGTGGAGTTGACCGAGGCCGACTACGACCGGGTCTGGGCCTGGATCCATGATCCCGAGCGGGAGACGCGTTGTCTGGTCGCCCGGGACGCGGACGGCGTGCCGGTGGGGCTGGCGCACTTTCGGGCCTATGACTCGCCGCTGCGCGGGACCAGCGGTTTCCTCGACGACCTGTTCGTGGACCCGGCCCGCCGGGGCAGCGGTGCGGCGGACGCGCTGCTCGCCGCGCTGACGCGGGTCGCGGCGGAAGAGGGGTGGTCGACCGTCCGCTGGAACACCGCCGAGAACAACTACCGGGCGCGGGCCGTCTACGACCGGCATGCGGCCAGGACCGTCTTCCTGACCTACAGCATGGACGCTGCGGCCTCCTGACCCCGGTTGACAGCCTGTAGCGCTGCCTCGCCATCGGCGAACAGGCTGTCGCTGCCGGGGCGGCGGCCTGCTCCGTAGGCTGCGGCCATGAGCATCTCTGTCGACTCCGCAGCGGGGCAGGCCGTCAAGGCTGCCGACCGCGCCCACGTCTTCCACTCGTGGTCCGCGCAGGCCCTGATCGACCCCCTCGCCGTCGCCGGCGCCGCGGGCTCGTACTTCTGGGACTACGAGGGCAACCGCTTCCTCGACTTCTCCTCGCAGCTGGTGAACACCAACATCGGCCACCAGCACCCCAAGGTGGTCGCGGCGATCCAGGAGCAGGCCGGCAAGCTCTGCACCTTCGCCCCGGCCTTCGCCCTGGACGTGCGCAGCGAGGCGGCCCGGCTGATCGCCGAGCGTACCCCGGGCGACCTCGACAAGATCTTCTTCACCAACGGCGGCGCCGAGGCCAACGAGAACGCGATCCGGATGGCGCGGCTGCACACCGGTCGGCAGAAGGTGCTCTCCACCTACCGCTCGTACCACGGCGCCACCGCCAACGCGATCGCCCTGACCGGCGACCCGCGCCGGTGGGCCAACGAGACCGGGGTGTCCGGTGTCGTGCACTTCTGGGGCCCCTACGCCTACCGCTCCAACTTCCACGCCGAGAACGAGGCGCAGGAGTGCGAGCGCGCGCTGCAGCACCTGGAGGAGACCATCGCCTTCGAGGGCCCGCAGACCGTCGCCGCGATCATCCTGGAGACCGTGGTCGGCACGGCGGGGATCCTGGTCCCCCCGGCCGGGTACCTGGCCGGCGTCCGCGAGATCTGCGACCGCTACGGGATCGTCTTCATCCTGGACGAGGTGATGGCCGGCTTCGGCCGTACCGGCGCGTGGTTCGCCGCCGACCACTGGGGGGTCACCCCGGACCTGCTGACCTTCGCCAAGGGCGTCAACTCCGGCTATGTCCCGCTGGGCGGCGTCGCCATCAGCGGCGCCATCGCGGAGACCTTCGCCGAGCGTCCGTTCCCCGGCGGGCTGACCTACTCGGGTCACCCGCTGGCCTGCGCCTCGGCCGTGGCGACGATCAACGCCATGGCGGAGGAGGGCATCGTCGAGCACGCCAGGCACCTCGGCGAGACGGTGATCGGGCCCGGCCTGCGTGAGTTGGCGACGCGTCACCCGGTCATCGGCGAGGTCCGCGGCCTGGGTGTGTTCTGGGCGCTGGAGCTGGTCAGGGACCGGGCCACGCGCGAGCCGCTGACCCCCTACAACGCGGCGGGCGCCGCTGCCGCGCCGATGGCCGAGCTGGCCGCGGCCTGCAAGCAGCGCGGCCTGTGGCCGTTCGTCAACATGAACCGGCTGCATGTCGTCCCGCCGTGCAACAGCAGCGAGGCGGAGGTCAAGGAGGGCCTGGCCATCCTGGACGAGGTGCTCACCATCGCGGATGCGCACACGGTCTGAGCTGGGGTTACTTTCAGGCGATCTTTACTGTTTCGACATAAGGTCTAGACCATTTTGGCCCCGAATTCCGATGCTTCCCCGGGTTCGGGGCCTTACCCTTGGGAGGCCCGAACCACTGAAGCCACCCGAGGAGGGGTCGTGCCGTCCGACCTGCCGTCCTCGGGACCGCGGGCCTCACAGGCCGCACAGGCCTTGGCGGCTTCGCCGTCCCCGCTCCGGCGCAGCAGTCTGCGCGAGCAGGTCGCGGGCGCCCTGCGCGACGAGATGATGGCAGGCCGGCTCCCGGCCGGATCGCATTTCACCGTCAAGGAGATCGCCGAGCTGTACGGGGTGTCCGCCACCCCGGTCAGGGAGGCGCTGCTCGACCTCACCGCCCAGGGCCTGCTGTGGACCGAGCACCACCGCGGCTTCACCGTCCCCCGGCTCGGCTGGGACGACTTCGTCGACATCGTCGAGGCCAGGACCCTGGTCTCGGACGGGATGTTCCGCCGCCTCGCGGTCCATCTCAAGGCGATCGACTGGGAGCGGCTGCCCTCGCTGCAGCGCCGCGCCGACGCCGCCTACCGTGCGGCCCGGGCCGGGCACCTGGACGTGCTGGTCGGCTGCGACCTGCGGTTCTGGGGGGAGTTCGCCGGCCTGGTCGCCAACGCCAGGCTCACCGGGTACCTGGACTGGCTCAGGGTGCAGTACTGGATCTTCGCAGCGCCCTATCTGCGCGGCCGTCCCGACATAGCCGACTACTGCTGGTCCGGGCACCGGGAACTGATGGAGCATCTGGTCGCCAAGGACCGCGACACGGTGCACCGGATGCTGATCGACTACAACCGCGAGTCGCTCCGGCAGATGGCCGCTCTCTGCGGTGAGAGCGCCGAGGGCACCCTCATCGGCTATGCCGACATCCTGCCGATTCCCGCTCGGCGCGACTCCCTGTGAGGCTTCGCCGCAGAGCGTTAGGGTGGCTGCGATGAGAGCACTACGTCCAACCGTCGTCGCAACCGGCGCGTACGCGCCCAGGAGTGCCCGTGGCCTGTGACATCTGGCTCGTCCCGCTCGTCGACGTACTCGTCCACAGCCCCGAGAACCCGTTCGCCGAGGACCTGGCGATCTACAACGCCTCGCTCGGCGCGCACGGCCTGCCGGCGGTGCCGGTCTTCCAGTACATGCCGGGTCTCAGCGGCGACGTCGAACCCGTCGCCGCCTTCGACTACGAGTCGCTGCACTTCCTCCGCCGCGCGTATCTGCTGCAGCTCACCAACCTGCCGGTCACACCCGTGGACGAGCTCGGTGGGGACTACGAGCAGCTGCTGGAGATGTTCGAGGACACCGCCGAGCGGTCGCACCTGGTCTGGCACTTCGACCATGCCGGGGCGTACGTCCCGATCGACTTCGAGACCCCCATCGTGGACGACGCGCTGCTCGCCACCGGCGGGCCGCTGGGCTCGCTGCACGGGCTGCTGCGGGAGCTGGAGGCGGTGGCCTCCTGGATCGGCATCGACCACCAGGCCCCGCCGGTCCCGGTCAGGCCGGTGGCGCCGACCACGCTGGAGGGCCCGGCGCACCCGCCGCCCGGCAACGACGGCCCCTTCTCCCGCGAGCGCCATGCCTGGACCGGCCTGCACGCGGCGGCGGTCCGCGCGCTGGGACAGGGCTCCATGGTCGTCTTCGCCTGAGCGCGGGAAAGCCGAGGGGGCGCCCAGTGGGCGCCCCCTCAGCTCGCGTCGTACCTACGTTTCCCCTACCGCAGCGGGGGCTCCGGCGGGCGTTGCCGAGGCATCGTCGGCCGGCCGCTTCCGAGCGTGGGCAGCACCCGGACCTGGGCGCCGATGCCCTCGGTGCGGCCGCCCCAGTTGCCCGCGGCCTGGGTCGGCAGCTGCGTCATCGAAGCGCGGAACTCCAGCATCCACTCCGAGGTCTCCATCCGGACCATGTCCGAGACGTCCTCGCAGAACCGGCGCAGCACGCCGAGGCAGCGCTCGGCGGCCTCGCTCGCGGTGCCCTCGGTCGGGCCGAGCACCTCGCGCACGCACTCCGAGGCCCAGTCGAACTGGAACGCCTCCAGCCGCCGCTGCAGCGCCTGCCCGGTGCTGACGTCCCGCATCCAGCCGCTGGTCAGGCCGAAGGCCCGGTCTGCGCCCAGGCAGGCACCGGCGAGCAGCAGCAGTACATAGCCCCAGTCGGCCGCGCCGTGCCAGACGCCGGTCAGGTGCACCAGCGGCAGCACCGCCCCGCCCACGCCCGCGAGCGCGGCAAGATACCGCAGCGTACGGGCGCCGCGGCGCTTCCAGCGGCGGTCCCGCTGGTACCAGTCGATCGCCTCGACGGCACGCTCCTCCGACCAGCGGTAGAGCTCTTCCAGACGTTCGGCGGGCTCGCCCCAGTCGCCCAGCGGGAACTGCCTGGTACTGAGATCACGACCGCCGGACGCCTCCGGCTGCGGGGGTGCAGCGGTCACCGGTTCCTCCATCCCGGGGTCGGTGCCCCAGGGACTCTCTTCGGGCTGCATTTCGGGCTGGCTCACCGTGGGAACTCCCTGTCCTTCGGCCCATCGGGTCCGATCGTCCCAGGTGCCACTGACACAAGCACTGCCCTCAGCCCTCCTGGTTCCAAGCACCACTTCTTACCGCCAAATGGCTGACCATGTGACCGTTCCGCTCGGATTCGGCTGTAAAACCGTCACCGGAACCCTCACAGAAACCCCAGACAGAAACCCGGACGGGCGGCTGCGGCGGGTATCCGCGATTCTCACCCTTACGGGTGGGTGGCCCGCAGGAGCGTACCTGACCCGGAGGCTCCCGCCTGTTGCGTCCGTCACGCTGCCGCCTGCCCTCCGGTCGCGCTGCAGTTCGCCCCGCGGGTCGCCCCGCCGGTCACCACGTGGACCGGCGGACCGGCTCTCGCCCGGCACCGACTAGGCTCAGCCCCGTGAAGGTCCTTGTCATTGGCGGCGGTGCCCGCGAACACGCCCTGTGCCGTGCCCTCTCCCTCGACCCCGAGGTCGGCGAGCTGCACTGCGCCCCCGGCAACGCCGGGATCGCCCGGGTCGCCCGGACCCACCCGGTCGACCAGCTCGACGGTGCCGCCGTGGCGGACCTCGCGGTCTCCCTCGGCGCCGAGTTCGTCATCGTCGGCCCGGAGGCGCCGCTGGTCGCCGGGGTGGCGGACGCGGTGCGCGAGCGCGGCATCCCGGTCTTCGGGCCCAGCGGCGAGGCCGCCAGGCTGGAGGGCTCCAAGGCCTTCGCCAAGGACGTGATGGCCGCCGCCAACGTCCCCACCGCCCGCTCCTACCTCTGCACCACCCCGGCCGAGGCGGCCCATGCGCTGGACGCCTTCGGCGCGCCGTACGTGGTGAAGGACGACGGCCTGGCCGCCGGCAAGGGCGTGGTCGTCACCTCCGACCTGCAGGCCGCCCTGGAGCACGCGGCCGGCTGCGACCGCGTCGTCATCGAGGAGTTCCTGGACGGCCCCGAGGTCTCGCTGTTCGCCGTCACCGACGGCACCACCGTGGTCCCGCTGCAGCCCGCCCAGGACTTCAAGCGCGCCTACGACGGCGACGAGGGCCCCAACACCGGCGGCATGGGCGCATACTCCCCGCTGCCCTGGGCCGCCCCCGGGCTGGTCGAGGAGGTCATGGCGACCGTCCTGCAGCCGACCGTGGACGAGCTCCGCCGCCGCGGCGCCCCCTTCTCCGGGCTGCTCTACGCCGGTCTGGCGATCACCTCGCGCGGGGTGCGGGTGATCGAGTTCAACGCCCGCTTCGGCGACCCGGAGACCCAGGTCGTGCTGGCCCGGCTGAAGACCCCCCTCAACGGCCTGCTGTACGCCGCGGCCACCGGGCGCCTGGCCGACTTCCCGGACCTGCGCTGGCGCGACGGCGCGGCGGTGACCGTCGTCATCGCCGCCGAGGGCTACCCGGAGAACCCCCGCAGCGGTGACCCGATCACCGGTCTCGACGCCGCCGAGGCCCCCGACGGCACCGCCTACGTCCTGCACGCCGGCACCGCCACCGGCGCGGACGGCGGGACCGTCAGCGCCGGCGGCCGGGTCCTCTCCGTCACCGCCACCGGCAAGGACATCCCCCAGGCCAGGACCCGTGCGTACGAGGCCGCCGCCCGGATCGGGCTGAAGGGCTCGCACCACCGCGGTGACATCGCCGCCGGCATCTGAGCCAGGATCTGCGCAATCGACAAGTATCCGTCGCCCGCCGCCACTCGCAGGGCGCAATGCCGCTCCGCTGAAGCCGGCCGCTCCCTGCCCGGGGCAACAAGCCCAAGGACCCAGCCCATCGGGTGACGGGAACCCCATCCGGCTGACGTCCGTCGCCCCCCGGCCTTATGGTGCCCCGAAGGTACCGCAGACCGCTGCGTCCTCGTCCGCGTCCTGATGCCGGTGCCGGGTACTCCGGGCGTCGAGGGGGGAGGCTGCGGTTCAGAGGGAATCACTTATCCGAGTGGTTCCGAACCGTTCCTGGAACACCGTGCCCGGGTCGCTCGTCGTCAATAGTCGACGGGGGACGACAGAACCGGGTCCGGTGGATCCGCGGCAGAGCAGGCAGGGGGTGACTGATCCATGGCCGGTGTGGAAGCGGCGCGCGGTCGCGCCCAGGCGGTGCTTCGGGTGCGCGGCGCCGCGCTCGCGGTGGCCGCGCTGCCGGCCGCTGCCGCCGCGGTGCTGATCGCGGGCGGTGTCACCGGCCGCCTCGGCGCCGCCGGATCCGCCGACGCGGCCGGCTGGGACGTCGCCCGCTGGACCGTCTCCGCCGTGGCCGCCGTGGTGCTGCTCGGCGCGCTGGCGTTCGCCGTGGTGCTGCGCCGGGTCAGGCCGCCGCTGGTCCCGGCCGTCCCGCTGAGTACGACCGAGGCCCCGGAGCTCTACCGGCTGGTCCGCGACCTCGCCGAGCGGATGGACGTGCCGGCCCCGGCCCGGATCGCGCTCACCCCGGACTGCGACAGCTGGCTGGAGGACCCCTCCCCCGCCGCCGCCCCCGCTCCGCCCGCACCCGCACCCGCCGGCGGCGACGCCCTCGGCCGGGAGGCCGCGGCCCTGCCCGCGCCCACCCTGGTCATCGGCTCCCCGTTCATGTGGTGGATGCGCGTCGCCGAGCTGCGCGCCCTGCTGGCGCCGGTGGTGGCCGGCACCGCCTGCTCGGCCGACCCCGACATCGCCGCGGCCCGCCGGTTCGTCCGGGCCCTGGACGCCGCCCTCGGCCTCGCCGCCGACCGGACCACCGCCCCGCCCTGGCAGCGTCCCGCGCCGGCCCTGCTGGGCCGGATCGCCGCCCTGCTCCTGCGCCGCTGCCGGGGCCACGCCGCCGAGATGGAGCGCGCCGTCGCCGGCTGGGCCTCCGAGCAGGCCAGGCAGGTGGACTACGGGCTGCGGATCGCCGCCCAGGAGCAGGTCGGACTGGCCTACGCGGGCTGGGACCGGCTGCTCACCCGGGTCGCGCTGCCGGCCTGGCAGATAGGCCGCTGGCCGGGCCGTCTGGACGCGGGTGTGGTCTCCGCGCTGACCGAGCTGTCCCGGCGCGACCGGCTCGCCGACGGCTTCGAGACCCGGCTCGGCGAGCGCCCGGCCTGCGACCTGCTGGAGGAACCGGGCCGGATCGACGAGGCGGTGTCGCTGCTGGCCGCCAGGCTGTTCCACGGCGGCCCGCAGGCCGCCGCCCCGGAGAGCTGGAGCGCGGCCCAGCCCTCCGCCGCCGCGGCCCACTGGTCCCCGGTCGACTGGCAGGACTATCCGCAGGCCGTGGTCGAGCGGGTGTGGCGCTCGCACGCCGACGACCTGCTGGCGGTCGCCGGCCTGCTCCACGTTCCCGGGGAGCGACCCCCGGTACCCCAGCGAAACCCGCTCGTGGCCGGCGCCGAGGGTGCCCCCACGGCCCGCGACATCAGCGAGCTGCTGGTCCGGCTGCGCGACGACGGCGCCGCCGACGCCCTGGCCGGGGCTCTCACCAGCCGCAGGCTCCGGGCCGCCGCCGCCGATCCCGCGCGGCAGCCCGCACTGCAGCTGCAGCCGCCGCGGACCGGCCGGGACCTGCTCGGGGAACACCTCAGCGCGCTGGTCTGCTGCGTCGCCGTCGGCAGCGGCGCCGCGGAGGCCGGTCTCGACTGGCTGGACGGCCCGGTGCTGCTGGTCGACGGCGCCCGCAGGACGGACCTGGCCGCCCCGGTCGCGCTGGCCGTGGAGCACGGCGACGGCGAACCGCTGTGGGCCTGGCTCACCGGGATCGGGGTCCGGGTCGAGAAGCCCGTGAGACTGCCCTGACAAGTCGTCAGCACGTACGATGAGTACACACGGGGTGATCTGACGAACGCTTTTGGTGACATATCGTCATCTCGTCACCTCGCCACCGCAACCAGGGGAGGGGCGCGTGGGTGCGGAGCAGAGCCGTCGCTGGGAGTCGGGGGCGCTCGCGCACGGGGCCACCGATCCCTTCGGCCAGGGCCCGCTGCCCTGGCTGCGAGGCGCGGACCAGTACTTCGACGACACCGGCCTGCAGGTCCCCTGGTACGTCGACCTGGGCCAGGCCGAGGGCCAGCTGCCGCGGTCCCGCCGCCCGCCCGGTGCCGAACCCCGCCCGGCCCTGGGGCGACCGCGCCCCTCGGACGACGTCGGCGGCCAGCTCAAGGGCTTCGCCGCGGCCGCCGCCGACCCGGGCGGCTCGTTGGACCTGCGGGTCAGCGTCAGCACCGCCCGTGAGTTCACCGTCGACGTCTACCGGATCGGGCACTACGGCGGCGCCGGAGCGCGGCACTTCGCCGCCAGTCCGCGGATCTCCGGGCTGGTCCAGCCCGCTCCGATGGTCGCCGGCCGCACCGTCTCCTGCCACCACTGGTGGATGTCCTGGCGGCTGCAGATCCCCGCGCACTGGAGCCCCGGCGCGTACGTCGCCGTGCTCACCACCGCCGACCACAGCCACCGCAGCCACATCCCCTTCACGGTCCGCGCCAACAAGGCCGCGGACCTGCTGCTGCTGCTCCCCGACGTCACCTGGCAGGCCTACAACCTCTACCCCGAGGACGGCAGGACCGGCGCCAGCCTCTACCACGCCTGGAACGAGAAGGGCGAGCTGCTCGGCGAGGAGGAGGCCGCCACCACGGTGTCCTTCGACCGCCCCTACGCGGGCGCGGGGCTGCCGCTGCACATCGGCCACGCCTACGACTTCATCCGCTGGGCCGAGCGCTACGGCTACGACCTGGCCTACGCCAACGCTACCGACCTGCACGCCGGGCGGATCGACCCGGGCCGCTACCGGGGGCTGATCTTCCCCGGCCACGACGAGTACTGGTCGGCGCCGATGCGGCGGTCGGTGGAGGACGCCAGGGACGGCGGCACCTCGCTGGTCTTCCTCAGCGCCAACACCATGTACTGGAAGGTCGAGCTCGACCCCGGCATGAACGGCGAACCGGACCGGCTGCTGACCTGCCGCAAGCGCCGCCGTCCGGTGGACGCGTCGGCCGGGGCGGCCCCGTCGGTGCTCTGGCGCGACCTGGGCGCACCGGAGCAGCTGCTGCTGGGCATCCAGTACTGCGGCCGGGTCCCGGAACCCGCGCCCATGGTGGTCCGCAACACCGACCACTGGGTCTGGGAGGGGACCGGGCTGCGGGACGAGGACCGGCTGCCCGGGCTGGTCGCGGGGGAGTCCGACCACTACTTCCCCCGGGTGCCGCTGCCCTCGCACACCGAGCGCACCCTGCTGGCGCACTCCCCGTACCGGGACGCAAGAGGGGCGCTGCAGCACCAGGAGACCTCGCTGTACCGGGCCCCGGGCGGCGCCTACGTCTTCGCCAGCGGCACCTTCGCCTGGTCCCCGGCGCTGGACCGGCCCGGCCACACCGACGAACGGGTCCAGCGCGCCACGGCGAACCTGCTGGACCGCATCTGCAAGGTCCACTGAATCTGCATAAGGTCCGCCGACGCCGTCCGAACGGCCGGGAAGGGCCTTGTGAAAGACTCCTTGCAAGCTCCCACCCCGAGATTCACTTGACCGAGGACATGTCTTGAGCGGATTCGTCGAGAAGCCCCAGCCGGTGCAGGTGCCCGGCCTGATTCATCTGCACACCGGCAAGGTGCGTGACCTCTACCGGAACGACGCGGGTGAGCTGGTGATGGTCGCCAGCGACCGGACCTCGGCCTTCGACTGGGTGCTGCCCACCGAGATCCCGGACAAGGGCCGCATCCTCACCCAGCTCTCGCTGTGGTGGTTCGACCGGCTGGCCGACCTGGTGCCCAACCATGTGATCTCGACCGAGGTCCCGGCCGGCGCCCCGGCGGACTGGGCGGGCCGCACCCTGGTCTGCCGCAGCCTGGAGATGCTGCCGGTCGAGTGCGTGGCCCGCGGCTACCTCACCGGCTCCGGTCTGAAGGAGTACCTCAAGTACCAGACGGCCTGCGGCATCGCCCTGCCGGCCGGGCTGGTGGACGGCTCGGAGCTCCCCGCCCCGATCTTCACGCCCGCGCTCAAGGCCGAGGTCGGCGAGCACGACGAGAACGTGCCCTACGAGGAGGTCGCCCGCAGGCTCGGCGCCGAGGTCGCGACCCAGCTGCGGCAGACCACGATCGCCGTGTACGGGCGGGCCCGGGACATCGCGCGGGACCGGGGCATCATCCTGGCCGACACCAAGTTCGAGTTCGGCCTGGCGGACGGCGAGCCGGGCGACCGCAGCCTGGTGCTCGGCGACGAGGTGCTGACGCCGGACTCCTCGCGCTTCTGGCCGGCCGACGAGTGGGAGCCGGGCCGGTCCCAGCGCTCCTTCGACAAGCAGTTCATCCGCGACTGGCTGGCCTCTCCGGCCTCCGGCTGGGACCCCGCCTCGGAGCTGCCGCCGCCGGCCCTGCCCGAGCAGGTCGTCGCCGACAGCCGGGCCAAGTACGTCGAGGCCTACGAGCGCCTGACCGGCCAGACCTGGGCCTGAGCACCGGAGCCGGGGGCATGCCGGAGCCGTGCCACCGCATGCCCCCGGCACCGAACTGGTGCACCGTCAGGCGTACAACGCAGAAAGCGCACTCTGAATGAGTGCGCCTTCTCTGATCTGGAGCGGACGACGGGATTCGAACCCGCGACCCTCACCTTGGCAAGGTGATGCTCTACCAACTGAGCCACGTCCGCATGGTGTTCGCCGTCCCGTTCCTTCGGCCAGATGGCCTCCGGTCCGTTCCGGCGAGCTCTACTCTACCTGATCCTTTCGGCTGCTTGCGCCAGCCGAAAGGAACGTCGAGTTGAGCAGGTGACAGGGATTGCACACTGCGCCTCTCCCCTGGAAGGGGAGCGCTCTACTACTGAGCTACACCTGCGAGCCCACCCCGTTGACCTGGCCTTTCGGCTTCCGTCTCCGGCGTGCTCCGCTGAAGAGAACACTAGCCCATGGATCACCGGGCGATCCACGAGGGTGGGCGGTTTGACCGTTAGGTCAAGGAAAGTCCGGTTTGAACCCGTCCAGCTCCGGACCGGATCAGCTCGCCTCGGCGAACGCCTCGTAGACATGCTTCGGCAGCCGGCCGCGCGCGGGCAGGTCGATGCCACGGGACTGCGCCCAGGCGCGCACCGTCGCCGGGTCCGGCGCCACCTCGGTCCGGCGGAGGGTCTTGCCGGTTCGGCTCTGCTTGCGGGCCGCAGTCACATACGGGGCGAGCGCCTTCCGCAGCTTTTCCGCGTTTCGGGCAGACAGGTCGATCTCATACGACTTGCCGTCGACGGCGAACTGGACGGTTTCCTCGGCCACCCCTCCGTCGATGTCGTCAGAGAGGGTTACCACTACGCGCTGAGCCATGGGATGCCAATCCTCTCGGATTTCCACGCCGCCTTGGCGGCGCCTGAAACCCGCAGGTCGGAGGTACGTTTCGGGAGGTCGCGAGGCTGGGAGCGCCGCTTGCCCACCGAGCGCGCGCGGAAGCGGCGGCCGGTGCCCGCCATTCTGCCCCTCAAGTGTCCCAAAATCGAAGAGGCAAGCTTTTCCTGCCCCCTATTCCGTGTCGGTTCGAGACCTCGCCGATACCTGACCGATACCTCTGGACGGGCTCTCGGCAGGGCTGCTATTGCAAGGCTGAATGTGGCGAATGAGGGAATTTCCGGCGTTCAATCACCGGCTACCGAGTGGTAGTCATTTGTGTGAACCTCCGCACGCTGCCCCCGGTCTACGCGCGTCCGGCCGGGTGATCATCCAAGAAGCCCTCGCTCCCCCAGTAGAGTGGGTACTCCCCCCGCACCACCACTCACCGGGAGTACCCGTGGCACGCGTCGTTGTCGACGTCATGCTCAAGCCGGAGATCCTCGACCCCCAGGGCCAGGCGGTGCAGCGCGCGCTGCCGCGTCTGGGCTTCGCCGGGATCGCGGACGTCCGTCAGGGCAAGCGCTTCGAGCTGGAACTGGACGGGCCGGTGGACGACGCCGCCCTCGCCCGGATCCGCGAAGCCGCCGAGACCTTCCTCGCCAACACCGTGATCGAGGACTTCACCGTGAGGGTGGAGGAGAAGTGACCGCTCGCATCGGCGTCGTCACCTTCCCTGGCTCCCTCGACGACCGCGACGCCCAGCGCGCCGTGCGCCTGGCCGGCGCCGAGCCGGTCGCCCTGTGGCACCGCGACAAGGACCTGCACCAGGTCGACGCCGTGGTCCTGCCCGGCGGCTTCTCCTACGGCGACTACCTGCGCAGCGGCGCGATCTCCCGCTTCTCCCCGGTGATGGAGACCGTCATCGAGCAGGCCAGGGCGGGGCTGCCGGTCCTCGGCATCTGCAACGGCTTCCAGGTGCTGACCGAGTCGCACCTGCTGCCCGGCGCCATGCTGCGCAACGAAAGCCTGCACTTCGTCTGCCGTGACCAGAAGCTCCGGGTCGAGAACGCCGAGACCGCCTGGACCGTCGACTACACGGTCGGCCAGGAGATCTCCGTCCCGCTGAAGAACGGCGAGGGCCGCTTCGTCGCGGACGCGCGGACCATCGACGAGCTGGAGGCCGAAGGCCGGGTCGCCTTCCGCTACCTGGACGTCAACCCCAACGGCTCGATCAACGACATCGCCGGCATCACCAACGCGGCCGGCAACGTCGTCGGCCTGATGCCGCACCCCGAGCACGCCGTGGAGCCGCTGGTCGGCACCGGCCGCACCGACGGCCTCGGGTTCTTCACCTCGATCCTGAAGCAGCTGGTGAGCTCCTGATGACTCTCGACACGGTCAAGCACGCGACCGCGACCCCGGACGCCGAGCAGCCCTGGGCCGCCCTGGGCCTCAAGGCCGACGAGTACGCCCGCATCCGCGAGATCCTCGGCCGCCGTCCCACCGGCGCCGAGCTGGCCATGTACTCGGTCATGTGGTCCGAGCACTGCTCGTACAAGTCCAGCAAGGTCCACCTCAAGCAGTTCGGCGACAAGAAGCCGGAGACCGACGCGCTGCTGGTCGGCATCGGCGAGAACGCCGGCGTGGTCGACGTCGGCCAGGGCTACGCGGTCACCTTCAAGATCGAGTCGCACAACCACCCGTCGTACGTCGAGCCCTACCAGGGCGCGGCCACCGGCATCGGCGGCATCGTCCGCGACATCCTGGCCATGGGCGCCCGCCCGGTCGCGGTGATGGACCCGCTGCGCTTCGGCGCCCCTGACCACCCCGACACCCGCCGGGTGCTGCCCGGGATCGTCGCCGGCATCGGCGGCTACGGCAACTGCCTGGGCCTGCCCAACATCGGCGGCGAGGTCGTCTTCGACCCTTGTTACCAGGGCAACCCGCTGGTCAACGCGCTGTGCGTGGGCGTGATGAAGCACGAGGACATCCACCTCGCGCAGGCCTCCGGCGCCGGGAACAAGGTCATCCTCTACGGCGCCCGCACCGGCGGCGACGGTATCGGCGGCGTTTCGGTCCTCGCCTCGGAGACCTTCGCGGACGGTGGCCCGACCAAGCGCCCCGCGGTGCAGGTCGGCGACCCGTTCCAGGAGAAGCTGCTGATCGAGTGCACCCTGGAGATCTTCAAGGAGAAGCTGGTCCTGGGCATCCAGGACCTCGGCGGCGCCGGCCTCTCCTGCGCGACCAGCGAGCTGGCCTCGGCCGGTTCCGGCGGCATGCGGGTCGAGCTGGAAACCGTTCCGCTGCGCGACGCGACACTCTCGCCCGAGGAGATCCTCATGAGCGAGTCGCAGGAGCGCATGTGCGCGATCGTCGAGCCCGGGAAGGTGGACCGCTTCCTGGAGATCTGCGAGAAGTGGGACGTCATCGCCACCGTCATCGGTGAGGTCACCGAGGGCGAGCGGCTGGAGATCTTCTGGCACGGCGAGCAGATCGTGGATGTGCCGCCTCGCAGTGTCGCCCATGACGGTCCCACCTACCAGCGGCCCTTCGCCCGCCCGTCCTGGCAGGACGCGCTGCAGGCCGACGCCCCCACTGCCGAGCGCCTCAAGCGCCCGGCCGGCGGGGACGAGCTGCGCGCCGCGGTGCTCCAGGTGGTCGGCTCGCCGAACCAGGCCGACAAGTCCTGGATCACCAGCCAGTACGACCGCTTCGTCCTCGGCAACACCGTGCTGGCCACCCCCGAGGACTCCGGCATGATCCGCGTCGACGAGGAGTCCAACCTCGGCGTCGCCATCGCCACCGACGGCAACGGCCGCTTCGCCAAGCTCGACCCGTACACCGGTGCGCAGCTGGCCCTGGCCGAGGCATACCGGAACGTCGCCGCGACCGGCGCCAAGCCACTGGCCGTCTCCGACTGCCTCAACTTCGGCTCCCCCGAGGACCCGGACGTGATGTGGCAGTTCGCCGAGGCCACCCGCGGCCTGGCCGACGCCTGCCTGACCCTGGGCACCCCGGTCACCGGCGGCAATGTCTCGCTCTACAACCAGACCGGCGCGGTGGCCATCCACCCGACCCCGGTGGTCGCCGTGCTCGGTGTGATCGACGACGTCAACCGCCGTACGCCGATGGCCTTCGCGGAGGAGGGCCAGCTGGTCTACCTGCTCGGCGACACCGCCGACGAGCTGGGCGGCTCGGCCTGGACCCAGGTCGCCCACGACCACCTCGGCGGCCTGCCGCCCAGGCTGGACCTGGAGCGGGAGCGGCTGCTCGCCGAGATCCTGATCTCCGGCTCCCGCGACGGCATGATCGACGCCGCGCACGACCTCTCCGACGGCGGCCTGATCCAGGCCCTCACCGAGAGCTGCCTGCGCGGCGCGAAGGGCGCGCGGGTGGTCGTGCCCGAGGGTCTGGACCCCTTCGTGTTCCTCTTCTCCGAGTCGGCGGGACGCGCGATCGTCTCCGTCCCCCGCAGCGAGGAGCTCCGCTTCACCGAGATGTGCGGCGTCCGGGGCCTCCCGGCCACCCGCATCGGCGTCGTCGACGGCGACACCATCGAGGTCCAGGACCAGTTCACGCTCCCCCTGACCGAGCTCCGCGAGGCCCACACCGGCGTCATCGAGGCCCTCCTCGGCTGACACCCCGTCACAGCCCCTGCCCGCTGCCCCCGTTGACCGCCCAGGTCACGGGGGCAGAGGCACATTACGCCACAAGGGTGACCTTTTGGCTACTTCTGCTGTTCACATGTCACTGAACGTGAACAAAGGAGTGGCTGTGGGAGCCCATATCTTCGTCGACGAGGCGAAACTGCGGCAGTACATCGTCGTGGCGGCCTTCGTCGAGCCCCGACGGCTTGCACCCATGCGGCAAGCCATGCGCATGCTCCTCCTGCCGGGGCAGCGGCGGCTTCACTTCACCAAGGAGCGCGATGACCGACGTCGGGCCATCCTGTCGACCATGTGCGAGCTGGATGTCGAGGCCAGGGTCTACGTCGCTCCGGCGGGGCTGTCCGAGGTGTCGGCCCGGCCTCTGTGCCTTGAAGCCCTGATCCAGGAAGCGTTCGAGGTGGGAGCCAACCGGCTGGTCCTGGAGCGGGACGACTCCGCGGTGCTACGGGACAACCGGCTGCTCTCCGCCCGGATCAGCAAGGCTGACCACGAGGAAGGACTGTCCTACGAGCATATGAGGGCCCATGAGGAGAACCTGCTGTGGATCCCCGACGCCATCGCTTGGAGCTTCGCCAAGGGAAGTGACTGGACGCGGAGGATTCGCCCGATGCTCCATGGCGTCCGGCGCCTCTGAGGGGCCCGGAAAGCGCAAAACTCGGCGGGCCGACCGTCCGGAAGGCTGCCGAGTTCACTTCACGAAGCTATTGCCGCGTGCAGATCCAGGATAGCCAATACCCGCCATCTGTCAACAGGGTGTAGAGAAGGCGTCACTCACAGCATCCACCATGTCCCGTGCCCCGCCTTGTCACGTTTGCTGCCGCTGATCTGTCTTACCTGTGGACACCGCGATCCCCCGCGCTCCAAGGAGGCAGCAAGCCATGGCCCGTATCTCCCTCGACCCGCCGCGCACCGTGCTCTTCCGCCTCGGCGAGTGGTACTCCAGGCGCGTCTACGGCGAGGTGCTCGACCCAGGGAAGGCCTATGCCCACCATGCCAGGGTGCTCCTGACGACCACCCGCTTCGAGCGCGGGGAGGCCCGCTGGAACCGGCTCGACCCGACGCTCAAGTCCCTCGCGGTGATGGCGGTCGCGGCCCGGATCGGCTGCTCCTGGTGCCTGGACTTCGGCTACTGGGACAGCCACGGCAAGGGCGTTCCCGCCGCCAAGCTCCGCAACGTCCCCGCCTGGCGCGACCACACCGAGGTGTACACCGACCTCGAACTGCTGGTGATGGAGTACGCCGAGGCCATGACCGAGACGGTGCCGGCCGTCACCGACGAGATGACGCAGTGTCTGATCGCCGACCTGGGTGAGCCGGCCTTCGTCGAACTCACCGCGATGATCGCCGTCGAGAACCTCCGCTCCCGGGTGAACAGCGCCTTCGGGCTGGTGGGACAAGCCCTCTTCAAAGGCGGGAGCCGGGATCGCTGCGAGATCCCGCTCCGTCAGGTAGCTTCCGAGGCGTGACCGACGCCACCGACGCCACCGATGTCGCCCTCACGGTGTTCCAGCAGCACCGCCCGGTCCTCTTCGGCATCGCCTACCGCATGCTCGGCAGCGCGGCCGACGCCGAGGACATCCTGCAGGACGCCTGGCTCAGCTGGAGCAGGGTGGACACCGCCGCGGTCGCCGAGCCCAGGGCCTACCTCGCCCGTACGGTCACCAACCTGTCCCTCAACCGGCTCAAGTCGGCGATGGTGCAGCGCGAGTCCTATGTCGGCCCCTGGCTCCCGGAGCCGCTGGTGACCGCGCCGGACGCCAGCGGCGACATCGAGCGGGCCGAGGCGGTCTCGATGGCCATGCTGGTGGTCCTGGAGTCCCTCTCCCCGCTGGAGCGGGCCGTGTTCATCCTCAAGGAGGTCTTCGGCTTCCCCTACGCCGAGATCGCCGGGATGCTCGACCGCACCGAGGTGTCGGTGCGCCAGGTCGGCACCCGGGCCCGCAGCCATGTCCAGGCCCGGCGCCCCCGCTACGAGGCCCCGGCCGAGGTACGCCGCCGGGTCACCGATGAGTTCCTGGCGGCCTGCATGGGCGGGGACCTCAACCGGATGATGGAGCTGTTGGCGCCGGACGTGACGGTCTGGTCGGACGGCGGCGGCAAGATCCGCGCCGCGCTGCGGCCGATCATCGGCGCGGACAAGGCGGCCCGCTGGATCCTGGGCGTGATGACCGGTCGTCCGCTCCCGGAGATGGCCGTGCACCCCGCGGACGTCAACAGTCAGCCCGGCCTGCTGGTGACCTCCGCCGGAGTGACCGACAGCGTCTTCGTCCTGGAGATGGACGAGACCGGGATCACCGGCATCCGGGTGGTCCGCAATCCCGACAAGCTTCGGCACGTCACTGCTCTGACGCCGCCTCAGGACCCGGGAGCTGGGTCCGGTACCAGCTGATCTTCTGCTTCAGATGGGCCTGCTGGTCCCGCAGGTCGGCGACGGTGCGCTCGACCTGCTCGTCGTGCTCGACCAGCAGCGCCATCCGCTCCGCGATCGTGTTGTCGCCCTCCCGTGCCAGCTCGGCGTAGCGGCGCATCTGCGCGATCGGCATCCCGGTGTCGCGCAGGCAGCGGAGCACGCCCAGCCACTCCAGGTCCTCGTCCGCGTAACGGCGCCGACCGCCGGGACCGCGCTCGATCCGGTCGAGCAGACCGATCCGCTCGTAGTACCGCAGCGTGTCCAGACTGAAGCCGCTGCGTTCGACAACCTGGCCGGGCGAGAGGAAGTCCGTCATATGACGAAGCCTCACACCTGGACCCCACTCCAGGTCAAGGGGGCGGGCGAAGCGTTGGGTCGGCCAGGGGACGCTCCACGCCTGCAACGGCAACGCCCGTGCCGCGACCTGACTCACCGTCTCCCGGGCTCCGCCCGGAAGGAAGGCGCTTCGCGCCGGCAACTGGGGCGGGGAGTGGGGGCGCTCTGGTGCGGAGTGTTTGGCGGTGGGCGGGGGTGGCGCTCCACGGTTGCAACGGCAGCGTGTGGTGGGGCGCGTGGCCCGCCGTTTCCCGGGCTCCGCCCGGACAGAAGCGGCTCCGCCGCGCGACAAGGGCCGGGGCGGCCCGGGTCCGGCGCGGAGCGCTCGCCTGGGGCGCGGGGCGGGGCGAGTGCGTCCCCCAATCGGGTTACCTGGGGGGAGTTACAACCACGCTGGGGGGCGTAGCAACCATATATGGGTGTAATTCACCCCAGCTTGGTTGTAACTCCCCCCAGCACGGGCAATCCGGCCCGAAGAAAGGTTTCTGCAAGCCCGGCACCAGCGCGCCACCCGGCAACGCACGCCCCGCCACCCCCTCCCCTCGTCGTGGTTGCCGCGAGGCGGAGCCGAGCCACCCCAGCCAGGGACCGACCGGCGTGCCCCACGGAGGCGACGGACGGGTCATCGGGAGCGAACGCGCACGTCAGAGACGGCAGCGGGACGGGGGCTCGGCCGAAGTAGGGATCCCGTTCAGGTACGGCGACGCTCCGCGCTCTGACGGTTCCACCGCTTTCACCGCCTCCACAGCTTTCACCGCTTCCACCGCTCCAGTCGCAGCCGGGACACCGCCACGCCCGAGAGGCAGAGCACGCCGCCCACCAGGGCCGTCCAGCCGGGCACCTCGCCGAGGACCAGCCACCCCAGCAGCACCGAGATGGGCGGCACCAGGTAGGTCGTCACGCCCAGGCGGCCGGCGCTGGTGCGGGCCAGGGCGTAGGCCCAGGTGGTGAAGGCGACGGCGGTCGGCAGCGCGCCCAGGTAGACGGCCCAGGCGATGGGGGAGGCGTGGGCGTGTCCGGCCTCGCGCACCAGCGCGGGGGCGAATGGCAGACAGGCCACGGCGCCCACGGTGCAGGCCAGGAAGGTGATCTGGAGCGCCGAGACCCGGGCCAGCAGCGGCTTCTGGATCACCACCGCGCTGGCGTACGCCAGCGCGGCGACGAAGCACAGCAGCGCGCCCCAGCCGACCGAGCCGCCACCGCCGCCGGAGGAGGACAGGCCGATGACGACCAGGCCGCCGAAGGAGAGCAGCATGCCGAGCACCAGCGCCCTGGGGAACCCCTCCCGCAGCACCACGCCCGCGATCAGCGCGATCAGGATCGGCCCGACGCCCACCAGCATCGCCGCCGTCCCCGCGTCCACCAGCCGCTCGGCGGCGTTCAGGCCTACGTTGTAGAGCCCGAACCAGAGCACGCCGCAGGCGACGATCCCGGGCCAGTCCCGGCGGGCCGGGAACGGCTCGCGCCGGACGGCGACCATCGCACCGAGCACCAGGCTGCCGACCAGCAGCCGCGCCAGCGCCAGCGGCCCTGGTGCCAGCGCATGGCCCGCCGCGCGGATCCCGACGAAGGCCGAGGCCCACAGCACCACGGTGGTCCCGGCGGCGGCCGAGGCGAGCAGCGTCTGTCGGCGGGCGGGGGACGGCGAAGGTGGGGGCGCGGGCGTGTCGGTGCTGGTTCGGACGGCAGGTTCGGCGGTCATGACAGCAGCGTCCACGCCCCAATGTCCTGGCGGCAAGCGGGATTCGTGCCTACTCTCGCTCACATGCCGCCAGCCGACCGCAGCCCCCGAGACCGAAAAGGCCCCCGGGCCCGCAGCTACGACCCCGCCCGTACCCGGGCCGCCCTCGCCGCCCAGACGGAGGTGCTCCGCACCGCCGTCCACAGCCTGTGCGCGGACGGCGCGGACGGCGCGGACGACGCGGCCGAGGCGCTGCTGGCCCGGCCCACCCGCCTCGGCGGGTGGCGGGTCAGGGAGCTGGTGGCCCATCTGGGCTTCGTCCTGGACTGGGTGCCGAAGAACCTCGGCGCCGACGTCCCGGCCGGCGCCGAGCTGCTCTCGCTGACCTCCTGGGTCACCGGCACCCGCAGCGCAGCAGCGGACATCGACGAAGGAGTGCGGGGGCACGCGGCCGACGCCTTCGGGGGCAGCGCAGCGCAGGTCGCCGCCGAGTTCGACCGTGCCGCCGACCTGCTCCTGAAGACCCTCGCCGAGGAGCACCCACCCGGCCTGGCCCTGCCCACCCGGTACGGCCCGATGCTGCTCTCGGACTTCCTGGTCACCCGCCTTCTGGAGACCGTCGTCCACGGCGACGACCTCGCCGACGCCCTGGGCGCCGAGATCCCGCACGACCGGCAGGCGCTGGCCGCCGCCACCCGGCTGCTCGCCGACGCCCTGGCCGCGCAGGCCCCCGGCGGCTCGGTGGAACTGCGCATCCCGCCGTTCGCCGTGGTCCAGTGTGTGGCGGGCCCCCGCCACACCCGGGGCACCCCGCCCAATGTGGTCGAGACGGCCCCGCTGCCCTGGATCCGGCTGGCGACCGGCCGGGTGGCCTGGGCGGAGCTGCTGGACGTGGCGCAACTCACGGCCTCGGGGGAGCGCAGTGATCTTTCTTCGCTACTCCCGGTGATGGGTTGATCCGTTTCGCCCGAAATCTACGCGCGTCAGCGATCCGCTGCGTGACCTGCGGCCGTCCCCTGTTCGGCCGATACCGCCGGACTGCCCTAGACTCGGTGGCGTGCCACGCGGTGACGGACGACTCAGCCATGACCTCCTTCCCGGCGAGAAGGGCCCCCAGGACGCCTGTGGTGTCTTCGGTGTCTGGGCCCCCGGTGAAGAGGTCGCCAAACTCACCTATTTCGGGCTGTACGCCCTGCAGCACCGCGGACAGGAGTCCGCGGGCATCGCAGTGAGCAACGGCTCCCAGATCCTGGTCTACAAGGACATGGGCCTGGTCTCCCAGGTCTTCGACGAGACCTCCCTCGGCTCGCTGCTCGGCCACATCGCCGTCGGCCACTGCCGCTACTCCACCACCGGCTCCTCGGTGTGGGAGAACGCCCAGCCGACCTTCCGGGCCACCGCCCAGGGCTCGCTGGCCCTCGGCCACAACGGCAACCTGGTCAACACCGCCGAACTGGCGGAGATGGTCGCCCGGCTCCCCGGCGAGCAGCATGTCTCCCGTTCCGGCCGTTCGGCGGTCACCAATGACACCGACCTGGTGACGGCCCTGCTGGCCGGCTACCCGGACCTGTCGATCGAGGAGACCGCCCGGCAGATCCTGCCCCAGGTCAAGGGTGCCTTCTCGCTGGTCTTCATGGACGAGCAGACCCTCTACGCCGCCCGCGACCCGCAGGGCATCCGCCCGCTGGTGCTGGGCCGCCTGGAGCGCGGCTGGGTCGTCGCCTCCGAGACGGCCGCGCTGGACATCGTCGGCGCCTCGTTCATCCGCGAGGTCGAGCCGGGCGAACTCATCGCCGTGGACGAGAACGGCCTGCGCAGCTCCCGCTTCGCCGAGTCCAAGCCCAAGGGCTGCGTCTTCGAGTACGTCTACCTGGCCCGTCCGGACACCACCATCGCCGGGCGCAATGTGCACCTCTCCCGGGTCGAGATGGGCCGCCGTCTCGCCAAGGAGGCCCCGGCCGAGGCCGACCTGGTGATAGCGACTCCGGAGTCGGGCACCCCGGCCGCCATCGGCTACGCCGAGGCCAGCGGCATCCCCTACGGCTCGGGCCTGGTGAAGAACGCCTACGTCGGGCGCACCTTCATCCAGCCCAACCAGACCATCCGGCAGCTCGGCATCCGGCTCAAGCTGAACCCGCTCAAGGACGTCATCAAGGGCAAGCGGCTCGTCGTCGTGGACGACTCGATCGTCCGCGGCAACACCCAGCGCGCCCTGGTCCGGATGCTGCGCGAGGCCGGCGCCGCCGAGGTGCACATCCGGATCTCCTCGCCGCCGATCAAGTGGCCCTGCTTCTTCGGCATCGACTTCGCCACCCGGGCCGAGTTGATAGCGAACGGCCTGTCGGTGGACGAGATCGGCGCCTCGCTGGGCGCGGACTCGCTCGCCTTCATCAGCACCGAGGGCATGGTCGAGGCGACCGACCAGCCCAAGGAACGGCTCTGCTGCGCCTGCTTCGACGGCGAGTACCCGATGGAGCTGCCCGACCCGCAGCTGCTCGGCAAGCACCTGCTGGAGGCGGAGATCGCCTCGGCGGGCCGCGCTCCCGGAGTGCGCAACGCCGGGAAGAACCGCAGCGACGCCGATGGCGTGCAGTCCATGCTGGGCGGCATCGGCGCCGCCGATGCCCTGCGCCGCCCCTGAATTTCGTTTCCCCTGTTGAAAGGGCCGTTCTGATGAGCGACCAGACCCCCACCACGCCCGGCGCAGGTCCCGGCGCCGGCGCCACCTACGCCGCCGCCGGAGTCTCCATCGAGAACGGCGACCTCGCCGTCGAGCTGATGAAGCAGTGGGTCTCCAAGGCCACCAGGCCCGAGGTCGTCGGCGGCCTCGGCGGCTTCGCCGGGCTGTTCGACGCCAGCGCGCTGAAGCGGTACGAGCGCCCCCTGCTCGCCTCCGCGACCGACGGCGTGGGCACCAAGGTCGCCCTGGCCGCCGCCATGGACAAGCACGACACCATCGGCCACGACCTGGTCGGCATGGTCGTGGACGACCTGGTGGTGTGCGGCGCAGAGCCGCTGTTCATGACCGACTACATCTGCGTCGGCAAGGTCCACCCCGAGCGGGTCGCCCAGATCGTCAAGGGCATCGCCGAGGGCTGCGTGCTGGCCGGCTGCGCCCTGGTCGGCGGCGAGACCGCCGAGCACCCCGGGCTGCTCGGCCCGGACGAGTACGACGTCGCCGGCGCCGGCACCGGCGTGGTCGAGGCCGACGCGCTGCTGGGCGCCGAGCGGGTACGGGCCGGTGACGTGGTCATCGCCATGGCCGCGTCCGGGCTGCACTCCAACGGCTACTCGCTGGTCCGGCACGTGCTGCTGAACCAGGCCGGCTGGAAGCTGGACCGCAAGGTCGAGGAGTTCGGCCGGACCCTCGGCGAGGAGCTGCTGGAGCCGACCAGGATCTACTCGCTGGACTGCCTGGCGCTCATCCGCGCCACCGAGATCCACGCCTTCTCGCACGTCACCGGAGGCGGCCTGGCCGCCAACCTGGCCCGGGTCATCCCCGAGGGCCTGCACGCCCGGCTGGACCGGGGCACCTGGACGCCGCTGCCGGTGTTCCAGACCGTGGCCCAGGTGGGCCGGATGCAGACCCTGGAGATCGAGAAGACCCTCAACATGGGCATCGGCATGGTCGCCGTGGTCCCGGCCGAGTCGGTGGACACCGTGCTGGCGGTCCTGGCCGACCGCGACGTCGAGGCCTGGCCGCTGGGCGACATCGTCGAACGCGGCGGCGATTGGTCGGACGGCGGCGCAGCTCTGTACGGCGCGTACGCGGAGTAGGAGAGTTGGGGGCACGAGGGGCGCGGCCGGTCACGGCAGCGCCCCCGTCCAGTTCAGCTGCTCAGCTACTCATGCTCGGTCAGCCGCCTTCGGCGTACGGATACGCCGAAGGGCCGACCCGGTCGGCACCGGATCGGCTCTTCGGTCGGCTCGAAGAGGTCAAGCGTGTTTGCGGGCGTGGTGGCCCGCTGGCTCGTCCTCTTCTTCGTCGTCGTCCTCGCCGTTGTACAGCTGTGCGTACGAGGCGTACGGATCGTCGTCGTCATCCTCATCGTCATCAAGAGGCTCCGGATTCACCGGTTCCCTCGTTGGCGATGCGCCCAGCTCGTTGGCCAGACGTGACGGGTCGAAACCCACGTCGCCGTACTTCAGCTGGCGGGCGACCTTTGTCTGCTTGGCCTTGGCCCGGCCGCGCCCCATGGCTCGACCCCCTCAACGACGGGGCTCATGGCCCCGAGTCTTGACACGCGTTCATGATGAGGAACGACCCCTCGCCGGAGTGAGAGGGTCGGTCCTTAGAGCAATAACGGTACCTGCTTACAGGGCCGTACGGTACGCCGCCCGTGCGACATGCCGCACCCCGGCTCGGGTTGTGACCATATCGATGCAGGTCAAGGCAGGAATGGGTGGCTTTCGCAGGAGTCGTCCCGGAGCGCCGGAAGGGGGCGCTCCAGGACGATTGTCCCCCGTCCGGGCACTCCGTATCCCTCGGACGGCCCTGTCAGGTGAGAATGCGGTTCTTGTCCGATCGCCTGTCGGGCTACTGCTTCCGGGGTCCGGTGAGCAGGATCGACCGGAGCCGGCCGACGTCGGCCATCCGGCGCTCGGCGAGGCGGTCGGCGGAGACGGCCGGGGGCACGCCGTCGGCCCGGGCCCGGTCGAAGATCTCCAGGGTGGTGTCGAAGATCTTCGCGGCCTTGGCCCTGGCCCGCTCGAAGACGAAGCCCTGGATCTCGTCGGCGACCTGGATCACTCCGCCCGCGTTCACCACGTAGTCGGGCGCGTAGAGGATCCCGCGGTCGGCGAGGTCCTTCTCGACGCCGGGGTGGGCCAGTTGGTTGTTGGCCGCACCGCAGACGATTCCGGCGGTGAGAGCCGGGACGGTGGTGTCGTCGAGCGCGCCGCCGAGGGCGCAGGGGGCGTAGACGTCGAGGTCGGCGCGGATCAGCGCGTCGGCGTCGGCGGCCACCTCCACCTCCGGGTGGGCGGCGCGGATCCGGTTGACGGCGTCCTCGCGGACGTCGGTGACGACCACCCGGGCGCCCTCCTCCACCAGGTGCCGGACCAGGTAGTGGCCCACCTTGCCGACGCCGGCCACGCCGACCCGGCGGCCCTCCAGCGAGGGGGCGCCCCAGCGGTGCTGGGCCGAGGCGCGCATGCCCTGGAACACCCCGAAGGCGGTCAGCACGGAGGAGTCCCCCGCGCCGCCGTTCTCCGGGGAGCGGCCGGTCACGTAGTCGCACTCGCGCGCGACCACGTCCATGTCGGCGACGTAGGTGCCGACGTCGCAGGCGGTGACGTAGCGCCCGCCGAGGGACTGGACGAAGCGGCCGTAGGAGCGCAGCAGGGCCTCGCTCTTGTCGCCGCCCTCGGCGCGGGGGGCCGGATCGCCGATGATCACGGCCTTGCCGCCGCCCAGGTCGAGGCCGGCCAGGGCGTTCTTGTAGGACATCCCCCTGGCCAGGTTCAGGGCGTCCTGGACCGCCTCCTCCTCGGAGGCGTAGGGGTGGAACCGGGTGCCGCCGAGGGCAGGGCCCAGGGCGGTGGAGTGGATGGCGATGACGGCCTTCAGGCCGCTGTCGCGATCGTGGCACAGGACGACCTGCTCGTGGCTGTCGCCGGGGGCCGCTGCGGTCTCGGAAGCGAAGATCCGGTGCAGTACACCGGAACGCTCACTGACTTCGGTCACGGTGGTGACTCCATTGTCGACGGCGCCCGCTGCTGTGGTGCGGGCGTTGTGGCTGAAGCGTAGGACGGGTGTGTGCCGCCGTGCGACGATGCGGGACGTGGCTACCTTGCGGACCTCGGTGCGACCTCCCTACGCCGCGTACTTGCGCGTGTACGAGCCGCTGGCTGCCTTCCGGGAGCCGGAGCGGTCGTACTGGCAGGGCTATGCCGCGGCCCGGCGCGGGCCGGCGGCGGTGGCCGGGGCGACCGCCCTGGAGGAGGCGCGGCGGCGGCTGGCGGACCTGATCGCGGTGCCGCCGGTGGCCGTTCCCGAGCAGGAGAGCCGGGAGGCCTTCGTCCACGAGGCGGACGGCGTGGTCTACCTCTGCCCGTGGCGGACCCGGCTGCGGACCTGGATGGCCCTGGAGGAGCTCCAGGAGCTGCTCCCGGCCCCGTTGCTGGACGCGGCGGTACCAGCGAGGGTCCGGGCCCAGGCGGAGGCGGACTGGGACCGCTGGCGGGCGCAGAACCCGGACGGCCGGCCGTGGATCCTCACCGAGACCTGGAACGTCCCGGTGCGCTGGTTCCTGCTCTTCGGCGCCGAGGACCGGGAGTTCGAGCCGGGCCGCTGGACGGACGGGGCCGACCCGGACGACCAACTCGGCGCAGCGGGTGCGAACGGCCCGGACGAGGGCGCGGAGGAGCCCGCAGGGGGCGTGAAGCGGCGGACCGCGCCGGTAATGCGCTACCGGACATCCATGGCACAGGCGCGCAGGAGGGTCGCGCGCGGTTACCGGGTGCTCCGGGACACCCTGGACGAGGGGCCGATGGTCGCCGGGGTGGAGGAGGTCGGCCGCTGGCTGGAGGAGTTCCACCCCCGTTCACTGGTGGAGCTGGACTACGGCGGCCTGGTGGACGTCATCCCGGAGGAGGGTCTGGCGGGGGACCGCTCGGTCGAGGAGGTCGCCGAGGGGATAGCGGCCCTGCGCGAGGGCGACGGGTCCCGGGCGGGCCGCTCCTACCGCGCGCTGACCGAGCGCTGGCGCCGGGTGCAGGAGCTGCAGTACGCGAACTGACGGCCGCTCGGTTCGCGGTACGGGTGTGCCGGATGAGCTCTGGCGGGGTTCCGCCACGACAGTTCACGCCAGGGTTGGACCAGACCACCCCTGAGGACGCATGGCATCCTTCCCTCATACGTCACACGGGGGCTTATCTCCCGCCCACATAGGACCAACGTCCTGGATCGGGTCAATACCCCACGAACGTGACGTGACTCACCGTTGACGCGAAGTACTCTCAGGGTGTCAAAATAGGACAACCAGCCTCACCGCAGATCATTGTGTCCACAACCTGTGGAGATCTGCGGAGGATCGAGAGACTTCGCGGGGGACGCGGGGGGTCTGGTCATGTCATGACTGATCGTCACTAAAGGGTGACTGTCCGCTATGACATGGTCCATGGCCATCCGTCGAGCTTGAGCCCGTGAGGGTCAATTCCGATGGTTTGGCCGTCGGTGCTGGACGGATGGTGTAGTTGTAGTGCCGAGGACAAGCCGTTCGTCCTATTACCGACTCGGTCGGCGCATGCCATTTCGGGCATCGCAGACCAAGGTGCAGAATTTGAAGGAAAGAACCGCGTTGGTTCGGTTCTCCCGAGGAGGCCGCTCATGACCGCTCGTACCCCTGACGCCGAACCGCTGCTGACGCCGGCTGAGGTTGCCACCATGTTCCGCGTTGACCCCAAGACGGTCACTCGCTGGGCCAAGGCCGGCAAGCTCACGTCGATCCGTACGCTCGGTGGGCACCGCCGCTACCGTGAGGCGGAGGTCCGTGCTCTGCTTGCGGGCATTCCGCAGCAGCGCAGCGAGGCCTGAGGCATCTGAAAGACAAGAGAAGTCGCACCGAACTCCGCCGGGTTCGGTGCGACTTCTTTTTGCTGGTCAGGAGAGCTTTTTAAGCCGGTGCAATTGTACATATAAAATTGATGCCCGCCGATGAGGCGTTTACGTGCGAGTATCTCCGGAAAATATAAGTGACCTGTGTCACAGGTGTGACAGGTGGTGTGTGACCGGTGCTGCGGACCCGGAAAGCACATCAGCCCGAATCCGTAAGGACTCGGGCTGATCACTGCGACCTCGACGGGACTTGAACCCGCGACCTCCACCTTGACAGGGTGGCGAGCTAACCAACTGCTCCACGAGGCCAGGCTGTGCTGTTCGACTCCCAGACCATACTCCATTCCGGGGGGTGAGGTCTAACCGCAGGTCGGCACCGGCTGCGGCGATCAGTCGGCTGCTCCCAGCAGGGTTCCGGCCAGGTAGGTGACGCCCATGGCGAGCGCGCCGCCGGCGACGTTGCGCAGGATCGAGGCGCGGACCGGAGCGCGTCCCAGCCGCGCGCTGCCCCAGCCGCACAGGGCCAGCGCCGCCAGCACCGACACCACCGTGATGTACAGCCGGACCGAGGCCGGCGGCAGCACCATCGCCAGCAGCGGTAGCAGAGCGCCGGCGGTGAAGGCCAGGAAGCTCGCCCCGGCCGCGTGCCACGGGTTGGTGAGCTCGTCCGGGTCGATGCCAAGCTCGGTCTCGGCGTGGGCGCCCAGGGCGTCGTGGGCGGTGAGCTCCTCGGCCACCTCGGCGGCGAGGGTCGGGGTGAGGCCCTTCTGCTCGTACAGACCGGCCAGTTCGGTGAGCTCCGCGTCCGGGGTGCGGTCCAGTTCCAGCCGTTCCAGGTCCAGGGCGGCCTGTTCGGAGTCGCGCTGGGTGCTGACCGAGACGTACTCGCCCGCCGCCATCGACAGGGAGCCGGCCAGCAGCCCGGCGAGCCCGGCGGTGAGCAGCGTCCGGGCGGAGCTGGTCGCCCCGGCGACGCCGACCACCAGGCCGGCCGTGGAGACGATGCCGTCGTTGGCGCCGAGGACCGCGGCGCGGAGCCAGTTGAGCCGGGTGGCCAGGCCGTTCTGGTGCGGTTCGGGCGTCGCGGTACTGCTGTCGGTGGTCACTCCGGGAGTCTGCCCGCGGGACGGCGCGGCAGCCACTCGAAGCGGCTGCTCGAAGCGGCTCAGCCGCAGGCGGACCGCAGCGCCCGGATGTCGTTGGAGATGATGGCGTCCACTCCGGCCCTGGCCAGCGCAGCCATCCGGCGCGGGTCGTCCACGGTCCAGGTGCTCACCTTCAGGCCCCGGCGCTGGATCCGGGCCACCCTGGCCCGGGTGAGCAGCCGGTGGTGCGGATTGAAGAACTGCGGGCGCACCCGGCGCAGCAGCCCGGCGCGCGGCGGCAGCAGCGACTCCCAGCTCATGGCGACGGCCGCCTCGGGCGCAGCCGCCCTGACGTCCGCCAGCGCGGCCGGGCCCCCGGTGAAGACGCTCCCGCCGAGCAGCCCCATCGACCGCACCAGCTCCACCGCCACCCGCGCCTCGGACGGCGCCGGGACGTCCAGCATCAGCGGGACCCTGCTGTCGGCGGCGAGCTCCAGCGCCTGACGCAGCGTCGGGATCCGCCAGCCGCCGTCGTGGCCGAGCCCGTCCAGCTCGGCGTGGCTGAGGGAATCGACCCGCAGGTCGTACCCCCACAACCGGGTCAGCGTCTCGTCGTGCAGCAGCACCGGGACCCCGTCCCGGGTCAGCCGTACGTCGATCTCGACCCAGTCGGCGCCGAGCCCGATCGCCGACGCCACCGAGGGCAGGGTGTTCTCCCGCAGCCGCAGCGGATCACCGCGGTGCGCGACCAGGAGTGTCATGCAAGGGAGGGTACCGAGAGGGTCTTCCCCGGACACCGCGGACGGCGCACCGTGGAGGGGTGGAGACACCTGGGGGCGGGGACGTGACGGCGGGCACGGCAACGGGCACGGCAACGGGGACGGACGCGCTGGCGGCGTACGCGGCGGATGTGCTCGGGTCGCTGCGGCGGCGGGACCAGCGGGAGCGGGCGGTGGGCTGCCTGCGGCGGCTGGTGCTGGACGGCGGGGCCGGCGGCGGCGTGCCGCGGAACCTGCGCCACTTCGTCAACCGCTCGCCCTGGGACCCGGCGCCGGTGCGTCGCCGGATCGCCGAGCGGGTGCTGCCGGTGATCGGTCCGCAGGCCTGGGTGGTCGAGGACGTCTCCTTCCCCAAGCACGGCCGGCTGTCGGTGGGGGTGGCCCGGCAGTTCAGCGTCGGTCTGGGCCGCAAGGCCCGCTGCCAGGTCGCGGTCGGCGTCCACGCCGTCGCCCCGGAGGCGTCCTGCCCGCTGCAGTGGCGGCTGTTCCTGAACCAGGAGTGGGCCGACGACGCGGAGCGGCGGCAGCGGGCCCGGGTGCCCGGCGGGGTCGGGCACCGGGAGAAGTGGCGGCTGGCCCTGGACGCCCTGGACGAGCTGGCCGGCTGGGGGCTCACCCCGCCGCTGCTGGTCGCCGACTCGGCCTACGGTACGAGCACCGGCTTCCGGGCCGGGCTGACCGCACGCGGGATACCCCATCTGGTCGGCGTCCACAGCGAGCTGACGGTGCTTCCGGCGGAGCTGCGCCCCGCCCTGGCCACCGCCGGGCAGCGCGGGCGCGGACTGCCGCGCTACCGCGAGGCGCCGCGTTCGGTCCGGGCGACGGCCGAGAGCGCCGGGCGGGCGGCGTACACCCGGGTCGACGGGACCGGCCCGCCGACGCGCTTCCTGCTGCTGCGGGTCCGCCCGGCCGGGGCCCGGGCCCGGCGGCTCGCGCGGGAGGCGGCGGTGGCCCGCGAGGGCCGGTGGGACGGGGTGCTGCCGGAAGCCGGACTGCTCGTGGAGTGGCCCGACGCGGCGGCGGCGCCCAGCGGCTTCTGGCTGACCGACCTGCCGGAGCGGACTCCGCCGGCCGAGCTGGTCCGGCTGGCCGGGAGCCGCAGCAGGGTCGCGCAGGACCGCGGGGTGCTGCGGGACCGGCTGGGGCTCGGGCACTACGAGGGCCGCTCCTGGCCGGGCTGGCACCACCATGTCACCCTGAGCACCGCCGCCCTCGCCTTCACCGTCGAGCAGCGACTCGGCTGAGCTCCCGCCCACCGCGCCGCGCACCGACCCGCATACCCCGGACGGGTCTGCGCGGTCGCGGGGCGTCCGGGTCCGGACCCAGGATGAGGCCAGGTGCGGGATCAGGAACCCGGCCCTGGACGATGGGTGCGACGGTGGGCGGATTTCAGGTGGGTTCAGGCACGCGTGCGGGGCGGCTGACGCTGGCCGGCGCGCTTCTCGCCGGGGGAACGGCCGCGGTGGTCGGACTGGCGGCCTGCGGCAGTTCCTCCACCAGCACGGGCAGCGCAGCCTCGTCCGCGGCCGCCTCCATGTCCGCCACCGGGCCCGCCACCGCGTCGTTCTCGGGGGAGGGCCCCTCGTCGCTGGCCTCGATGGCCGCCTCGGCCGTGGCGTCCGCCGCATCGGCGGCCGCCTCCTCCGCCTCGGCCGCCGCCGCGTTCGCCTCCTCCGCGGCCGCGGGCACCGCCGCGATCAAGGCCGCCGCCACGGCCGCGCTGGCGAACGTCCAGGGCAGCGGCAACGCCGTCGCCGACGTCGGGCTGACCGGTCTCAACCGCGACCGGACCGGTGGCCTGTACGCGGCCATTGTCACCATCACCAACCGGACCGGATCGACCGCCAGTTTCGCGGTGCGGGTCGACTTCGTGGACGGCTCGGGCAAGGTCGTCGACAGCGATGTGGTGGGCGCCGCCGATCTGGCGGCCGGCCAGAAGGCGCAGCCGGTGGCCTTCAGCACCAAGCCGTCCGAGCTCAACCTGGTCCCCAGGGTCGCCAAGGCCCAGCGCTACTGAGCCGGTTCGGCCGAGCGAGTACTTCTCTCGGGGACGACGGCGCGCCCGCATAAGGATCAGATATACATATGGGACATATGGCCCATGAGTACTGCCGCAGCCGCCCCCGACGACTCGGGCAAACGGTCCTTCACCCAGCGTCTGCTGGACGGCGTCGAGAAGGCGGGCAACAAGGTCCCGCACCCGGCCGTGATCTTCCTGCTGCTGATCGTCCTGGTCGTCGTGCTGTCGGCGATCCTGTCGGCCTTCGGCGTGCACGCGACCTACGAGACCGCCTCACCCGCGCCGGTCGCCGGCTCGGTCACCTATCCGCAGGGGTCGAGCGAGCCGACGGTGACCTACCCGCCGGGTGCGGAGCTCCACCCCGAGGTGCATGTCACCACCGAGACCACCCACGTCAAGAGCCTGCTGACGGCCGACGGGATCCGCTTCGTCTTCACCTCGGCGGTGGACAACTTCACCAGCTTCGGCGTGGTCGGGGTGATCCTGGTGGCCATGGTCGGGGTGGGGCTAGCCGAGGAGGCGGGCCTGATCGGGGCGCTGATCCGAAAACTCGTCGCGGTCTCCCCGCCGGCGACGCTGACCTTCATCATCGTGCTGCTCGGCATCCTGTCCAGCATCGCCTCGGACGCCGGCTACCTGGTGCTGATCCCGCTGGGGGCGGTCGCCTTCAAGAGCGTCGGACGCCACCCGCTGGCCGGGCTGGCCGCCGCCTTCGCGGCCGTCGGCGCCACCTTCGGGGTGAACGTCCTGATCACCCCGACCGACGGGATCGTCACCGAGGTCACCAATGAGGCCATCCACCTGGTCGACCCGCACGGCAGCATCGACCTGACCTCCAACCTCTACTTCGGCATCGCCTCGACGTTCTTCCTGGCGATCATCATCACCGTGCTCACCGAGAAGTTCGTCGAACCGAGCCTGGGCCAGTACCTGCCCCCGGCGCAGGCCGCCGCGGACGAGGACGGCGACGCCGTCGCGCCCGAGGCGGAGGCGCGCGGCCTGAAGTTCGCGCTGTTCGGGCTGCTGGCCGTCGTGGTGGTGCTGGTGCTGCTCACCGCGTTCCCGAGCGCCCCGCTGCGCAACCCGGAGACCGGCAGCGTCTTCGACAACTCCCCGTTCATGGACAGCCTGATCTTCATCATCATGCTGCTCTTCCTGGTGGCCGGGGTCTGCTACGGGGCCGGGGCCGGGACCCTCAAGGGCAGTGCCGCCGCGATGGCCGCCATCACCAAGACCTTCGCGGGCCTGGGCGGGCTGATCTTCCTGCTGTTGATCATCGCCCAGTTCATCGCCTACTTCAACTACTCCAACATGGCCACGGTGATCGCGGTGAAGCTGGCCGACGCGCTGGAGCGGGCGAACATCGGGGCGGTCTGGCTGCTGATCGGGTTCATCCTGGTGACCCTGGTCCTGGACATCATCATCCCCGGCGTCATCCCCAAATGGGCGATCTTCGCGCCGATCTTCATCCCGCTGTTCATCCGCCTCGGCGTGGCCCCGCAGACCGTCCTGGCCGCCTACCGGGTCGGCGACGGAC
Organism: Streptacidiphilus sp. EB103A; assembly: GCF_041261405.1. Taxonomy (NCBI): domain Bacteria; kingdom Bacillati; phylum Actinomycetota; class Actinomycetes; order Kitasatosporales; family Streptomycetaceae; genus Streptacidiphilus; species Streptacidiphilus sp. EB103A. Next base: position 14,513 of record NZ_JBGCAQ010000010.1, on the reverse strand, counting down.
CGATGAACATCGTGACCCCGCTGATGGTCTACATCCCCTTCATCGTGCTGCTCACCCAGAAGTACAAGAAGGAGGCCGGGGTGGGCACGGTGGTGTCGATGATGCTGCCCTACACGCTGGTGGTCGCCGCCACCTGGCTGGTGTTCTTCGTCGCGTGGTACCTGATCGGCATCCCGCTGGGCCCGGGCGCACCGGTGCACCTCTAGGGCGCGGGCGGGTGGTTTCCGTCGGAGCCTGACAGCGGCATCTGCCTGGCTTGTCGCGCAGTTCCCCGCGCCCCTAGGGGGCTGCAACTCATCCACAGAGGTTCAGTTGCAGCCCCCTCAGGGGCGCGGGGAACTGCGCGACAAGCCCGCTACGGTCCGCAGCCGAAAATCCCTCAGGCGCCCGCAGACCGCACCCGTTCCCACGGCCCGCTCCCGAGCACGTCTCCGACCAGGACCACCCGGTGGCCCCGCTCGGCGAGCAGGGTCAGCGCCCTGGTCAGCATCGCTTCCGCGGTCGCGTCCACGGCCGTCACCCGGTCGAGGTCCAGGACCAGCCGCCCCGGGGCCGCCGGCACGCGGTCGGCCAGGGCGAACAGCAGCCGTTCCGCCGCCGTGAAGTCCAGAGCGCCCTGCGCCGCGAGCCGGGTGGGGTGGACTGTGTCGGCTCCGTTCGGAAGCACCGTCGCCGCTCCCGGGGCGGGGTTGTGCATCAGATGCAGGCCGAAGCGCTCCGACAGTTCCCGCAGGGCCGCCACTCCCCGGACCGGATTGCCCACCCGGTCCAGCCGGGGGCTGTGCACAGCCACCCCGAAGCGGGCCGGCGCCACCGCGACTAGGCCGCCCGACACCCCGCTCTTGGCCGGAAGCCCCACCCGCAGCATCCACTCGCCCGCCGCGTCGTACATCCCGCAGGTGGCCATCACCGCCAGCACCTGCACGGCGACCGGTTCCGGGACGACCGCCTCGCCGGTCACCGGGTTCACCCCGCCGTTGCCCAGGGTCGCCGCCATCACCGCGAGGTCCTCGACGGTGGCGAGCACCGAGCACTGGCGGAAGTAGGTCTCCACCGCCTCGACGGGGTCGCCGCGGAGCGCGCCCGTCCCGCGCATCAGGTAGGCCAACGCCCGGTTGCGGTCGCCGGTCGCCGCCTCCGAGCGGCAGACCGCCTCGTCGACGTCCAGCCGGCGTCCGGCGAAGCGGCCCAGGCAGTCCAGGATCCGTGCGAAGCGCTCCCCCGGGTCCGCAGCCGGGACCAGCGCGGTGACCGCGATGGCGCCCGCGTTGATCATCGGGTTCGCCGGACGTCCGGTCACCGCGTCCAGGCTGATCGCGTTGAACGCCTCGCCGCTGGGCTCGCAGCCGACCCGGCGGCCCACCTCGTCCGGGCCCAGCTCGGACAGGGCCAGGGCGAGGACGAAGGGCTTGGTCACCGACTGCAGGGTGAAGCCGGTTCCGGAGTCGCCGGCCCGGTAGCGGTGCCCGTCCATGCTCACCAGGGCCAGGCCGAAGCAGTCCGGGTCGGCCAGGGCCAGCTGGGGGATGTAGTCGGCCACCGCGCCCTGGTCCAGGCCCCGGCAGCGCCGGTACAGGTCGGCCAGGGCCTCGCTGACGACATCGATGCCGGCTGGTCCCTGGATACCGGCTGGTCCCTGAGGCGGCGTCATGCTCCGATCGTGCTGGACCGGGGCGGGCCCGGCCACTCGGACGCCGCGCCCGCCGGCTCCGGCGTACGGGCCTGGGCTCGGCCTCCGGTTCGGGTCCGGTCCCGTTTCCCCTTCCGCTTCCGCTTCCGTGAGGTGGGCCAGAGCAGCACATACGCGGTGGAGAGCGCGACGAAGCCCAGCCGCACCAGGCCGCGCGCCGGGTCCGAAGGGATCAGCAGCGTCCCCCCGTACAGCGACAGCAGCGCTATCCAGCTCCACCACGGCACCAGCCGCCGCTGGCCCACCGCGTCCCAGATCAGCGTGCCCAGCAGCACCGAGGCGGTGTAGTAGGTGTAGACGCTGGGGTCCAGCAGGATCCGGGCGTCGGCGCCCAGCAGCACCACGGCCGGCCAGCGTCCGCGCAGCACCGCGAGCGCTCCCAGCACCAGCCCCAGCGAGAGCTGCGCCGGACGGTCCCAGGGCGGGGTGGACTGCGCGCTGACCCCCAGCCAGCGCAGCGAGGAGGCGGGCTGGTTGGGGATGGCGAACCTGGCGGCGGCCACCGAGTCGAGGTTGCCCAGGTAGAAGGGCAGCCAGGCGACCGCGACCAGACCGCAGAACAGCGCCGCCACCCGCAGCCGCCGCCCCTGGGGCAGTACCAACAGCAGCGCGGCGAAGGAGAGCGCCCAGGGCTTGGCGTCGACGGCGAGCGCCAGCCACACCCCGACCGCGGTGCTGCCGCCCCGGCTCAGCGAGTGCACCGCCAGGGTGGTGAAGAACAGCGCCAGCACATCGTCCAGGTGCGCGAACCGGACCGACACCTCCACCCACATCGGGATGAAGGCCAGGCCGGCGATGAGTATCCGCTGCTGCAACCGCCGGTGGTTGGTCCCGGTGCCCAGGTGGTACTGCGCCGCGGTCCGGCCCACCAGGATCAGCATCACCAGGCCCAGCGCCGACATCACGGCCTCGGCCACCAGCTGCCCGGTCTGCGGCTGGAAGGGGGCGAACAGCCGTGCGGCGAGCAGGCTGACCGGCCCGATCTGCAGCTCCGGATGCTGGGCGTAGAGGGAGAGACCGCCCCCCGGGGCGCCGCCGAACAGCAGCTGCTCGCCCTGCTGCAGGTAGTGCCAGGACACCCCGCCGCTCCGGGCCACCAGCAGGAACCAGACCACGGTCCACAGCGCCAGCAGCGCGGTGTGCCGGCGCAGCGGCAGGAACCAGATCCGCCCGGTCCGCCTGCCGTAGTCGTCGCGGGCGGCTGCTCTGCCGGCTCGGCTGCTCACCTGGTCCTCTCCCGCGCGATCGCACATCCGCCCGATGGGGCGCGCACAGAGTACGGGTCGGACGTAAGAGGAAAGCATGCGTCCGTTACGGAGCGGCAGCCGACCGCCGCAGACGCCGAAAAGCCCCCGGCAGGTGATATCGCCGGGGGCTTTCCGTACTGCTCGGTGCAGTGTTTCCGCTGTGGCCAGGGGCGGGGTCGAACCGCCGACCTACCGCTTTTCAGGCGGTCGCTCGTACCAACTGAGCTACCTGGCCGTGATCCCCCTCGAAAGGAGGAACACTGCGACCTCGACGGGACTTGAACCCGCGACCTCCACCTTGACAGGGTGGCGAGCTAACCAACTGCTCCACGAGGCCTCGCACAGGCGAACCTGCGCGCGGTGTAATGCGTACCCCCAACGGGATTCGAACCCGTGCTACCGCCTTGAAAGGGCGGCGTCCTGGGCCACTAGACGATGAGGGCGCTGGCCCTCCCGGCTTCCTTTCGGCCGTCGGGGACGTTCAGAAGCATATGGGATGGGGACGGGTAACGCCAAAATGGTTTCGTTCCGTCCCTGGTCGTGCCGCTGGTCGTGCCGTGCCGTACACAGTCCCGAACACAGTCCCGAGGAGCAGCGTGCTGGAGATGGACCGAGAGCGGTTCGAGGAGCTGGTGGGCGAGGCACTCGACCGGATACCGCCGGAACTGGCCCGGCTGATGGACAACGTCGTGATCTTCGTGGAGGACGAGCCCGAACCCGGCATGCCTGAACTGCTCGGGCTGTACGAGGGGACCCCGCTGACCGAACGCGGCGACTGGTACGCCGGGGTGCTGCCGGACCGGATCACCGTCTACCGCAACCCCATCCTGCGGATCTGCACGACGGAGGAGCAGGCGGTCGCCGAGGTGGGAGTGACCGTGGTCCATGAGATCGGCCATCACTTCGGCATCGACGACGAGCGGCTGCACGCGCTCGGGTACGGCTGAGTCCCGGGTGCCGGTGTGAGCCGGATGGCCGTGTCCTTTCGCCGGGCCCTGCCGTTGGACGGAGCAGGGCCGTCGGTGGCGGTCGCCGTACCGAACGGGAAGCGGGGCCGCGCACGGTGGGCAGCAGGATTGATGGTGGCGGGGCCGGGCTGCGGTCGGGCCGTGGGTTCGGACCGTACTCCCGACCGCACTCCCGACCGCGCTCCGGGCTTCGGGCCGCCGCGGTGGGGGCCGCGGTCGGCGCGCTCGCGGCGCTGGCGCTGACCGGGTGCACCGAGGTGGGCGGCGTGGGCAGCCCGGCCGTGTCCGGCGGGCCCGTCTCCGAGGGGGCCTCGGCCCCCGGCCACTCGCAGGACGGCCTCGGAGGCCGGACCCGTACCGGAGCGCAGCACCACCTCGGGCCGGGGGAGTCCGCGACCGCCGCGCCCAGCGGCACCGGCAACGCCGCGTCGGGAGCCGCGCAGCCCAGCGGTCCCGCTGCTCCCGGCGCCGTCCGCGCGGGGCAGACCCCGGTCGCCGGCGCCGGCTCAGGACAGGGCGGCGCCGCCGGCACGTCGGGCGGCGCCGGTGCCGGTACGGCCGGCGGCTCCACCTCCGGAGGCTCGGCCGGGGGCATGACCGGTGCTCCCACACCCTCCGCGGTTCCCTCGACCGCCCCGGCCACCCAGCCGGTGACGACCCCGCCGAGCTCCGCCCCCGCCGACCCGTCCCCGTCCGCCCCCTCCAACTCGCCCTCCTGAGGCGGGAATAGAATCAGGATCCCGTTCGCTGTCGGATGTGTGCGGCAGCGTGCGGATGAGCTTCGGGTTGCTCCTGACGTCTTGTGCCCAGCTAGGGCTGTTTGCGTCGGGGGTCGGCCCTAGGCTATCTTGGTAGATCGTTGTTTGTTTCATTTGCCCGGCGCTGCTGCTACTCCATCAGGCGCCCTGGCGCGTACCGTGCACTCCGTGGCTGACCGCATTGAGGCGGTTGTAGGTGAACCCCGCGGAATTGGCGCGTGCCATATTCCGGAAGGTTCTTCATGTCTCTCGTTGACGACGACCGCTTCGCCATGCCCGCATACGGCATCGAGGCCCCCGCCGCCACCGTCACCACGGACGTCATCGCGGAGTCGACCGACTCCACGGACGGCGCCGACTCCATCGACACCACCGACGTCGCCGACACCATCGACGCCGACGCCATCGACACTGACACCGACGCCGCCCCCGCCGAGCCGAAGGTCACCTTCGGCGACCTGGGCCTGCACCAGGACATCGTCCGCACCCTCGCCAAGCGCGGGGTCACCGAGCCCTTCCCGATCCAGGCCGCGACCATCCCGGACGCGCTGGCCGGCAAGGACGTCCTCGGCCGCGGCCGCACCGGCTCCGGCAAGACCCTGAGCTTCGGCCTCCCGCTGCTGACCCGCCTCGGCGGCAGCCGCAGCCAGGCCAAGCGCCCGCGCGGCCTGATCCTGGTGCCGACCCGCGAGCTGGCCATGCAGGTCGCCGACGCCCTGGAGCCGTACGGCTCGGTGCTCAACCTGCGCCTCAAGGTCGTCTGCGGCGGCACCTCGATGTCCAACCAGATCTACGCGCTGGAGCGCGGCGTCGACATCCTCGTCGCCACCCCCGGCCGCCTGCGCGACCTGCTGAACCGCGGTGCCTGCACCCTGGACGAGACCGAGGTCATCGTCCTGGACGAGGCCGACCAGATGGCCGACATGGGCTTCATGCCCGAGGTCACCGAGATCCTCGACCAGGTCCCGGCCGGCGGCCAGCGGATGCTGTTCTCCGCCACGCTGGAGAACGAGATCGACAGCCTGGTCAAGCGCTACCTCAAGAACCCGGTGACGCACGAGGTCGACCCGTCGGCCGGCGCCGTCACCACCATGTCCCACCACGTCCTGGTCGTGAAGCCCAAGGACAAGGCCCCGGTCACCAACGCCATCGCCGCCCGCAAGGGCCGGACGATCATCTTCGTCCGCACCCAGATGGGCTGCGACCGGGTCGCCGAGCAGCTGCGCGACGCCGGCGTGCTCGCCGACGCCCTGCACGGCGGCATGACCCAGGGCGCGCGCACCGCCACCCTGGGCGACTTCAAGGACGGCTACGTCAACGTCCTGGTCGCGACCGACGTCGCGGCGCGCGGCATCCACGTCGACGACGTCGACCTGGTGCTGAACGTCGACCCGGCCGGTGACCACAAGGACTACCTGCACCGCTCCGGCCGCACCGCGCGTGCGGGCCGCTCCGGCACGGTCGTCACCCTGATCCTGCCGCACCAGCGCCGCGGCGCGTTCCGCCTGCTGGAGGACGCCGGGGTCGAGGCCACCCGCCACATCGTCGGCGGCGCCTTCGACGCCGACCTGATCAAGATCACCGGCGCCCGCTCGCTGAGCGAGGTTCAGGCCGAGTCGGTCGCGACCCAGGCCAAGCAGGCCGAGAAGGACGTCCAGGAGCTGACCCGCGAGCTGGAGCGTGCCACCAAGCACGCCGCCGACCTGCGCGCCGACGCCGAACGTCTGGCGGCCCGGGCCGCGCGTGAGCGGGCCGAGCTGGGCATCGAGGACGAGCCGGTGGCGGAGGTTACGGCGGAGGGCATCGTCGAGGCGACCGTCCCGGCGCAGAGCCAGGCCGTGGACGCCGAGGACAGCCGCCCGGCGCGCACCCAGTCGGTGCGGGACGAGCGGGGTCGCGACAGCCGTGACAACCGTGAGGGTCGCAGCTTCGAGCGCCGTGACGACCGTGGCGGTGAGCGCGGTGGCGACCGTGGCGGTTTCCAGCGTCGCGACGACCGTCCGGCCTCCTCGGGCAGCCGTTCCTACGGTGACCGTGACAACCGCTCCGGCGGTGGCTTCCAGCGCCGTGACGACCGTGGCGCTGAGCGCGGCGGCGAGCGCGGTGGTTTCCAGCGTCGTGACGACCGTCCGGCTTCTTCGGGCGGCCGTTCCTACGGTGACCGTGACAACCGCTCCGGCGGTGGCTTCCAGCGTCGTGACGACCGCCCGTCCTACGGCAACAGCCGTCCCTCCTACGGTGACCGCGACAACCGCGGTTCGGACCGTGGCGGCGAGCGCGGTGGCGAGCGTGGTGGTTTCCAGCGCCGTGACGACCGTCCGTCCTTCGGCGAGCGCAGCGGCCGTCCGTCCAGCCCGTACAAGAGCCGTGACGACCGCAGCGGTGCCGGCAGCAGCCGCCCGGCCTTCGGCCGCCGCGACGACCACCGCCCGGCCTCCGGCGGCGCCCGCTCCTTCGGCGACCGCGACACCCGTCCCGGCGGTTTCCAGCGCCGCGACGACCGCCCGTCCTTCGGCGGCGGCGCCGACCGCAACAAGCCGCGCTGGAAGAACTGAGCGCCTGCGCAGTATCTGAAGTAACGGACCACATGCCGCTGCCCCGCCGGAATTCCGGCGGGGCAGCGGCATTTTGACTGAAGCCTTGCCGAGGCCAAGAGGACCGACGGCGGCGGACCCGGGGTCGGCCCCCGGTACCACCGGCGGCAATGGTTGCGGAACAGGCACCGCCTGGATGGTGTACATCCCCGGCGGCGCCCAGTAGATCAGGGGGACGGCGAAGCTTCCGGGCCTGGCGTCGCCGACCGGATCGTGATCAGCGTCGGCGCCCGTCCGGGACACCGGGGGAATCCCGCCGCCACCTGATCCAGGGCCATCTTGGACGGCACGGCAATCCGGTGGCGGAACCGGCCGTAGATCCAGGTAGGCTTCACTCGGCACCGCGCCCTGCCCCCTCCGGGGACAGCGGCACCGCTGCCCGGGCCGCTAGCTCAATTGGCAGAGCTGCGGACTTTTAATCCGTAGGTTGTGGGTTCGAGCCCCACGCGGCCCACCATGTGATCAGGCCCCGACCAGCAACTTCGCTGGGAGCGGGGCCTTTTCTGCGTCCTGATGGCGGTCCAAAACGGGCTCTGCTGGCCCGCTGCTGGCCCGAGCTGCAATCGATCTACCAGCGGAGGACGTCCGCCTCGGTGACGACGCTGAGTTCCACGGCGTGCTTGATCGCGGCCATACGGCTTTGCGTGGCGGTGGTCCTGGTGGTCCGTATCCAGGCGATGGCAGCCGTGAGTTGGATGAGCTGGCCCGGGTCGGCCGAGAGGAAGATCCCGTCGGAGAGGGCACGCAACTGGTCGTCGGTCAGATGGGAGAGGTCCATCGGCTACTCGAGCTGGGGGCGGGTCTTGTCGGCCGTGGCCTTCGCCGCGATGCGCTCGGTCGGCTCCGCCGTGGTGTTGGACCGTGGGCGGGCGGCGCTCGGGCAACTTGGCTCCGGGGCGGCGCATGTACAAGCGCATGAACTCGCGGATCACACGCCCGCACGGGCTCCGGCCTTCCGGATACACGGCCCGCGTCGCAGCCTCGAACGGCTCCCACTCGCCATCGCGCGGAGGCGTCGGGTGGTGTCGTACTCAGTATTCGAGTCTCCTCAGCCCGTGCTGGCGACGGGCCCAGAGCTGGCGCAGCCTTAAGGCGTGGCCGCTTCGAGGAGTACAGCGAAGTCCTCGGCCAGCATGGGTTGTGCGTGGCCGGGTCGCGGAGTCAGCGGTTCCAGGACTAGGGCGACCGGGACCGTGTCCAGACCGAGTCGGATGGCCACAGCGATCGGGTGATTCCCGTCGAGTGTCCCGAACTCCTCGTTGAACCCGAGCCGGAGTGGTGTCAGAATGCCGCACTCGTCCGCGAAGGGTACTCGGGCTTGCGTACCCCTCTCCCGCAGCACCCGGCCGGCCGTGGGACCCTGACCCGCATGAGGAGAAAGCCGCACTGGACGGCACTTGTTGCGGGCCTGGCGTTGATCTGGTGCATAGGGCTCTTGCTAGATCACTTCTGGGTGCCGGACACCTGGGTACACGCCCTCGGTGCCGGCCTGGCCGAACTCCCGCTCTGGGCACTGGGCGCGTTCCTGGCCACGCGCCGGAGGAAGCGCCGCGACCAGGCCCCCGGGCACGTCGAGTAGCCCGTCGGCCCGAGTGCGGGAGGCGACAGGCGGGCACGCTGAACGTAGGGGCGAACAGCGGAGGCGCGCGATGAGCAATGAGCGGCGAGAGATTCACAAGTGCGGGCTCTGCCCAAAGGACGCCGAGTGGACAGACTGGCGGTTGGAGTAGGACTCCCTGCCTGCTTGGCAGGACCCACAGGTGATGCTGACGCTGCACCAGACGGCCCACTTCCAGTGCCTTGTTCACGCCGACCATCACGGCCGCGAGCGTGTCCCGCGTGAGGACTGGCCCGAGTGGGGCAAGGGGCAGATCTAGATCTTCTTGCCGCTGGCCATCGGCGCTATCCCTGCTCGGCCCGCGGTACGGTCAGCTGGTCAGCGAGCTGGCGTAGCTGCTCTGCGTAGTCGACCAGGCCGTCGGCGACCGCGACAAGATCGGGCGGGCCCAGGGGCTGATCGCCGTCCTCCCCGTGCATGGACACGTAGATCAGCCGCTTCTCCGGCAGGTCGGACAGCGGGTACCAGACGAGTTCGGCCAGGGCGTACAGCTCGCTGTTGCCGTCGGCGGTGGCGACGTTCAGCTCGATCGGCTCGGAGGTGTGGCCCTGGGCGGGAGTTCAGTAGTAGGCGGGCAGCGCCGGGATGTGGTCGCCGTTGTCGGCCAGTCTGCGGGCGTCGGCGAGGATCACCGCGAGGCAAGGGCGGCAGAACCGGATGTCCCAGCCCGGGCCGGTACCGGCCTCGATGCCGCCGACGATGACGGTGTGGCGTTCCTTCTTGCATCGGTCGCAGTACCGGCGCAGGTACGTCGAGGTGAACGCGATGCTGTTCAGGAACGCCGCGTCGTCGGGGTGCGGGTCGGTCATGGCGTCGGTTCCTCGGTGCAGGCCGGGCAGGAGAAGAGACGGAACGTCACCACGCGCCGGTGGGTGCCGTGCTGGTGGACGCTCTCGGTGGTGCCGACCGGTACCCGGGCGCTGGTGAGGGTGGTCTTGCACCACAGGCAGCGCAGGCCGCGGCACTGGTCGATGTGCAGATCCCACGGATGCGGCAGCACCCTGAGGGTGGCCCCGGCGGCTAAGGACGGGGCGGTCACGGCCGGTCCGCCCGTGCAGGCTCGTCGACGACATGCTCCGGGCAGGCGACGACCGGCCAGCCGTACCGGCCGCCGTCACCGTCGCTGGTGTAGACGTGGCCGGCCGGGACCAGGGGGCCGATCGTGGCGCCGCAGGAGAAGCACGCCAGCGCGTGCAGTCGGCCGAGCGTCACATCGTCGACCGGGAGGGCGAGCGGAGGCAGTGCGGTCGTCGTATCCATGGGTGCCCTTTCAGCGGTTCACCGACAGGATCTTGTGACTGACCGTGAGGCTTCGATACCCAAGCGGTAATCTCACCGTGAGATGAATGCGAGTCGGGCCCACGCCGAGGAATGCCATGTCGACAGCGCTGCTCCCCGTCGAACTGCCGGACTGGGCATGGCAGAATGCCGACCTCCACCAGGCACTGCGCACCCGAGACATCGCTGTGGTGTTCCAGCATGTGCAGACCTTCGGCCTCAGCCAAGCCAGAATCGCCGCAGCGTGCAGCATGACGCAGGGCCGGGTCAACGAGATCATCAACGGGCGGCGGGAAGTCTCGCGCCTGGACGTCTACGAGCGCATCGCCGAGGGCCTCGCCATGCCCGACGACGCCCGGCACCTGCTCGGGCTGGCTGCCCGCAGGGAACGGCGAATCGGCGGAGCGGCCTTCGACCTGGCGGCGTTCCCGGAAGTCGTCCGGGTCTACGCCGACCAGGCCAGCGCCGCAGCTGAGATCCAGAGGCAGGCCCGGTCAGCTGCTCAGATCGATGTCCTGGCCGTCCGCGGCCTCGGGCTTCTCGGCCTCAACGACTCCCTATTGCGCGCCTCGCTGATCCGGCTCGATCCGCCGCCACGGGTGCGTGTCCTGATCCTCCACCCCGGTGCGCCGGCAGCAGCGGTGAGGGCCGCTGAGATCGGCGAGTCGGCGGAGTCCTTCGCCTCTGGCATCCGATTGGCCGAAGCACGACTACGCGAACTCGTCGACGCCGGAGGCGTCCAGGTGTACCGCTATCGTGGCCTGCCGACATGGCGGATCGTCAGGTTGGACACGGCCCTGTACCTGTCCGCGTTCGACGCGGGCTGGGAGGGGCACGACTCTGCCGTGTACAAGATCATGGCAACTCCGTCCGGCCCCTTGTTCCGCGGCTTCTGCCGCATGTTCGAATCCATGGTCGACGCCGGAGAGCGAAGCGTCTGAGGGGTGCAGCAACGATGATCGAGGCCGAAGTGAAGGCTCACGTCCGTGACCCGGAGTACGTCCTGCAGGAGTTGGAGAAGTGCGGCACCGGCTTGGCCGAGGTGTACGAAGACACGTACTACGACGCAGCCGACGGCTCTCTCAGTCGCGACGACCGGGAACTGCGAGTGCGCACTGTCCACGGGCCGGAGTCCACCCGGTCACTGCTGACCTACAAGGGCGCCCGGGTCGACGACGTGTCCGGCTCCAAGCCGGAGCACGAGACGGTGGTCGAGGATCCCGAGGCCGTTCATGCTCTGTTGCGCGGTCTGGGCTATGTGCAGAGCATCGCCTTCACCAAGCGGTGCCGGAACTACCGGTTCGATGCCGCGGGCCGGAAGATGCTGGCCACCCTGGTCCGGGTGCCCGAGCTGGACGGGACGTTCCTGGAACTGGAGACGATGGTCTTGGAGGAGTCGGAGCTGCCGGCGGCGCTTGATGATGTCCGTGGGGTGCTGCGCGAGCTGGGCATCGAGGACAAGGACCTGACGAACGAGCTCTACACCGATGCGGTCGCAGCGAAGCGCTGAGCACACCTACCGGAACGGCGAGGCGCCCCGCACCGACTGGTGCGGGGCGCCTGCGAAGCCAGCTCAGGCCCAGACGCTCGACGGTGCGAATCGCCTCGCTTGAGCCTCGGTCACGCGGTTGATCACCACGATGAGGAGCACGGCGCTAGCTATGTACACGACCTCAAGGACGATGGTGATCACTGGGCTGACACGGACGATGCTTCCCGTCAGTGCCACGATGATCGTGACTGTAACGCTGTAGCCGACGCGAGCCGCCCACCAAAAGTTGATGAGCCGGATCCCAGTGTGGTCAGGAGCTTCGGCGTGGCTCGCTCTGTGGATGTCCAAGACGATGCGTCGCGGGCGCCACCACATGAGCAGTGGCGTGAACCAGGCGCCCACAACCCAGCCGGTGGAGTAGGTAGCCGTGCCAGGGGCCAGGATGTCGGCGTTGGTGCGGCAGCGGCGCAGCCAGAGCAGGAAGGCAACGACGGCGCCCAACACAGCAATGGTATTGAGGACGCTGGCCAGCGAGTAGAAGGTACTTGCCCGCGTGACGCCGTTGACGACAACCGTGCGGTCCCAGATCCCGGAGGCCGCCCTCGCCGGCTCGACGAGGGCGGCCAGAGCCAGGGCGATCTGCGCATTGCGTGCCTGAGCCAAAGCATCAACGGGCGTAGTGCCGTCGGCTGCGGCTGGTAGAGACCCTGGCTGTACTGCGTCGGTCATCGGTTATGCCGCTTCTGTTGATGTATGCCCTCTCGATACTTGCGAGAAAGGCGGAAGCGGATCATAGAGCAGGACGGCGCGCCCAGTTACAGGCCCTCAATCATTTACGTTGCGCGCGGGGACCCTGGTACGGGTCGAGCGGGCCTCCAACCTGAACCGCCGTACCGCAGCAGCGCCCTGCACGGCTTGTGCGGGGCGCCGGGGGGTCAGGCCGGGGCGATGTTCTACTCATGCCCGGTGAGCGAGTATTCGGGCGCCCCCGTGTCCACCCCGACGGGCGTCGTTCCCCTGGGTCCCGAGAGCCGGCATCGCGAGGGCACGTAACCGGGTTCAACCGGGTCCAACTGGGTTCAACCGGAAACCTTGGGGAGGGAGTTGGCGGTGGCCAAGACTGGCATGCGTACGGCCCCACCAGCCGCCGCTACCGGCCTCCCCACGGGGGTGGAGGCCAACCATCGAACGGGAGACAGCAACCCATGCTCAGACTCCGCAAGACCCGACGCACCATCACCATCGCCGCTGCTGCCCTCGCCCTCGCCGGCGGGGCCACCATCGGCCTCGGCGGGACCGCCAACGCCAGCAGCACCTACTACTTCGGCGGCGACACGGTCACCCAGAACTGCCACGCCTGGATTGTCTCCAACGGCAACAGCTGGAACTGGGCCGACGGGATCGTCGAAGGCGACGCGAACTGCCAAGTCATCCTGGAGGCGACGAACGTCAACACCGGTGGCGTGCAGTTCACGCAGTGGTCGAGTGGCCTGACGACTCCGCTCTACCACAACGACGGCGTCCACAAGCTCCGAGTCTGGGTCTACGACGGCACCTCGGGTGCCGAGGGCCCCGGGGCCTGGGTCAACTAGGCGGCCCGCCAGTTGAGCGGCTGATCGAACAAGTCGGCCTCGCGGAGGCCCCGGCGCCCATCACGGGCAGCCGGGGCCTTTGCGCGGTCGGGTCAGGCCGGGGTGACGTTCTCGGCCTGCGGGCCCTTCTGGCCCTGCGCGATGTCGAAGGTCACCTTCTGGCCTTCCTGGAGCTCGCGGTACCCCTGGGCGTTGATGTTGGAGTAGTGGGCGAAGACGTCCGGGCCGCTGCCGTCCTGGGCGATGAAGCCGAAGCCCTTTTCGGCGTTGAACCACTTCACGGTGCCGCTGGCCATAATGCTCCCTGTCCGGGATCACAGGGTCCGCACCAGCCCGGACCCTTGGGGTGTTGATCGCCCTGGTCCTCGGACTGCTGGTACAGCTGGACTTCGAACCGCGCGTTCGACCCCAACGCTGCGCCCGGAACGATCACCCGCGCGGGGGATCACAGCAAGATGCTTCGGCGCGCGATCAGGTTCTGCCGTCGACTCGCCCGCGGCGCCGGCGCAGCAAACGGCGAGCGACCACGAACCACAGCCACAGGAGCAAGACGACAGCGCCGACCGACACCATGGCAACGGAGCCTTCCCACTGGTCCCCGCCGCCCTTGGCATAGACGTAGGACCAGTCGCCGGTGTCGACCGCGGGGACCTGTGACCAGCCGCCGTTGATGTGAGCCCCGCCGACGATCCCGACATCGTCGCGCGGCACGGTCAGCGTGTCGGTGGGCTGGAAGGTTCCGTACCACCGGCAGTCGCCCCGGTTGCACTGGTAGTACTTGGCGGTGAAGGTCCCAGGATTGCCGTGCCCTGTGTGGGCGGCCCAGTCGGGGCCGAGGTTGAGTAGCCCGGAGCCCAAGAGGATCAGCGCGACAATCAGGAAGATGCCTGAGGCTACGAATCGGCTCCCGGGCAGTGTCCCGCCCCGCCGTCGCGCGGCATTTCCCTTCACGACCATGCCAGGTTCCCCGTCCCCCGTTGAGCGACCCGACGGCGCGAACCGCTCGCCGTGCATCATGACACTGGTGCCTGGTCGGCGGCTACGCTGCGTGCGGGGATCCCGGCATGGGTCGAGCGGGACCCCCGTACCTCGCGCACCCTCTCGGACTCCGGCCATCGTTCCGCAACGCCTATCTGCGGCGAAGGCGTAGCAGGGTCGCAGCAGGGAACCCTGACGGAATGAGAGCGTGGTGGTGAAGCGATTGGCGTTCGGCTGTCTCGGTGTGGGTGATGCCTCGCACGCAGGTGCTGGTGGTGGGGTGGGCATGAAAGAGCGG